>JAGDVQ010000128.1:0-22829 GCA_023255715.1 Thiomonas sp.
GTGCCCGCGTCCGGGGCAATCAGGCCGAGCAGCACGCGCACCAGCGTGGTCTTGCCGGCGCCATTGGGTCCGACCAGGGTGACGATCTGGCGCGGCAACACACGCAGGCTCACGCCTGCAAGCAGCAGGTTGCCATTGCGCTGCAGGCTGATGTCGTCGAGACGAATCAGAGGATCTGTGTCGGGCACGTTGAGGTATTCTGGTTGCAACTGTTATATTGTAACTATTTGTCGCTTGCCGTCCCCCTGTCACCATGCCACACATCGCACGACGTGTTTTTTCCATTGCCCTGCTGATCGGCGCCTTGTTCGGCCCGCCCATCGCCCACGCCCAGACAGCCCCCCGCGTGGCCGTGAGCATCAAGCCGGTGGGCGATCTGGTTGCCGCCGTCATGGCTGGCGTGGGCACTCCCACCGTGCTGATTCCGCCGGGCAGTTCGCCACATACTTACGCCTTCAAGCCCTCCGAGCGCGCCGCTGCGGAACAGGCGCAGCTTCTGTTCTGGATCGGGCCCGATGTCGAGCCGGCGTTGACCAAGATCACCAGGGCCCTGCCCGCTGGCGCCCGTGTCATCACCCTGTCCACCCTGCCTGGCATGCACCTGCTGCCGGCCCGCAGCGGTGGCGAGTGGGAGCGCAGGCACCCCGCACCCCTGCTGCAATCAGCCACGCAGGACGCGCATGACGCTGCGCACACCGGCAGTTTCGATGGCCACCTCTGGCTCTCGCCGACCAATGCGAAGGAAATCGTGCGCAGCGCTGCAGGCGCGCTGCAAGCCATGGATCCGCAGCATGCCGCGCAATACCGTGCCAACGCCGAACAGGCCGTGCAGCGCATCGACGCCATGACGGCGGAACTCGCCGCGCAACTCGCCCCGGTGAAAGACAGGCCCTTCATCGTGTTTCACGATGCGTTCCAGTATTTCGAGCAGGCGTTTGGCCTGCACGCCGTGGGCTCGATTCTGGTCAGCCCGGACGCCATGGCCAACGCCCGTCGCGTGAGCCAGATGCGCGAAAAAATCAGGACGCTCGGTGTAGTGTGCGTGTTCTCCGAGCCGCAATTCGAGCCGCGCCTGGTGCAGACCCTGATCGAGGGCAGCAACGCCCGCCTGGGCACACTCGACCCGCTCGGCGCCAAAGGCCCGCTCGGCCTGGATGGCTATACCCAGTTGATGCGCAATCTGGCGGGCAATCTGCGCAACTGCCTCGGCAAACAGTGAACCGTGCGGGCAATCCGCCCGCGCTCATTCGTTTGCCGCGCGTTTGTGTTCCGGTGTGATCAGCGCGGCAAAACGCGCGCGAATGGCCGCGGCAATGCCTGCGGCATCCAGCTCCAGGTCGGCCGTGATCTGCGCCGGATCGCCGTGCTCGACCCAGGCGTCGGGCAAGCCCAGGGTCAACACCGGGATCTGCACCCCCGCTGCCTGCAGCGCTTCGAGACAGGCCGAGCCTGCGCCGCCCAGTACCGCGCCCTCCTCCACCGTGACCAGCGCGTCGTGCGTGCGCGCGGCAGCAAGCAGGGCCGCAGTATCGAGCGGCTTGACGAAGCGCATGTTGAGCACGCTGGCATCACAGGTTTCAGCCGCTTGCAACGCCGCATAGAGCACTGGGCCGAAGGCGAGAATGGCGATGCGCTTGCCCGGTAGCGCCGCACTGGCGCGTCGAGGCTGCGACTTGCCCCAGGGCAGCTCGCTCAAGCCCGCAGACACGGCGACGCCGGCGCCGCTGCCGCGCGGATAGCGCACGGCCACTGGCCCGCTCTGGCGAAATCCGGTGGTGAGCAACTGGCGGCACTCGTTTTCGTCCGCCGGGGTGAGCACGCTCATATTGGGTACGCAGCGCAGAAACGGAATGTCGAACGCGCCAGTATGCGTGGCGCCGTCTGCCCCCACCACCCCGGCGCGATCGACCGCAAACAGGACCGGCAGGTTCTGAATGGCCACGTCGTGAATGAGCTGGTCGTAGCCGCGCTGCAGAAAGGTGGAATAGATCGCCACCACCGGCTTCATGCCCTCGCAGGCCAACCCCGCAGCAAAGGTCACGGCATGCTGCTCGGCAATGCCCACGTCGAAATAGCGCTGCGGAAAGCGCTCGGCAAACTCCACCAGCCCCGAGCCCTCGCGCATGGCCGGGGTGATGCCCACCAGACGCGCATCGACCTGCGCCATATCGCACAGCCATTGCCCAAACACCTGCGTGAACGTGGGCGGCTTGCCGGGCTTGCTTGGCGCCAGTCCAACGGCGGGATCAAACTTGCCTGGGCCGTGATACGCCACCGGATCGGCCTCGGCCAGCTTGTAGCCCTGCCCCTTCTTGGTCACGACATGCAACAGGATGGGACCGTGCATCTCGCGCAGGTTGTGCAGCGTGGGAATGAGCGCGTCGAGGTCGTGGCCGTCGATCGGGCCGAAATACTTGACCCCCAGTTCCTCGAACAACGGTGACGGTGCGACCAGCCCCTTGGCGTATTCCTCCAGCCGCCGCGCCAGCCCCAGCAGCGGTGGCGCAGCGCTGAGGACCTGCTTGGCCGTGCTGCGCGCCGCCGTGAACAGCCCGCCCGACAGCAGCCCGGTGAGGTGTCGGTTGAGCGCGCCCACCGGCGGCGAAATCGACATATCGTTGTCATTGAGCACGATGAGCAGATCGGCTTCGGGGTGAACGCCGGCGTTGTTCAGCGCCTCGAACGCCATCCCGCCGGTGAGCGCGCCGTCACCGATGATCGCCGCCACCCGGCGCGACTCGCCCTTGCGCTGCGCGGCCATCGCCATGCCCAGCGCCGCGGAGATGGAGGTGGACGAATGCGCGGTGCCGAAGGTGTCGTACACCGATTCCTCGCGCCGCGGAAAGCCGGAAATGCCGCCTTTCTGCCGCAGCCCGCGCATGGCCTCGCGTCGGCCGGTGAGAATCTTGTGCGCATAGGTCTGGTGACCCACGTCCCACACCAGCCGGTCTTCCGGGGTGTTGAATACCGCATGCAGCGCGATGGTGAGTTCGACCGTGCCCAGGTTGGACGACAGATGACCCCCGGTGCGCGACACCGACTGCAGGATGAACTCGCGCAGTTCCACGGCAAGCTGGCGCAGATGCGCGCGGTCGAGCGCGCGCAGATCCGCAGGCGAGGACACGCGGGACAGCAAGGGAAAAGAGGAGGTCACCATCGTTCAACGCAATCAGGAACGGCTGCGGCGCAGCAGGGCAGCAAGCAGCAAGACAGACACCACGACAAATCCGGCAGCAGACCAGAACGGCAGCGCCAGTCCGAAGACCTTCGGCGTGTCGGCGCACAGACCGTCTGCACGGAACATCCAGGGCATCCATTGCGTGACGCTCCAGTGGTTGATCACCGCAGCCAGCGGGTCCAGGCCACAGAGCTGTCCCGGATGCAGCACCAGCCCGATGTGGCGGGCGGCGAATCCCAGGCCGACCAGCGCACTGAGCGCCGCCAGCCCCTGAGACAGCCGCGCGGCCAGGGCAGCGCCCGCGCGCAGCAGGCCAAGCGCGCTCAGCGCAAAACCCAGCACGCCCAGGTACGCCATGCGCTGCAGAATGCACAGCGGACAGGGCGCGAAACCCTTGCGCTGCAGCCACAGCGCACTGCCCAGCGCGCCGAGCGCAGTGGCGGCGGCCAGTGCCGACAATGCAGCAGCGCCAGAAGGGGGTTGGCGAGGAATGGTCACGGGGGCCTCCTGGTCAGCGCGTTGCATGCGATCAGTGCCCGCGCAGCACGATCAGATCGGCCAACTCCCGCAGCCTCTGGCTGGACGCGCATTGCGCCGCGGGCAGCGTGTCCAGCGCCGACTGCGCCTTGTCCCGCAAGGTCAGCGCCAGCTGGCGTGCCGCGTCGAGGCCGAGTGCGGAAACATAGGTGGACTTGTTCTGTTGCGCGTCCTTGCCCGCCGTCTTGCCCAGCGTGGCGGAATCTGCGGTGACGTCCAGGATGTCATCCACCACCTGGAAAGCCAGACCGATGGCTTCACCATAGACCTCCAGCGCCAGCTCGACTGCGGGCTGTCGCTCCGTGACCTGTCCGGCACAGGCTGCGCCCATCATCACACTGGCCTTCAGCAAAGCGCCGGTCTTGCGACTGTGCATGTGCATCAGGTCATCGCCGCTGATGGCGCCACCAGTGGAGAGAATGTCCAGGGTTTGCCCCCCCGCCATGCCTTCCGCGCCCGAGGCACGCGCCAGCAGCGCACACAGCCGGGCCTGCAGCGCCGGGGCGACGCCAGCCTCCGGGGTGAGGACTTCGTAGGCCAGCGCCTGCAGGGCGTCACCGGCCAGCAGGGCCAGCGCCTCGCCGAAACGCACATGGGTGGTGGGCTGGCCGCGGCGCAATACGTCGTCGTCCATGCAGGGCAGGTCGTCGTGCACCAGGGAGTACGCATGCACCAGCTCGACCGCACAGGCCGCGCGGTCCAGCGCCGCTTCATCCGCCCGCACACATTCGCCGGCCGCCCACACCAGCAGGGGCCGCACGCGCTTGCCGCCCTGCGCTGCGGCGTAATGCATGGCTTCATGCAATTGCGGCACCACAGGATGAGCCTGCGGCACATGGTGCGCAATCAGCGCCTGCGCCCTCGCCTGGTGCTGACGCATCCAGTCCTCGAACGGCACGTCAGCACCTGCCCGCTCGGCCTGCGTCCGCGCATTCTGCAGGGTCTCAGTCACGGTCGTCCTCCTCGTCGGGCGCGACACGCAAGGGCTTGAGTTGCTCGCCATCGAGCACCTGCACCTGCTGCTCCACCGCCTGCAGCTTGCTGCGGCAGAACTGCAGCAGGACGTTGCCGCGCTTGTAGGCGGCCAGCGTGTCGTCCAGGCTGAGTTGCCCGGCTTCCATCGCCTGCACGATGTGTTCAAGCTCTGCCAGCGCCTGCTCATAGCTGGCCGGAGCCTGATCGTTGTTGCGGGCGGATTTTGCGGCGGGCATGTTGTCAGGCCAGGGCATGTCCACGTCAGTGCGCGGCAACCCGGATGGCTGAAGGAGGAAAGCTCTGCATTTTAGGCGCGACACACGGTTTTGCCGCGATGGGGCGACTCTACAATCGTCGCACTGTTTTGACCCTGGCATTTTTCAACGCATTGCGGAGGTGCGCCCCCATCATGTCCGATCTGAGTATTCGCCTGTCGCAGGATCACCTGCAGTTGCCGGTTTCGACGTATTTCGACGACGATCTGTTCAAGCTGGAGCAGGAACAGATCTTCCGCTCCGGCCCGCGCTACCTCGGACATGAACTCACGGTGCCCAAGATCGGCGACTACGCAGCGCTCGCCCAGGAGGGCGAAGGGCGGGCACTGATCCACGCGCCAGAGGGTATCGAGCTGCTGTCCAACGTCTGCCGCCACCGACAGGCGGTGATGCTGCGCGGCATGGGCAGCACCGGCAAGAACATCGTCTGCCCGCTGCACCGCTGGACCTACGGCCTGGACGGCCAGCTCGTCGGCGCGCCGCATTTCGAGCAGGACCCCTGTCTGCATCTGCAGAAATACCCGCTGCAGCGCTGGAACGGCATGCTGTTCGAGGACAACGGCTACCCCGTGGCGCAGACCATGCAGCAGCTCGCGGTGCTCAAGGAGTTCGACTTCACCGGTTTCGTGCACGACCACACCGAAATGCACGTTTGCAACTACAACTGGAAAACCTTCATCGAGGTCTATCTGGAGGACTACCACGTCGTGCCCTTCCATCCGGGCCTGGGCAAGTTCGTCGATTGCAGTGTGCTGCAGTGGCAGTTCGCCCCCGAATGGAGCGTGCAGACCGTCGGTGTGCACGAGGGCCTGCAGCATCCGGGCAGCGCGGTCTACAGCAAGTGGCATCAGGCGGTGCTGAACTTCCGTTCCGACAAGAAACTGCCCGAGCATGGCGCGATCTGGCTCACCCTCTACCCCAACATCATGCTGGAGTGGTACCCGCATGTGCTTGTGGTCTCCACCCTCTATCCACTGGGTCCGCAGAAAACCCTGAACATGGTGGAGTTTTTCTATCCTGAAGAAATTGCTGCGTTCGAGCGCGAGTTCATCATGGCCGAACGCGCGGCCTACATGGAAACCTGCGCGGAAGACGACGAAATCGCCGAGCGCATGGACGCCGGACGCAAGGCGCTGTTCGAACGCGGTGACGACCAGCACGGCCCGTATCAATCCCCGATGGAGGACGGCATGCGCCATTTCCACGCCTGGTACCGCAACAAGCTGCAGGTGCCAGCCTGACGCTCGCGCGTTTCCCCCAAAGAAGTTCATTGCACCATGGCAACCCCCTACACCACCCTGATTTCCGCCGCGGAACTGATGCAGTCGCCCGACGTCTTTGTCGTCGATTGCAGTCACGACCTCGCCAACCCGCAGGCGGGCCAGCGCGACTATGCCGCGGCGCACATTCCCGGCGCGTTGTTTCTGCACCTCGACCGCGATCTGTCGGCCCCGACGACCGGGCGCAACGGCCGCCATCCGCTGCCCGATGCGCAGGCATTCGCCGCGCGGCTTGCTCAGCTTGGCCTGAACCAGAATCAGCAGGTCGTCGCATACGACCGCTCGGGCGGTGGATTCGCCGTGCGCCTGTGGTGGATGCTGCGCTGGCTCGGACACGAGGCGGTGGCTGTGCTCGATGGCGGCTGGCAGGCCTGGCTGGCCGCAGGCGGCGCGAGCGACAGCGCAGAACCCGCACCGCGTGCACCTGGGACCTTCATCCGCCGCCCCGCGCTGGTTGGCGACGTGCCGGCCCAGGGCGTGCTGGACAACCTGCAAAGCGCCAAGAAACTGGTGCTCGACGCCCGCGCACCCGAACGCTTCGCCGGTGAGGTGGAGCCGATCGACCCGGTGGCCGGGCATATCCCCGGTGCGAAAAACCGTTTCTTTCAGACCAATCTGCAGCCCGACGGCACCTTCAAGTCGCGTGAGCAACTGCGCGAAGAATTCACCGCCCTGCTCGAAGACTGGGACCCGCGCGACGTGATTCACCACTGCGGCTCTGGCGTGTCCGGCTGCCACAATCTGCTGGCCATGATGCATGCCGGACTCGACGGTGGCCTACTTTATCCCGGCTCCTGGAGCGAATGGTGCGCCGACCCGGCCCGCCCCGTGGCCAAGGGCCAGGGCTGAACCGTCCTGCAGCGCGTCAAATCCGTTTGATCTGCAGCAAGCACGGCAATACATTGCAGGAGCAGCATATGGGCAGTGGTTGACGCTGGACCGACCACGACACAGATCGATCTTTCACCCACAACGGAGCACGCCATGTACAAGAAGATTCTCGTCCCCACCGATGGGTCGGAAACCGGAGCCAAAGTCATTCCCCATGCCGTTGCGCTGGCCAAGAGCTGCGGCGCTGCGGTGGTCGGGCTCAATGTCACCGATCCCTATCCGTATTCCGGTCTGGCGGAATCGGTGCCGATCACGGCAGACCAGTACCGCGTGCACGTCACCCAACTGGCCGAGGATGCGCTCAAGCCGCTGCAGGATGCCTGCAAGGCCGCCGGGCTGAGCTTCGAGCCAGTCATTGCCGAGGACATTCACCCCTGGAAGGCCATGCTCGATGTCGCCAAAGATCGCAGCTGCGACCTGGTGGTCATCGCCTCGCACGGCCGCCGCGGGGTGCAGGCCCTGCTGCTCGGCAGTGAAACCCAGAAGCTGCTGACCCACTCGACCATTCCGGTGCTGGTTCTGCGCTGATTTACCCCGCCGGGGAGCTTTTCCTCAACCCGGCGGCGACAATTTCAAAACCGGAGCACTCCCATGTTCAATCACCTCCTGCTGTCCACAGACGGTTCCGACCTGTCGCAAAAAGCCCTGCCCTATGCCATTGAACTGGCCAGGAAGTTCGGTTCGAAGATCACCGTCGCTTCGGTGATTGACCTGTATCCATACATCGGCGCGATCGAAGTCATGCCGGTTGGCATGGATCAGTGGCAGGAAGAAGTGCGCAAGCAGGCCAATGTGGCACTGCAGCGCATGCGCGATCAGCTGCAGGCCGCCGGCCTGAGCTGCGATACGGTCGTGGAAGAAGACGCCCAAGCCTGGCGCGGCCTGCTTGCCGTTGCGGAAAAGCAGGGTTGCGACACCATCGTCATTGCCTCGCACGGGCGCGGCGGCATGAGCTCGGCCGTGCTGGGCAGTCAGTCCTCACGCGTGCTGTCGCACTCCAAGCTGCCGGTGCTTGTCGTGCGCTGAACGCGCACCAAAGCGGACGCCTCGGTTCGGGTTGCAAACCGAAGGGCGTTGCGCACCGGGCGCGCACCCTGTAGCTCAGGCGCCGACTTGGTGCTGCCGGAGCCAGGCCAGCGCGCGCTTCCAGCCATCCTGCGCGTCCTTGGCGTTGTAGCTCGGACGGTAGTCGGCATGAAAGCCGTGACCGGCATCGGGATAGACCACGATTTCCGAGGCCTTCGCAGCGGCGTCGCCTGCAGCGAGGGCCTTGCGCATCTGTTCCACCGACTCCTGCGTGATGCCCTGATCCTTGCCGCCATACAGCCCAAGCACGGGCGCCTTGAGATCCTTGGCAATATCCACCGGATTTCTCGGGGCCAGCGCAGACGGCGTACCGACCAGCCGTCCATACCACGCCACGCCGGCCTGCACCGGCGCGTGCGCGCAATACAGCCAGACAAATCGCCCGCCCCAGCAGAAGCCCGTGATGCCCACATGCCCGGCCTTGCCGCCGTTGGCTGCGGCCCAGTCGCGGCAGGCGTCGAGATCCTGCAGCACTTGCGCGTCGGGCACCTTGGAAACCACATTGCTCATGACCTCGGCAATGGTGCCATAGGCCATCGGGTCGCCCTGGCGCACGAACAGATCGGGTGCGAGCGCCAGATAGCCCTGATGCGCCAGCCGCCGCGCCACGTCGGCAATGTACTCGTGCACGCCAAAAATCTCGGACACCACCAGCACCACCGGCAGATCGGTCTTGCCCTTGGGCTGGGCGCGATAGACCGGAATCTTCTGCCCGCCCGACTCGATCTGCACATCGCCGGCCAGCAGGCCGTCTGTCGGGGTGCTGATGGCCGTTTGCGCCACCACAGGCCCCGCAGCTGCGGCAAAGCCCACACCGAGCGCAGAGCGCACGAAGTCGCGCCGCGACAGCGCGCCGTCTGTCGGCCCCGGGGTCAGACTGCTGAACTCCGCATCCAGATCCTTGTTCCACATGGTGGTCTCCCAAGAGTGCATTTGTGAGCAGATGCTACTGCGGGGTCGCCCCTGTGCGCTGTGGGGTCAATCGCCCGGGGTCTGCACGACCGCCTCTTGCGCGCACTGCGCCAGCAACGCGGCGATGCCTTGCTTGCCGAGCCGCTGCATCGTGGCCATATTGGCCTGGTAAATCGCTTCGGCCTCGGGAAATGCCGCCACCGCGCGATCGATGCTCTGCTCGCGGATCAGGTGCAGCATCGGGAACGGCGAGCGGTTGGTCGCGTTGGTCACATCCGCAGGCCGGGTGCCCGCGAAGCGGTATTGCGGATGAAAACTGGCGATCTGCAGCACCCCGCTCAGTTCCAGCGCGTCCACGGCAGACTCGGCACGGTCGAGAAACGCGTTGTATTGCGCAAAATCGGTGAGCACGAACGGGTGGATCAGCAGCGTGGTCTCCACCACGTCGATCGGCGTGTCGGCCAGATGCAGCAGTTCGGTGTTCAGCGCGTGCAGCAGCGCCTGCGGTGTGGTGGCCTCGCTGCAGACATAGCGGATGCGACCCTTGACCTGCGGCGCCTTGGCAAAGGGGCAGAGGTTGAGCCCGATCACCACCCGGTCGACCCACGCCCGGGTCAGCGCGACGGCATGTTCTGCGGTGACCGGCGCAGTGCTCATGCCGCGCCTCCCGCATCGCGCCAGAGCGCGTCGAGTTGGGCGATCCACAGCGCCTTGTCGGCATCTGCGGCAAAGCTCGCCTCCAGGCTGTTGCGCAGCAAGATGTAGGCCTGCGGCGCGCCCAGCATGGGCTGCGCGGCGAACAGCTGCAACAGGTTGTCGTTCACATACCCGCCAAAGTAGGCGGGGTCATCGGAATTGACCGTGACCTTCAGCCCTGCGGCCAGCAATTGCGGCAGATTGTGCTGCGCAAGACTGTCCACGACGCACAGCCGCACGTTCGACAGTGGGCACACGGTCAGCGGCACCTGCTCGCGCGCCAGGCGCTGCATCAGGGCCGGGTCTTCGCTGGCGCGCACGCCGTGGTCGATGCGCTCGACCCCCAATCCATCGAGCGCACCGCGCACATACTCGGGCGGGCCTTCCTCGCCGGCATGCGCCACGCGGTGCAGGCCGAGTTGCGCGGCTTGGGCAAACACCCGGGCGAATTTTTCCGGCGGATTCCCCCGCTCGGACGAATCCAGCCCAAGGCCGATGATGTGATCGAGCCAGGGCTCGGCGGCGCGCAGGGTCTGCAGCGCCTCGTCCTCCGGCAGGTGGCGCAATACACTCAGGATCCAGCCGACGCTCAAGCCCAGTTCGTCCTGCGCCCGCTTTGCAGCCTGGATGAACGCCGGCATGAACACCTCGAAGCCAACGCCCCGCGCGGTATGGCTTTGCGGATCAAAAAACGGCTCGGCCCGCACCACGCCACTGTGCGCGGCCCGCTCAAAATAAGCCCAGGCCAGATCGAAAAAATCCTGCTCGGTGCGCAGCACGTCGCAGCCGGCGTAATACAGGTCGAGGAAGGACTGCAGATCGGTGAAGGCATACGCCCGGCGCAGTGCGTCCACGTCGTCATACCGCAGCGTCACTCTGTTACGCCGCGCCAGCGCAAAAATCAGCTCCGGCTCCAAAGTGCCTTCGATATGCACATGCAGCTCGGCCTTGGGGCTGGTGGCCAGCAACTGCGCCACCAGCTCGTTGGGAAGACTGGCAAAGGATGAGGCTTGCATCAATGAATTGTCTGTACCGTGGAACCAGGGGCGCGATCCGTGTGCGATCAGGCCTTGCGCTGCGCGCCCGGTGGATGCCGCCTCACTGCCCCGGCACCTTGCCTTCGACGCCCTTCACATAGAAGGTGATGCCGTGCAGGAACTTGTCGTCGGCAACCTTGCCCGCAGGCAGCACCACCTTGCCGGACTGGTCGACGATCGGACCTTTCCAGATGGTGAGGCTGCCGCTTTTCAGACCGGCTTCGCGTTCAAGCACGGTTTTTTTCAGCGCTGCGGGAACCAAAGGGCTGATGTCCTGCAACGCGATGGTGTCGTGCTTCATGCCCCACCAGTATTGCGCGGGTTTCCAACTGCCTTTGAGCACTTCGTCGGTCAGCATTTCGTACAGCGGCGCCCAGTTGATGGTGGCCGAGGCCAGATGCGCCTTGCCGCCGAACTTGCTCATGTTGCTGTCCCAGCCGAAGCCGTACTTGCCCATCTTCTCGGCAGTCTGCAGCACGGCGGGCGAGTCGGTGTTCTGGAACAGCACGTCGGCGCCCTGGTTGATCAGCGAGGTGGCGGCTTCGGTTTCCTTCGGCGGATCGAACCACTTGTTCACCCACACGACCTTGGTCGTGATCTTGGGGTTGACCGACTGCGCGCCCAGAGTGAAGGAATCGATGTTGCGGATGACCTCGGGAATGGGCACCGAGCCGACCACACCGAGCACATTGCTCTTGGTCATGCCACCGGCGATCACGCCAGCGAGATAGGCGCCCTCATAGGTGCGGGCATCGTAGGTGCCGACGTTGCTCGCGGTCTTGTAGCCGGTGGCGTGCTCGAACTTGACCTTGGGAAAGTCCTTGGCCACGCGCAGCACTGATTCCATGTAGCCAAAGCTGGTGGCGAAGATCAGACCATCGCCCTGCTGCGCCAGATCGCGGAACACCCGTGCCGAATCCGGGCCTTCAGGCACGCTCTCGACGAACTGGGTCTTGATCCTGTCGCCGAACTTGGCCTGCAGCGCCAGCCGCGCCTGATTGTGCGCAAAGCTCCAGCCGGCATCACCCACCGGGCCAACGTAGACAAAGCCGATTTTCAGCGGCTCGGCAGCCTGCGCGGGCGCCCCGGCTTGGCCCATCAGGCTGGCAACGGCGAGGCTGGCTGCAGTGGCCAGCACACCCAAGGGTTTTTTCAAGCGGGTCGTGAACATGGAGTCCTCCAAATGAATGATGCGAAACTGTATACAAAAATCGTGCCCACGGTGCGGTGGTCTCACCCCCCCGGGGTGAACGGCTTGCCGATCGATGCCGGCATGTTGACCCGAATCCACAGTGGATTGCGCGACATCAGCGCCAGCACCACGATGGTGGCAATGTACGGCAGCATCGACAGCAACTGCGACGGCACCTGCACCCCGCTGCCCTGAAAAAAGAACTGCAGCATGGTGACCCCGCCGAACAGATAGGCCCCGAGCAGCACCCGCGCCGGACGCCAGGTGGCGAAGGTGGTCAGCGCCAGCGCGATCCAGCCGCGCCCTGCGGTCATGCCCTGCACCCACAGCGGGGTGTAGATCACCGAGAGATACGCCCCCGCCACGCCCACCAGCGCGCCGCCGCACACCAGCGCCAGCAGGCGGATCCGGCGCACCGGATAGCCCAGCGCATGGGCGACTTCGGGCGACTCGCCCACCGCACGCAGCACCAGTCCGGCGCGCGTGCGGTCGAGAAACCAGATCATGCCCAGCGCCAGCAAAATGGTGAGATACACCATGAGGTGATGGCGGAACAGCGCCGGGCCGAAGAACGGCAGCTGGCTCAGGCCCGGAATGTCCCAGGGCGGGAAGTTGGGCAGGGTCTTGCCGACATAGTCGATGCCGAGGAAAGCCGACAACCCGGCGCCGAACAGCGTCAGCGCCAGACCGGTGGCGTATTGGTTGGTGCCCAGCCAGATGACGAGCAGGCCGAGTGCTGCGGCCAGCAGCGCGCCGACTGCCGCGCCAGCGCCGAACGCCGCCCACTGGTTGCCGGTGTGCAGGGCCACGGCAAAGCCGACGACCGCGGCCATCAGCATCATGCCCTCGGCGCCGAGGTTGACCACGCCGGACTTTTCGTTGATCAGCAGCCCGAGCGACGCCAGCGCCAAAGGGGTTCCCGCGCTCAGCGTGGTGGCAATGAGGGAGGCGGTCATGTCCATTGAGTTGTCTCCCTTCAGCGCTTGAGGCGGATGCGGTGATGGATCAGGGTGTCGCAGGCCAGCAGCGCAAACAGCAGCAGCCCCTGAAACACCCCGGTCATCGCATTGGGCAGGCCCAGGCGCGACTGCGCCAGCTCGCCGCCGATGTAGAACATCGCCATCAGCGCCCCGGACAGCACAATGCCCACCGGGTTGAGCCGTCCGACAAAGGCCACGATGATGGCGGCAAAGCCGTAGCCCTGCGACACCTGCGGCGTGAGTTGCTGCAGCGGGCCGATCGCATCCAGCGCACCGGCCAGACCGGCGAATCCGCCCGACATCAGCAGCACCGTCCACAGCGCCTTGCGCGACGAATACCCGGCGTAGCGCGCCGCCCCGGGCGCCAGCCCGCCCACCTGCAGCCGAAACCCGGCGACACTGCGAAACAGGAACACCCACACCAGCGCCACCGCGACCAGTGCGATGGGAAAGCCCCAGTTCAGCCGCGTGCCGTCGATCAGGTGACCGAGCAACGTCGGGTCGGCAAACATCCGGGTCTGCGGAAAGTTGTAGCCCTCTGGGTCTTTCCACGGGCCGTACACCAGATAGTCCAGCAGGTACTGCGCCACGTACACCAGCATCAGGCTGACCAGGATTTCATTGGCGTTGAACCAGTCGCGCAGGGCAGCGACCAGCGCCGCCCACACCATGCCGCCGAGCACGCCCGCCAGCAGAACAGGCAGCACGATGGCATGCGGGGTATGGTCTCCGGCCAGCAGCGCCACGCCGCCGCCGAAAATCGCCCCGAGGATGTATTGCCCTTCGGCGCCGATGTTCCAGACATTGCTGCGGTAGCAAGCCGCCAGCCCCAGGCCGATGAGAATCAGCGGCGTGGCCTTGAGCGCCAGTTCCGACAGGTTGTACGGGCTTTTGATCGGCTCCCAGAAAAACATGCTCAGGCCGAGCAGCGGGCTCTTGCCCATTGCCAGAAAAATGCCCACGCCAAAGGCCACGGTGATCGCCAGCGCCAGCAGCGGCGACAGCCACACCATCCACCGCGACGGCTCGGCCCGCGCCTCAAGCCGCAGCATGCGCCATCTCCTCATGCAAAGCACCGTCCTTCGGCCACAGCCCGCTCATCCAGATGCCGATCTGCTCTACGGTGGCGTCGGCGCGGGCAATTGAGGGCGACAGCCGGCCGCGCGCCATGACCTGCAGCCGGTCGGAGATCTCGAACAGCTCGTCGAGTTCCTCCGAAATGACAAGCACCGCGCAACCCGCATCGCGCAGCGCGAGAAGCTCGCCGCGGATCTGCGCCGCAGCGCCCACGTCCACGCCCCAGGTCGGCTGCGCCACGACGAGCACGCGCGGCCTGCCGAGGATTTCGCGGCCGACGATGTATTTCTGCAGATTGCCCCCGGACAGACTGCGCGCCGCGGCCTGCGGCCCGCCGGCCTTCACCCCGAAGCGCGCGATCACCGCCTGCGCCTGATCGCCCAGGACACGCCTGCGGATCAACCCGCGGGAGCTGGTCTCGGACGGCCTTGCGGTCAGCAGCATGTTCTGCGCAAGCGAGAGCACCGGCACGGTTGCCCGGCCCAGACGTTCTTCCGGAATGAAGTGCAGCCCGCGCCAGCGCCGCTGCGCCGGGCCGAGCGCGCCCACCGGCTCGCCCGCCAGTTGCAGCACCGCGGCAGGCGCGCGCCGGTCCTCGCCCGACAGCACACCGAGCAATTCCTGCTGCCCATTGCCAGACACCCCGGCGATCCCCAGGATTTCTCCGGCCCGCACCTGCAAGGACAGGTGCTGCAGCGGCACGCTGAACTCGCCATCACCCGGCAGGTTCAGATCATCGACCCGCAACAAGACCTCGCCGGGCTGCGCAGGCCGGTGCTGCAGCGCGGGCGGGTCGGCGCCGATCATCAGTCGGGACAGGCTGGCTTCGGTCTCTTTGGCCGGGTCGACCCGGCCGGTCACCCTGCCTGCGCGCAGCACGGTGCAGTTGTGGCACAGGCTGCGGATTTCGTCGAGCTTGTGGCTGATGTAGAGAATGCTGCAACCGTCCGCCGCAAGCTGGCGCAGCACGACGAACAGCTTCTCGACCGCCTGCGGCGTGAGCACCGAGGTGGGCTCATCGAGGATGAGCAGCTTGGGGTCGGCCAGCAGGCAGCGGATGATTTCCACCCGCTGGCGTTCGCCGACCGACAGGGTGTGCACCGGGCGGCGCGGCGCGCAGTCCAGGCCATAGCGCTGCGCGACCGCGTCGATGCGACGCTCCACATCGGCCAGCGCCATCCCCTGCCCCAGCCCAAGCCAGATGTTCTCGGCCGCGCTGAGTGAGTCGAACAGGGCGAAATGCTGATAGACCATCGCAATGCCCAGATCGCGCGCCATGCCGGGGTTTTTGATGCGCACCGGCGCGCCGTTCCAGACGATGCGGCCGGAATCGGGCTGCACCGCGCCGAAGATGATTTTCATCAGCGTGGACTTGCCCGCACCGTTCTCGCCCAGCACCGCGTGAATTTCCCCAGCCTCGACCTGCAGGCTGATGTCGTCATTGGCCTTGACGCCGGGGTAGGACTTGCTGATGTGTTCGAGCGCGAGCCGCATGAAGGAAATCGGATGAATGGTTGCGTGGGGATTGTCCTACACCTGCGGGTGTGCAGCGTTCGCCTCGGCCAGCGTTGCAAACCGTTCAGGGCGTGCTGTAGAGCAACCGGCCCTGCACATAGGTCGCGGCGACATTGCGCTCGTCCGCCAGCAGCATCCACGCGAACAAACGCTCATGCAAGCTGCGTGCCATGTCCTGCCGCCGGTGTTGCACCGTGCCCATGGCCCAGCGCCACACCACCACGTCGGCCAAGGTGCCTGGGGCGAAGTGGCCGATCTCGTGCTCCAGCTCCAGCGCGCGCGCCGCGCCGCGGGTGACGGCGTACAGCCCCTGCCACGCGGTCAGGCGCTGGCCCTGCAGTGCCAGCACCTTGTAGCCGTCGGTCAGGGTGCGCAACTGGCACAGACTGGTGCCGCCACCCACATCGCTGGCCGGGGCCACGCCCACCCGGGCGGACTCGGCCTGCGCCCAGTCGAACAGCCCGCTGCCGAGAAACAGGTTGGACGACGGTGAGAACGCGATGCTGCTGCCGACTTGCGCCATGCGGGCGCGGTCGGTGTCGTCGAGCCAGATGCCGTGTGCCAGCATGCTGCGGCGGGTGAGCAGGCCGTGGCGGTCGTAGACGTCGAGATAGCTGCGGCTGTCGGGGAACAGCCCGGCAATCCAGCGCACCTCGTCGCGGTTCTCGGCCACATGGGTCTGCATGTAGAGGCCACCGGCGCGCTGGGCGTGGCGCTGCAGCAGGCCGCCTGCCATCGCGAGCTGCTCCGGGCTGCTGGTGGCGGCAAAGCGCGGGGTCACGGCGTAGGCCAGCCGGTCCACGCCATGCCAGCGCGCAATCAGGTCCTCGCAGTCTGCTTCAGCCTGCGCCACGTCGTCGCGCAGGTTGGCGGGGCAATTGCGGTCCATCAGCACCTTGCCGGTGATCAGGCGCATGCCCAGGCGCTGCGCGGCGGCGAACAGCGCTTCGCTGCTGGTCTTGTGCACGGTGGCGAACACCATGGCGGCGGTGGTGCCGTGCTCCAGCAGGGCATGCAGAAAACGCTCGGCGCCCTGGCGGCTTTGTTCGGGGTCGGCGTAGCGCGCCTCGGCCGGAAAGGTGTAGCGCTCCAGCCAGTCGAGCAGCGCCGCGCCGTAGGAGGCAATGACATCGAGCTGCGGCGCGTGCACATGCGGGTCGATGAAGCCGGGCAGCAGCAGGTGGCCGCGCCAGTCCTGCCGGGGCCAGCTGGCGTCGGGCGGGTCGCTGGCGGCGCGCACCGCGTGCACCCGGCCGGCTTCGATCAGCAGCCAGCCGTCGGGCTCGAAGTGCACCGCGTCGGTGGCGTCTTCGCCCCAGCCGGGGTCGCGCAGGAAATGCAGGATGTCGCCGCACAGCGCCAGGCGCTGCGCAGGGTTGTTCGCAGTCATGTCGTGGTCGTCAGTCGGAAGGAAACAGCGCGTAGCGCAGCAGGAACAGCCCCGCCACCACCCACAGCGCCGGATGCACGTCACGTGCCCGCCCGGTGAGCAGCTTGAGCGCGGCGTACATGATGAAGCCGAAGGCCAGGCCGTTGGCAATCGAATAGGTGAAGGGCATGACCAGAGCGGCCAACGCCGAGGGAACGGCTTCGGTGCTGTCGGTCCAGTCGATTTCCAGAAGTTCCCGCATCATCAGGGCGGCCACATACAGCAGAGCCGGGGCGGTGGCATAGGCCGGCACCACTGCGGCCAGCGGGGCGATGAACAGTGCGGCGAGAAACAGCAGACCGACCACCAGCGCGGTCAGCCCGGTGCGTCCGCCGGCCTGCACGCCCGATGCGCTTTCGATGTAGGCGGTGGTGCTGCTGGTGCCCAGCAGCGAGCCGGAAAAGATGGCCAGGCTGTCGGCAAACAGCGCGCGGCCCAGCCCGCTCTGGCCGTCCTGACCGTCCTTCAGCAGCCCGGCCTTGCGCGCGATGCCGGTGAGGGTGCCGGTGGCGTCGAAAATTTCCACCAGCACGAACACCAGGATGATGTGGAAAAACCCGGCATGCAGCGCGCCGAGAATGTCGAGCTTGAGGAAGGTCGGCGCGATGCTCGGCGGCATGGAGATGACCCCCTGGTACTTGGTCAGTCCCAGCGCCATGCTCGCCAGCGTCACCGCGACGATGCCAATCAGGATCGCACCGCGCACCCGCCAGTAGTCCAGCAGGGCGATGAGCACAAAGCCGCATGCGGCCAGCACCACCGGAAGCGAGGCCAGATTGCCCAGCCCCACCTTGGTCGCCGGATTGGCCACCACCACCCCCGCGTTCGACAGCGCGATGATGGCGAGAAACATGCCGATGCCCGCGGCAATCGCGCTGCGCAGCGACTTTGGGATGCCCGCCACCAGCCACGATCGCACCCCGGTGATGGTCAGCAGCACGAAAATGCAGCCCGAGATGAACACCGCGCCCAGCGCCTGCTCCCAGGTGAAGCCCATGCCCTTGACCACGGTGAAGGCGAAAAAGGCGTTGAGCCCCATGCCCGGTGCCAGACCGATGGGCCAGTTGGCGACGAAGGCCATGATGAAGGTGCCCAGGGCCGCGGCCAGACAGGTGGCCACGAACACCGCGTTCTTGTCCATCCCGGTGGTGGACAGGATGTCGGGATTGACGAAGATGATGTACGACATGGTGAGAAATGTCGTCACCCCCGCCAGGATTTCGGTGCGCACCGTGGTGCCATGCGCATCGAGCTTGAACAGGGTCTGCAGATTCATGAGCTGTCTCCTCGGGTTGTGATGCTTCGCTCAGGGCGGCGAAGTCAGTCGCCCCGCGCCGCATCGGCCGGGGTGCAAACGGATCATCCGGGCGCCTTGGCTGCCGCCTCGCGCACCTGCGCGCGCAGCCAGCGGTGCGCGGCATCGAGATGCGCGCGGGCATGCCACAGCAGGTAGTAGGTCAGCGGTGGAAACGGCACCGGGCAGGGCAGGATGCGCACCGAAAGTCCCGCATCCACATAGCGCTGGCAGAAGCGCCGCCCGGTGGTCAGCACCAGCAGACTGCGCGCCACCAGGCCCGGAATGAGGTTGAAAAACGCGCAGTGCACCGCGATGTTGCGCTGCAGTCCAAGATGGTGCAGGTGCTGGTCGATCACGCCCTCGCCCGCTGCCCGCAACGGCGACGGCGCCACATGCTCGGCCTGCAGGTACTGCGCCAGATCGAGCCCACGGCGCAACGCCGGATGGTCGGCCGCGACCAGGCAGACGATCTCGTCCTCGAGCAACGGCGCGAGATGCAGATCCTGCGGCGGCTCCAGCCAGTTGCCGAGCACTGCGTCGATCTCGCCGGCAGCCAGCGCATGGCGGTAATCCAGCGAGGCGGTCAGCGGCAGCACATCCACCCCGCAAAGCGGCGCCTCGCGCTTGAGGGTGGAGATGAGCTGGGGCAGAAACGCCGGGTCCATGTAATCCGCCGCGGCCAGGCGGAACTGGCGGGTGCTGTGCATCGCGTCGAAGTTGCTCACGCCATCCACCAGGCGCTGCGCCTCGCGCAGGATGCAGGCACAGGGCTCGACCAGACTCGCCCCGAACGCCGTGGGCACCATGGCGTTGCCACTGCGCACCAGCAGCTCATCGCCAGTGAGAGCACGCAAGCGGCGCAGCGCGGCGCTCACCGCGGGCTGGGTGGTGCCCAGCCGCAGCGCGGTGCGCGAGACATTCGATTCGGTCAGCACGGTATGCAGTACCCGGATGAGATGCAGGTCGATGGAGTCCAGCGCATTGTTCATGGTGCAGCCCCTCGCGGCATCAGCCGCCTTGCATGTTTTGTATACAGTTCAGCATATGTCAACCGCAAAGGAATCGTGGCCCAATCCTTGCTGAGACTGCAGCGCACGCCTGCGCGACACCACCATGAACATCCAGCCCATCCGCTTCGTCCACCGCGGCCAGATCGTTGAAGCCAGCGGCCTGCCCATCACCACCACCGTGCTGCAATGGCTGCGTGAACACGCGCATCAGTGCGGCACCAAGGAAGGCTGCGCCGAGGGCGACTGCGGTGCCTGCACCGTGATCGTGGCCGAACTCGGCGATGACCATGGCGCACACGCCGCCAATCGCGCAGTGCAGCTCGGCCCGCTGCGGTTGCGCCCGATCAACGCCTGCATCCGCTACCTGCCCACGCTGCACGGCAAGGCGCTGCTCACCGTCGAGGACCTGCAGCGCCTCGCGCCCGACCGCGCGCTGCATCCGGTGCAGCAGGCGCTGGTCGATTGCCACGGTTCGCAGTGCGGCTTCTGCACGCCCGGCTTCGCCATGTCGCTGTATGCCAGCTACGAGCGCCACCAGGGTGCGGGGACAAGGCCCACGCGCCAGCAACTGGCCGACGATCTGGCCGGCAATCTGTGCCGCTGCACCGGTTACCGGCCCATCCTCGATGCCGGTCAGGCGATGTTCGACGCGCCGGCGGTGCGCCTGGACCCCGCGCCGATCGCTGCGCTGCTGGGCGAGATCGCCCACAACACCCCCGAGCCCTTCGTTTACGCCGCGCCCAACCCGGCCCTCCTCGATGCGCAGGGCCGGGCGCGGATCGACCAGTTCATCGCGCCGCGCAGCGTCGATGGGTTTGCGGCAGAGCGCGCCGCAAGACCGCAGGCCACCCTGCTCGCTGGCGCCACGGACATCGGCCTGTGGACCAACAAGCAGTTCCGCGACGTGGGCGATCTGCTCTACCTCGGCGACGTGCGCGAACTGCACGCGGTGGAGCACGACGGCGTGCTGCTGCGCATGGGCGCGGCGGTGCCGCTGGAAGACGCCTGGGCCGCGCTGGTGCAGCGCTGGCCCACGCTGCGCGACATGGCGCTGCGCTTTGCCGGTCCGCCGGTGCGCCATGCCGGCACGCTGGGCGGCAACGTGGCCAACGGCTCGCCAATCGGCGACAGCGCCCCGGTGCTGCTCGCGCTCGACGCAGTGCTGCTGTTGCAGCAGGGGCCGGTCCAACGCCGCCTGCCGCTGTCCGCGTTCTATTCTGGCTACATGACCAACGCGCTGCAGCCCGGCGAGTTTCTGCGCGCCATCGAGGTGCCGCTGCCCGCTGCGGGCGATGCCCCGCTGCAGTTGCGCGCCTGGAAGCTGTCCAAGCGCTTCGACTGCGACATCTCGGCGGTGAGCTGCGGCCTGGCGCTGCGGGTGAATGCGCAGGGCCGCGTCGAGCATGTGCGCCTGGCCTTCGGCGGCATGGCCGCTGTCGTGAAACGCGCGGCGCAGGCCGAATCCGCGCTGCTTGGCCAACCGTGGAGCGAGGCCAGCGTGCGCACGGCGATGCAGGCACTCGATGCCGACTTTCAGCCGCTGACCGATCTGCGCGCCAGCAGCGCCCACCGCCAGCGCGTGGCGCGCCATCTGCTGTGGCGCTTCTGGCTGGAAACCCGCCCCGATGCGCCGCTTCCCGCCAGCCTGACCAGCGTCTGGGCCGAACTGCGCGCGCCGCAGGACACGCTGCAGGTGGTTTGAGGAGCGCGCCATGAACAAGCTGTTCGATCCCTTGCCGACCGCTCCCGACCTCACCGACCTTGCCCCATCAGACACCCATCCCCCGCCCGAGACCGCATGGCCCGCCCTGCGTGGAGGCGAGCGCGTGGGCGAGAGCCCGCCGCAGGGCCGCCCCAAGGCGGGATGCACCCCCTCGGGGGGCCGCGACGGCACAGCCGGAGCGTGGGGGCAATCCACCCCGCCGCACGAATCGGCGCATCTGCATGTGAGTGGACGGGCAACCTACACCGACGACGCGCCGGAATTGCATGGCACGCTGCATGCAGCGCTCGGGCTGTCGCCGCTGGCGCATGGCAAGCTGCTTGCCATCGACCTTGACCGGCTGCGCGCCCAGCCTGGCGTGGTGGCGGTGTTCACCGCGGCGGACATTCCAGCAGCGAACGACTGCGGCCCAGTGGTGCACGACGATCCCATTCTCGCCAGCGGCGAATTGCGCTATCTCGGTCAGCCGGTGTTCCTGGTCGTGGCAACGACGCACGCTCTGGCGCGGCGCGCCGCGGCGCTGGCGCGCGAGACGATCCGCGCCGAACCGCTGCCTGCTGTGCTCACCGCGCGCGAGGCGCACGCGCTGGGCCAGCATGTGCTGCCGCCGATGCATCTGAAGCGCGAGACAGCGCCTGGCGAACTTGAGCGGATGATGGCTTCGGCCCCGCATCGCCTGCAGGGCAGTTTCAGCGTGGGCGGGCAGGAACAGTTCTATCTCGAGGGCCAGGTGGCGTATGCCATGCCGACCGAGAACGCGGGCCTGCGGGTCCTGTGCTCCACCCAGCACCCCAGCGAGATGCAGCATGTGGTGGCGCACATGCTGGGCTGGATGCACCATCAGGTGCAGGTGGAATGCCGGCGCATGGGCGGAGGCTTCGGCGGCAAGGAATCGCAGTCGGCGCTGTTTGCCTGCTGCGCGGCGCTGGCCGCGCATTTGCTGCAGCGGCCGGTGAAGCTGCGGCTGGACCGCGACGACGATTTTCTCATCACCGGGCGGCGCCACGGCTTCGACTACGACTATACGGTCGCCTTCGACGACGACGGCCGCATCCTCGCCTACGAAGTCACGCTCATCGCCAACGCCGGACATTCGGCCGATCTGTCTGGCGCGGTGCTCACCCGCGCGATCTGCCATGTGGACAATGCCTACTGGCTGCCCAATGTCGCGATCCACGGCCATGTGGCGCGCACCAACACCCAGAGCAACACGGCGTTTCGCGGCTTCGGCGGGCCGCAGGGCGCACTGATCACCGAGATCGTGCTCGATACCATCGCCCGCAGGCTGGGCCGCGATGCGCTGCAGGTGCGCCGTGCCAACTTTTATGGTGTCGGCCAGAACAACCACACGCCCTACGGCCAGGGTGTGACCGACAACATCCTGCATCCGCTGGTCGATCAACTCGCCCGCAGCGCCGACTATGCCGCGCGCCGCGCGGCAATCGAACGTTTCAACGCCGCAAGTCCGGTGCTCAAGAAAGGGCTGGCGCTCACCCCGGTCAAGTTTGGCATCTCGTTCAACGTCGTGCATCTGAACCAGGCCGGGGCGCTGGTGCACATCTACACCGACGGCAGCGTGCTGGTGAACCACGGCGGCACCGAGATGGGGCAGGGGCTGAACACCAAGGTGGCACAGGTCGTCGCCGAGGAACTGGGGCTGGACTTTGGCATGGTGCGCTGCACGGCAGCCGATACCCACAAGGTGGCCAACACCTCGGCCACTGCCGCATCTGTCTCTT
>JAGDVQ010000128.1:22839-65700 GCA_023255715.1 Thiomonas sp.
CAGCGCCTGGCCACCTTCGCCGCCGAGCGCTACGGTGGCGCCGCCGACGCGGTGCGCTTGCGCGGTGGACAGGTGCATGTCGGCGGCATCGCCCTGCCCTTCGCCGATCTGGTGCAGCAGGCCTACGCGGCGCGGGTGCAGTTGTGGAGCGACGGCTTCTACGCCACGCCCGATCTGCACTGGGACGCCAAGACCCTCACTGGCCACCCGTTCTACTACTTCGCCTACGGCGCGGCGGCGAGCGAAGTGCTGGTGGACACCCTCACGGGCGAATGGCGGCTGCTGCGCGCCGACCTGCTGCACGACGCCGGTCAGTCGCTCAACCCGGCCATCGACATCGGCCAGATCGAAGGGGCCTTCATCCAGGGCATGGGCTGGCTGACCATGGAAGAACTGGTGTGGCATCCCAAGACCGGACTGCTGCTCACCCACGCCCCCAGCACTTACAAGATCCCCACAGCCAACGACTGCCCTGCGGTGCTGCGGACGGCCCTGTTCGACCATCCCAACCCCCAGCCCACCATCCACCGCTCCAAGGCCGTGGGCGAACCGCCACTGCTGCTGCCGTTCTCGGTGCTGCTGGCGATCCGCGATGCCATCTCCTCAGTGGGAGAGCACCGCATCGACCCGCCGCTGCGCGCCCCGGCAACGCCCGAGGCCATTCTCGACGCGGTCGAGGCGGTGCGCGCGCAAGGCGCAGCGGAGGCGACATGAAACCGGAGCCGAACCCGGGTCTGCTGCAACAAGACGATGCACAACAGGCCCCTTGGGTGCGGGTCACCCTCAGCCGGGTGCGCGGCTCCGCGCCGCGTGAACAGGGTGCGTGCATGCTGGTTGGCGCCACGCGCACGAGCGGCAGCATTGGCGGCGGGCATCTGGAATTCCGCGCCATCGCGACCGCGCGGCAGTTGCGCGCGCGCTGGATCGCGAGCGAGCCGCCCGTGCCGCATGTGGAAAGCCACGCGCTCGGCCCCGCACTCGGGCAATGCTGCGGCGGCCAGGTCGAGCTGCACTACGAAATCGCCGCCAGCGCTGCGCTGCCCTCGCCCACTCCGCTGTTCCATCTGCAGCTCTTTGGTGCGGGTCATGTCGGCCGGGCGTTGGTGCGGGCACTGCGCCCGCTGCCCTGCCACATCGACTGGATCGACGAGCGCGAGCAGGAATTTCCGCCGGATGCCCTCGCTCCCGAGCCCGAGCACCCATGGACGTCCACCCTGCGCGCGCTGGCGGTGGACGCCCCCGAAGCCGAAATCGCCACCGCCCCGCCCGGCGCCTTCTATCTGGTGATGACCCACAGCCACGATCTCGACTTTCGCCTGGGCGAAGTCATCCTGCGGCGATCAGACATTGGCTGGTTCGGACTGATCGGCTCGGCCACCAAGCGCGCGCGCTTCCTGCGCCGCTGGCGCGATCGCGGCGTTGCGGAAACCGCGCTGCAGCGGCTGGTCTGCCCGATCGGTATTTCCGGCATCGTCGGGAAGGCGCCAGAGATCATTGCCGCGTCGGTGGCGGCGCAGTTGCTGCTGGTGGCGTCCCAGATCCGCTCGTGCGCCGCCTGAGCGGGCCGGTCAGTCCTTGAGCAACTCCGCGTTGCGCACCGCACCCTTGTCGGCGCTGGTCACCAGTTTGGCGTAAGCCCTGAGCGCCTGGCTGACCTTGCGTGCGCGCGGGGCAGCGGGCTTCCAGCCGCGGGCATCCTGCTCGGCGCGGCGGCGGGCCAGTTCCTCATCGCTCACATCCACGCGCACCACGCGGTTCGGAATGTCGATCACGATGCGATCGCCGGTGCGCACCAGACCGATGGCGCCGCCTTCTGCCGCCTCGGGCGAGACATGGCCGATCGACAGCCCGGCGGTGCCACCGGAAAAACGCCCGTCGGTGATCAGCGCGCAGACCTTGCCCAGGCCCTTGGATTTGAGATAGCTCGTCGGGTAGAGCATTTCCTGCATGCCGGGGCCGCCGCGCGGGCCTTCGTAGCGGATGACCACCACGTCGCCCGGCTTGATCTGCCCGCCCAGAATGGCATCCACCGCCGCGTCCTGGCTTTCCAGCACCACCGCGGGGCCGGAGAAGGTGAGGATGCTCTTGTCCACCCCTGCGGTCTTGACGATGCAGCCGCGCTCGGCCAGATTGCCGAACAGCACGGCCAGACCGCCGTCTGTGCTGTAGGCGTGTTCCAGATTGCGGATGCAACCCGCCGCGCGGTCGAGGTCCAGCGTGTCATAGCGGCAGCTCTGCGAGAACGCCTTTGTGCTGCGCACCCCGGCGGGGCCGGCGCGGTAGAAAATCTGCACCGCATCGGCAGGCTGGCGCGCCACGTCCCAGGTGTCGAGCGCTGCCCCCAGCGTCGGCGCATGGACCGTGGGCACGCGGGTATCGAGCAGCCCGGCGCGATCGAGCTCGCCCAGAATGGCCATCACCCCCCCGGCGCGGTGCACGTCTTCGAGGTGGAAATGGCTGGATGGCGCAACCTTGCACAGCGTGGGCACCTTGCGCGACAGCCGGTCGATGTCGGCCATGCCAAAGTCCACGCCGCCTTCCTGTGCCGCAGCCAGGAGGTGCAGCACGGTATTGGTCGAGCCGCCCATCGCGATGTCCAGCGACATGGCGTTCTCGAACGCCGCCTTGCACGCAATGCTGCGCGGCAGCACGCTCTCGTCATTGCCTTCGTAGTAGCGCCGCGCCAGTTCGACGATGGTGCGCCCGGCACGGCGGAACAGTTGCTCGCGATCGGCATGCGTGGCCACCAGCGAGCCATTGCCCGGCAGCGACAGGCCCAGCGCCTCGGTCAGGCAGTTCATCGAGTTGGCGGTGAACATGCCAGAGCACGAGCCGCAGGTCGGGCAGGCGGAACGTTCGATCGACTGCACATCGTCGTCCGACACCTTGTCGTCGGCGGCGGCGACCATCGCGTCGATCAGGTCGAGCGAAATCACCTTGCCGGCCAGCCGGGTTTTGCCAGCCTCCATCGGCCCGCCCGAGACGAACACCACCGGGATGTTCAGCCGCAGCGCGGCCATCAGCATGCCGGGGGTGATCTTGTCGCAGTTGGAAATGCACACCAGCGCGTCGGCGGTGTGTGCATTGCACATGTATTCGACGCTGTCGGCAATGATGTCGCGCGACGGCAGGCTGTAGAGCATGCCGTCATGCCCCATCGCAATGCCGTCATCCACCGCAATGGTGTTGAACTCCTTGCCCACCCCGCCGGCCTTCTCGATTTCCTCGATGACCAACTGCCCGAGGTTCTGCAGATGCACATGGCCGGGGACGAACTGGGTGAAGGAATTGGCCACGGCAATGATGGGCTTGCCGAAGTCGCCATCCTGCATGCCGGTGGCGCGCCACAGCGCGCGGGCCCCGGCCATGTTGCGGCCGGCTGTGCTGGTACGGGAACGGTAGGCGGGCATGGGGCGGTTCTCCTGCGTGGAATGATGGATACGGACCGAGATTGTCCGAACCCTCGGCTATATTGAACAATACATTTTCGATTGTGGCGCCATACGTCAGACGAATCATGGAACTGCGGCAGCTCCGGTACTTCATCACCATTGCGGAACAGGGCAGCTTCTCGCGGGCGGCCGAGCGACTGCATGTGTCGCAGCCCCCGCTGTCGACCCAGATCAAGGCGCTCGAGGATGAGCTCGGCGCGCGGCTGCTGGAGCGCAGCAATCGCGGCGTGGCGCTCACACCATCCGGGGCGGCCTTTTTCGAGGACATCCGCTCCGTTCTCGCCCAGCTGGAACACGCCGTGGGGCGGGTGCGGCAATGCGAGCGCGGCGATGTCGGCACGCTGTCCATCGGCTTTGTCTCCATTGCCGACTTCGGCATCCTGCCCCCGACGCTCAAGAGTTTCCGCGCACACTACCCGCAGGTGGACGTGCAACTGCACGAACTCACGACCGATGCCCAGATCCGCGAACTGCGCGCCGCAGAGCTCGATCTCGGCATCGGCCTTGCCCCGGTGGACGAACCTGGGTTGACCTTCACCAGCCTGCTGCACGAGCCACTGATCCTCGCCGCCCCGACGGCGCACCCCGCTGTGCAGAGCAGCGGCGCAGTCGATCTGCACGTCCTCGCCAAGGAACCTTTCATCGTGCCGCCCCGCAGCATCGGCCCCGGCCTGTACGACCTCACGCTCAGCCTGTGTCAGGCCGCCGGATTTGCGCCCCGCATCACCCAGCATGCGCGGCAGATGCAGACGGTCATCGGACTGGTCTCGTGCGGCATGGGCGTGGCCCTTGTGCCGGCCTCGCTGCGTCACCTCAAGCGTGCCGGCGTGCAGTACCGGCCACTGCTCGGCAAGCCTTCCACCATCGAGCTCGGCATCCTGCAGCCCATCCAGACGCCCAACCCCCTGCGGGACAACTTCATCCACAGCCTGCGCGAAGCGGCCCAGCGCCTGGCGCAGACGTGAGGGGGTGCGCAAGGCCATCCCATCCCTTTGAGCAGAATCAACACGCAATTCCTAGAATACCGATCTGGACCCGTGCAACCGCCACTCACTCAAGGAGAAGCCCATGCAACACGAACTGCCCCCCCTGCCCTTCGCTCCCGACGCGCTCGCACCGCACATGTCGCGCGAGACGCTGGAATACCACCACGGCAAGCACCATCAGGCGTATGTCAACAACACCAACAATCTGATCAAAGGCACCGAGTTCGAGTCCATGCCGCTCGAAGACATCATCAAGAAATCCAGCGGCGGCATTTTCAATAACAGCGCCCAGGTGTGGAACCACACTTTCTTCTGGAACTGCCTCAAACCCAACGGGGGCGGCGAGCCCAAGGGCGCGCTGGCTGCGGCGATCAACGCCAAGTGGGGCAGCTACGCCGCGTTCAAGGAAGCGTTCCACAAATCTGCCGTCGGCAATTTCGGCTCCGGCTGGACCTGGCTGGTCAAAAAGCCCGACGGCACGGTGGACATCGTCAACACGTCGAACGGCCAAACCCCGCTGACCACTGCCGACAAGGCCCTGCTCACGGTCGACGTGTGGGAGCACGCCTATTACATCGACTACCGCAACCGTCGCCCTGACTTTGTCACCACCTTTCTCGACAAACTGGCGAACTGGGACTTTGCCGAGAAAAATTTCGGCTGAGCTGCGCTGACAGTGCTCGAAAGGCCCGCTGATGCGGGCTTTTTTCTGCCCGGTCTGAAGATTCTTGCCGAGTGTTCACACCGTTGATCAGGTTTCTTGCACTCGATTACATTGGAATCATTCAAGCAGGCCGTGCAGTCCCTCCGCGCTGTGTTTCGCGTGGATCGCACAAACGGTTCACATTCCCACAGCCAACCGTCATGTCGACTCTCCCCCTGCGCACCTTGCCGCTTGCCGCAACCCTGCCGCCCGACTGGCGCGAGCAGGTTCGCGCCGCATTCCACGCCACCTTCGATCGCTACGAGTCGCTGTTTCAACTGCTGCAAGGCGACGAGGCGTATTTCAAAAAACCCATCGCGCTGCGTCACCCGCTGATTTTCTACCTCGGCCACACCGCCACCTTTTTCATCAACAAGTTCGTCCTCGCCGGGATCCTTGAGCAACGCATCGACCCGCAGCTGGAGTCGATGTTCGCAGTCGGCGTCGACGAAATGAGCTGGGACGATCTGGACGAGGCGCACTACGACTGGCCGCCGGTGCAGGCGGTCTGGGACTACCGGGCCAGGGCGCGCGAGCTGATCGACGGCGTCATCTCCCGCCTGCCGCTCGACCTGAGCGACGGCTGGTGGAACAGCCCCTGGTGGGTGGTGATGATGGGGATCGAGCACGAGCGCATCCATTTGGAGACCTCCTCGGTGCTGATCCGCCAGCACGCGCTGCGCTACGTCAAGCCGCATCCGGACTGGCAGCCTTGCCGCGATGCCGGCGAGCCGCCCCAGCCCGAGCTGGTGCCGATCGCCGCGCGGCAGTTTCGCCTCGGGCGCGACCGGCGCGACCCGCAGTTCTACGGCTGGGACAATGAATTCGGCGTGCACGAGGCGCGCACCGCAGCGTTTCAAACCGGGCGCACCCTGGTGTCCAACCGCGAATTCCTCGCTTTTGTCGAGGCCGGCGCCTACCGCGACGACGCCGTCTGGAGCGAAGAAGGGCTGGCTTGGCGGCGCTTCGCCCAGGCCGAACATCCGACCTTCTGGGTGCGCGGCGCGGACGGCTGGCGGCTGCGCCTGCTCGCCGAGGAAGTGCCGATGCCGTGGGACTGGCCGGTCGAGACCAATTTTCACGAGGCCAAGGCGTTTTGCAACTGGATGGCGCGGCAAACCGGCCTGCCGTACCGTTTGCCCACCGAGGACGAATGGCACGCGATTCGGCTGCAGGCCGGCGTGCCCGATGCGCCGCAACCCGTGCCCGCGGCGGCAAACATCGAGCTCGACCATTTCGCCTCCAGCTGCCCGGTGACGCGGTTTGCGCACGGCGAGCTGTTCGACGTCATCGGCAACGTCTGGCAGTGGTGCGAGACCTGCACCTACCCGTTCGACGGCTTCGAGGTGCACCCGGTGTACGACGACTTCACCACTCCGACCTTCGACGACCGCCACGCGATCCTCAAAGGCGGATCGTGGATTTCCTGCGGCAATGAAGCGCTGCCTGGATCGCGCTATGCATTCCGCCGGCACTTTTTCCAGCACGCCGGGTTTCGCTACGTGATCAGCGACGCGCCGGTGCCGCAGCTGGCAAGCAGCTATTACGAAACCGACGCGCAGGTCGCGCAATACTGCGAGTTTCACTGGGGTCAGGAATATTTTGGCGTGCCCAACTTCCCCAAGGCGCTTGCCGAGTCGTGCGTGCAGGCGATGCAAGGCCAGCCGATGCGCCGCGCGCTCGACCTGGGCTGCGCCACCGGCCGGGCGAGCTTCGAGCTGGCGCGACATTTCGAGCACGTGACGGGAATCGATTTTTCCGCGCGTTTCATCGGCATCGGCCATCAGCTCGCTGCGCAGGGGCGTATTCGCTACACCCTGTTCGATGAAGGCGAGCTCGCCAGTTACCACGAGCATGGCCTGGCCGAACACGGTCTGAGCGATTGCGTCGCGCGCACCGAATTTTTCCAGGGCGATGCGTGCAATCTCAAACCGGTCTACACCGGTTACGACCTCATCCTCGCCGCCAACCTGATCGACCGGCTTTACGAGCCGGCGCTGTTTTTGCGCGAGGTGCACCAGCGCATCGTCCCCGGCGGACTGCTTGCGATCACCTCGCCCTATACCTGGCTGACCGAATTCACCAAGCGCGAACACTGGATCGGCGGTTTCAAAAAGGACGGCGAAAACTTCACCACCCTCGACGGCCTGCACGCGCTGCTCGATGCGCACTTCGAGCGCATCGCGCCGCCACGCGACCTGCCCTTCGTCATCCGCGAGACCGCACGCAAGTTCCAGCACAGTCTCTCGCAGCTCACGCTGTGGCGGCGCCGCACCGATCCGGGGAGCGCATAGTGACCGCGCCCGACATGGCCGACCGCGCGCAAGGCGCGCTGCTCGGCGCGTTCATCGGCGAGGCGCTGGGCGTCGGCCCGCACTGGGTGTACGACCTCGACCAGCTGCGCGCCGATTTCGGCCCATGGATCGACGACTACACCGCGCCACGCCCGGGGCGCTACCACGCCGGATTGCGCGCGGGCGACTCGTCGCAGCCCGGCTTTTTGCTTGAACTCACACTGCAAAGCCTGGTGGCATGCGGCGGATACGATGAGACCGACTTTTGCCGGCGCATCGACACCGAGTTTTTCCCGCTGATCGACGGCACGCCGCACAGCGGCCCCGGCGGCTACACCAGCCAGTCGATGCGCGAGGCCTGGCGCAAGCGGGTGCAGCAGGGTCTGCCCTGGGGTCGGGTCGGCGGTCTGGCTGACAACACCGAGGCCGCCGAGCGCACGCTGGCGATCGCGGTGCGCTATGCCCCCGATCTGGGCGCAGTCGCCCGGCATGTCGCAGCCAACGCGGCATTGACCCAGATCGATCCGACCGTGCTGGCGATGACCACCGCCTACGGCTGTGTGCTCGCGCTGCTGGTGCAGGGCGAGCCACTCGATGCGGCGATTTCCGCCAAACTGCTCGCCCGCGTGCACCGCGGCGAGCTGCCGTTTCACCACGTCACCGATGCCGCGCTGGACGCAGTTCCGACGGGCGCCGAGCGCACGGCGCAGCCGGGCGAGTTCGCCTCGCCCGATGCGCTGCTCACCGCGGGAAGCATTGCGCGCGCGGCGCACGACCCCGATGTGCGCATCGACCCGGCGTGGAAAGTGTCGCTTGTCTACGGCATGCCGTGCGCGGTCTATCACCAATTCCCTGCGGCCTACTATCTCGCCGCGCGCTTTGCCGACGATTTCGAAAGCGCCGTGCTGCACGCGGTCAACGGCGGCGGGCAAAACCAGGCGCGCGCGATGCTCACCGGCGCGCTGCTTGGTGCGCAGGTCGGACTGTCAGGAATCCCGCAGCGCTTCATCGACGGCTTGTTGTGCGCGCCGCGCGTGCTGCCGCTGAGCGCACGGCTTGCCGAGCAAGTCACACGCGCAAGCAAGCTGACACCCCGCGCACCCTGACGCGCCCGCTGGGGATGGTGTTCAAAATCGCCTGAACGCCGCTGCGACGGAACCATGAAGGCCAGGAGATGATTTCTGTCAGGGGTTGCATCCCGCCAAATCCCTACATGGCCCCTACACGAACGCCGCGCAACAAAAAGCCCCGCGGGTGCGGCGGGGCTAAGTGTTTGAATTCATTGGGGTGGCTGATGGGACTCGAACCCACGACAACAGGAATCACAATCCTGGACTCTACCAACTGAGCTACAGCCACCACAGAAAAACGAACATTCTACACCAGAGCGACTTGCTGGCCTGGTGCGACGAGTGGGTCAACCTACTGCAGCGGGCTCGGCCTTGGGCCGATAGAGAATTTCCACGCCAAACCGCTTTTTCAAAGCCTCGACATACGCATTGATGATGCCTTGCGTGAGGGTCTGGTTCTCTGCACTGGCAGCAGCGCGGACCAGTTCTGTTGGCACAGCCCCTTCGATGGTTTTCACGAGCTGAACGACGGCGTAGCCTTGGGCACCGAGGTCCACTCCGGCCACGGTCGGCAGCTTCTCGGTGCTGAGCCCGAACGCCTTGGCGACGACTGCGGTTGGAACATCCGGCGTCGGCTGAGTCTGGCTCAATGTCAGGGGCGGACCAAAGGTCAGTGCGGCTGGTGACTTCAGCGCCTTTTCTCCAGCCTCGCGCGCAAGATCTGCAGCCTTCTGATCGATGAGCAGTTGCCTGGCCCGCGACTGTACTTCGGCGAACGGTTGGGTCTGTGCTGCTGAATAGCTCAGTACGCGCCCGGATGCCCAGACGTTGGGGGCAATTTGAATGGCCTGCAGATTGTGCTTGTTGCGCAGGCTGTTTTCGGCAAACAGTGCGTCGAGGAAGGCCTTGCTGGCCAGCGGATTGGTGCTGCCCGGCGCCGCGGGCTGCGGGGTGCGGGTGACGCCATTTGCGGTCTGCAATTTCAGGTGCAGTTTGTCCACCACAGGCTGAAAGCTGTCGGGGTGCTCGAAAACGGTGTTGGTGAATGTATCCACGTCAGCGGACAGGCGCTTTTGCACGGCCTCCTGCTGCAGCTGTTTTTCGATGTCTGCCTTGACCGCATCGAACGGTTGCTGTCGGCCGGGCTTGATGCCGGTCAGTTCGATGATGTGGTAGCCAAACTGGGTTTTGATCGGGCCGACGATTTCGCCGATCTTGGTCATGCCGAACACTGCATCAGAAAAAGGCTTGACCATGGCACCGGCGGTGAAATAGCCCAGGTCGCCACCCTTGTCGGCCGAGCCTGGATCTTGAGAGTCTTTTCGGGCCAGCTCCGCAAATGTCGCGGGGTTCGCCTCGACCTGTCTGGCGATGGCTTCCGCCTTGGTCTTGGCGGCACTGGCCTGCGCAGGGGTGGCGTCGCTCGGCACCGTGATCAAGATATGGCTGGCGCGACGTTCAGCCGGGGTTGAAAACTTGGCGAGATTCGCGTCGTAATACGCCTTGGCCTGCTCCGGCGTGATCTGGACATCGGCGGCCAGAGCGTCTGCACTCAGGACCACATATTGAATGTTCGCTTCTTCAGGCTTTTGAAAACGCGCGGTATTGTTTTTGTAGAACGCCTCGACTTCTGCGGGCGTCACCTGCACCTGGTTCACATAGTCGGAGGGCTTGAACAGCGCCAGGCGAACCTCGCGTTGCTGCGCCGCGGCCTTGGCCGCCGCAGTCGCCAGGGCCTGGCTATCGATCACAGAGCCCGCAACGCCGCCCAGCACCTGCTGCAGAATGAGTTGTTCGCGCACCTGAGCCTCGAATTGCGCGGTGGTCATGCCTTGCGCGGCGATCAGACTGCGGTAGGCCTGCACATCAAAACTGCCATCCGGCTTGCGCAGAGCCGCCACCTGCGGAATTTGCAGGATGGCCTGCTGAACCTGGGCGTCCGTCACCGCAAGATGTTCGCGTCGCGCTTCGAGCTGCAGCAGCCGCTGACGCACCAGGCCGTCGAGCGTGCGCAGCTTCTGTTGGGGGGTGTCGAGTTGCTTGATGTCCACCGAACTGCCCAGCATGCTTTGCAGGCGCGCAATCTCTTCACGGTTAGCGGCGTCAAGTTGTTCCATGGAAATGACTTGTCCATCGACCTTGGCCGCCGCATTCTGCTTGCCTTCGAAACTGCTGTAACCCTGGATGCCGAACAACACAAAAGATGGGAAGATCAGCACGAACAGCACGATCTGCATCAGCTTGCTGTGTTTGCGTATGGATTCGAGCATGGTGGCGCGGGCTTGTAGAGGGGTGCAATGCGAAACGGCGTCGCATTGTGGGTCGTCTGTTCAATGCCAATGCAATGGCAAGCCGATCAGGACGAAGGGAAAGGACGGGGGGACTGCAATGCGTGAACTGGCAACCGATGGTGGGTGCTGAGGGGTTCGAACCCCCGACCTACGCCTTGTAAGGGCGCCGCTCTACCAACTGAGCTAAGCACCCGGTTGCCGCTCAACGCGATGTGACGGCACGGCCATTGCAGCAGCGCCCTTGCCGTCACAGCGGAGGAACGATTACTTGATGGCGTCTTTCAACCCCTTGCCGGGGCGGAATTTCGGAATCTTGGCGGCCTTGATCTTGATGGCTGCGCCGGTACGCGGGTTGCGCCCGGTACGTGCGGCGCGCTTGGTCACAGCGAAGGTGCCGAAACCGATGAGAGACACACTGTCGCCCTTTTTCAGAGTGCGACGCACCGCGTCCACCAAGGCATCGAGCGCACGACCAGCCTGGGCTTTGTTCAGTTCTGCGTTGTTGGCGATGTGTTCGATCAGTTCTGCCTTGTTCACTTGTGTCCCTCTTCGGTCTAGGTGGATGTGGATGCGCAAGGCAACACCCTGCGCCAAAATTGCGCCCTTCTCAGCAGCGCAACGACGATCTGTTGATTAGAGCGGGGACGAATTGCCCCTGTCAATGCGGCGGATCGGCGACAACGCAAGCCGCGCGCAAGACCGTGCATTCTAGCTGCGCTTGAAATGGGGTTTCACAGGCATTCGGCGATTGCACGGCCCAGATCGGTCGTGCGATCGCGCCCTCCCAGATCAGGCGTGCGCGGAGCGCCGCTGGTCGGGTCGAGCACGGTTTCGATTGCGCGCAGCAGGGCACCGTGCGCTGCGCGGTGACCGAGAAAATCCAGCATCAATGCCGCGCTCCAGATCTGCGCGATCGGGTTGGCGATGCCCTGCCCGGCAATATCCGGCGCCGAGCCGTGGACCGGCTCGAACAGCGAGGGAAACCGCCGGTCCGGGTTGAGGTTGGCCGAGGGTGCGATGCCGATCGTGCCGCAACATGCCGGCCCCAGATCGGAGAGGATGTCGCCGAACAGATTGCTGGCCACCACCACGTCGAACTGCTGTGGGCGCTGCACGAAATGCGCGGTGAGGATGTCGATGTGGAACTGGTTGACCTGCACATCGGGATAGTCGGCGGCCATCGCCCGCACCCGCTCGTCCCAGTACGGCATGGTGATCGAAATGCCATTGGACTTGGTCGCCGAGGTCAACAGCTTGCGCGGCCGGCTGCGCGCCAGATCGAAGGCGTAGCGCAGCACACGGTCGACGCCGATGCGGCTCATCACCGTCTCCTGGATGACCACCTCGCGCTCGGTTCCGGCGTACATGCGCCCGCCGATGCTCGAGTATTCGCCCTCGGTGTTCTCGCGCACGATCAGCATGTCGATCTCGCCCGGCGCATAGGCGCTGCCATCGCGCCGCACCAGTGGCGAGCGCACCCCGGGCATCAGCCGCGCCGGGCGGAGGTTGACATACTGGTCGAACTCGCGCCGGAACTGCAGCAGCGATCCCCACAGCGACACATGGTCGGGCACCACATCCGGGCAGCCAACCGCGCCAAAGAAAATGGCGTCATGCGCTCCGATGCGATCCTTCCAGTCGTCGGGCAGCATCTTGCCGTGGCGCTGGTAATAGGCGCACGAGGCAAAGTCGAAATGATCGAGCTGCAAAGCGATGCCAAAGCGCCGCGCCACGGCGTCCAGCGCGCGCAGGCCCTCGGGCATGACTTCCTGGCCAATGCCATCCCCGGCAATGACCGCAATGCGCAGTGGCTGTTGCGTTGATGCGATGGTCATGGAACGTGCTCCTTCGATCGATTCATCAACGGATCAATGGCGCCGCGGGGCTGCGGGTCACTGCAACCACACCGGCAGCCACCATACCCATGCCCAGCCAGGTGGCTGGCCCCAGCGTCTCGGAAAACAGGACCCAGCCCATCAGCGCGGTCACCGGTGGCACCCAATAGATCAGACTGGTCACCTGGACCGCAGCGCCGCGCTGGATGAGCAGGTAGAGCAAGGCCCCGGCTCCCACGGTCAGCGCCAGCACCGACCAGGCCAACGCACTGATCAGCTGGCCGTTCCAGATGACAGGCTCCGCTTCGAGCAGCGCAAACGGCGCGCTCAGGATGAAGGCGGCAAGCAGTTGTACGGCAAGCGCACCCCAGACGGCGGTGGGCTGCACGAAGCGCTTCTGCCACAGTGTCCCCGCGGTGATGCTGCCCAGCGCCAGCAGCGCCAGGAACAGGTTGTGCGCGCTGAGTTCGCCGCCTTCGAGCTTGTGCAGAACCACCAGTGCCAGACCGCCGAACCCGAGCAACAGGCCGAGCCACTGGCGACTGTGGACGCGCTGCCCCGCAGCGGACACGAGCACCGCGGTCAACAAGGGTTGCAGGCCGACGATCAACGCGACGGTACCAGCAGGGATGCCGTGCTTGACCGCGGCCCAGACACCACCGAGATAGCCCGCCTGCATCAACCCGCCGACGACCGCCAGATGCATCCATTGCCGCCAGCCACGGGGCCACTGCGTGCGCAGCCACCAGGCCAGGGGCAACAGGACCAGCAGCGAAAAGGCGTAGCGCAGGCAGAGAAACTTCAGCGGCGGCGCGTACGGCATGCCGTAGCGAGCGACGATGAAGCCGGTGCTCCAGATCAGCACGAACACCCAGGGCATGACGCGCCGCAACCCCTGTGCAGCGGTGCTGTGTGATGCATTCACGACAGCTTCAGACCGGCCAGGGCGATGCGGAAGTAATACAGCATCGACCACAGGGTGAGACCCGCAGCCACCCAGATCAGCACCTGCCCGATCGGCACCGTCTCGGCCACGCCGAACAGCGTGCCGCCGTACAGCAGAAACGGGATGGCCACCATCTGCACGGCGGTCTTGACCTTGCCGATGTAGCTCACCGCCACACGCCGCGACTGGCCGATCTGCGCCATCCACTCGCGCAGCGCGGAAATGGCGATTTCGCGGCCGATGATGATGAGGGTGACCAGCGCATCAACACGTCCGAGCTGCAGCAAGATCAGCAGGGCGGCCGAGACCATCAACTTGTCCGCCACGGGGTCGAGAAACGCGCCGAACGCCGAGGTCTGGTTCCACTTGCGCGCCAGATAGCCATCCAGCCAGTCGGTGATGCCGCTGAGGATGAACAGCACCGTCGCAGTGATGTTGCGCTCCGGCAGAGTGAGCCAGCCCGTCGGCAGGAAATACACCCCAACGATCAGGGGAATGGCCGCCACCCGCGCCCAGGTGAGCAGGGTTGGCAGATTGATCGCTCGGGTGGACATAAGACTGATCAGGACAGGTGACGGACGACGAAAAACCGGACAGGACAAGGGCATTGCACGGCAAGCCGGATCAGGAACGCGACAATCCACGCCTCACACCACGCCGGGCCGTTACGGCATGATAGGGTCATCGCCCTGTGCTGCCTGCCCCGACTTCCGGAACCCACCCATGCAATCCAACTGGTTTGCGTCGCATGTCGACCTTCTGCTCTACATCTATGGTGGCCTCGCCATCGCCCTGGTTGTCTGGACGCTGTGGCGGGCGCGCAAGCGCAAACGCGCCGCCGCGCAAGATGACAGCGGGCCTTCCCGTTCAGACTGAAGGCGATTGCGGAACCTCCACCCACGCCATCAGGCCGCCGCCCTCGCGCGCCTGAAGGCCCACTTGCCAGCCATGCTGCTGCGCGAGTTGGCGTGCGATGGCCAGCCCCAGCCCCGAGCCCACACCCTGCCCCGGTGTGCGTGCCGCGTCCAGCCGGTTGAAGGGCTCGAACACCGCGTCCAGCTGGTCTGACGGTATGCCCGGGCCGCGATCGAGCACGGTGATGCGCACACGCCCTGCCGTCTGCGCTGGCCTGGCCTGCAGAACGATCGGGCCCGGCGCATGGTGCACCGCATTGGCCAGCAGGTTGTCCACCACGCGCTGCAACGCGTGAACATCCACCCAGGCCTGTAGATCCGGCGCGCCCTGCACCTCCAGAACTGCGCCTTGCGCGCGCGCCCAGTCTGCGTGTGTCTGCGCACGTTCTCGCAGCCAGGGCAGCAGCGCGAGCTGTTGCGGCGCGCTGGCCTGCAGCCCGCGGGCGAGTTGCAGCACCTCGCTGATCAGACGATCCATCGCCAGCACATCGCGCTCGATCTGATCGAGCCGCGCCTCGGTGGGCTGCAGGCGCTGCAGTTCCAGCGCGAGGCGAATGCGGGCAAGCGGCGTGCGCAGATCGTGCGACACCCCGGCGAGCAGATGGGTCCGTGCCTGCAGCAAGGTGTCGATGCGCGCGGCCATCTGGTTGAAATGCGCAGCCAGACGAACAAGTTCTCGCGGGCCGGTCTGTAGCAGGCGTTGTGGCGTATCGCCCTGGGCGAGTTGTGCAGCCGCCTGTTCCATGGCTTCCACGGGCCGGGTGATGCGCCGCGCCCACCACAGGGCGAGCAAGGTCGCGAGCGGCAAGCTCAGCAGCAGCCCCACGACCAGTGCGCGCACAGGCTGGGTCTGGATGCGGCTGTTGTCCACGCCCACGCCGATCTCGCGCCCGCCCGCAGGAATGCTGGTCCACAACCAGACGTGGCCGAGCGCATCGGTCTGGCGCTCGAAGTACAGGGGATGCCCCACGCGTTGCTGCAGCGCCTGCTCGACATAACCGATGTACAGGCCATGCACCAGACCCGTGTCGGCGGGCGGCGGCAGATCCGGTCGCAGGCTGAGACGGTAATTGGCCTGCAACTCCCGTTCAAAGGCCGGGCGCGTCTGCGGCGGCAATTCGGCCCAGGTCTGTGCGGACAGCACCATGAGCCCGGCAAGATCATGCGCCGAGCGCTTTGCCATGGGCTGCAGCACGAACAGCAGCGCCGTCGCGGCGAACGCCAGTTCCAGCGCCAGCACCAGCACCACCATGGCGCGCACGGTCTGCAGGCGCAGGGTGCGCGTGCGCAGCACGTTGTCGATCAGGCGGGACTCGCGCGGCACGGCGTCAGTGAGATCAACTCAGGCTGCGGCGCCTGCCGGGTTGAACAGATAGCCCTGGCCCCGGATGGTGCGGATGTAGACAGGATGCGCCGGGTCGTCCTCGATCTTGCGGCGCAGGCGCGTCACGCGCACGTCAATGCTGCGATCAAAGGCATCGCGCTCATAGCCCTTGAGCCAGTCGATGAGCTGATCCCGACTGAGTACACGATTGGGGTGCTCGGCCATGGCTTGCAACAACGTGAATTCGGCCACGCTCAGGCCCACGTCCTGACCATCACGCAGCAGCCGAAACGCTGCGGCGTCGATCAAAAAAGGGCCGAAGCGCGTCACGCCCTTGGCGACTTCGGCACCTGCCTGCGCCGCGTCGCCTGGCGCAGCAGCCTGCGCCCGACGCAGCAGCGCACGCAACCGGGCCAGCAGTTCGCGCGGGCTGAAGGGCTTGGGCAGATAGTCGTCGGCGCCGACCTCCAGGCCGATCACGCGGTCGATCTCTTCGCCGCGCGCCGACAGCATGAGGATGGGCACGTCGCTGGTGCGGCGCAGCGCGCGCGCCAGCGAGAGGCCGTCCTCACCGGGCAGCATGAGATCGAGGATGACAGCCTGCGGCGCGGCCTGCGCCAGGCGCTCGCGCATTGCGTCGCCATGCGCTGCCAGATCGACCGTGTAGCCGTTGCCCGTGAGGTAATCGCGCAGCATGTCGCGCAACTCCGGGTCATCGTCCACCACCAGAATGCGTGCAGTTTGAGAGAGCGTGATCATTCCTGAAGTCTAGGCCGGTCTGCCCGCTCTGCGTGCAGCCTGAAATATGCTGAAACACAGCGTCACTCAGAGCAACCAAGCCAGGCTTGCAGGACATCCGGGCGAAACCTGCGCCGACAAACATGACGGCATCGATCACGTTCACTGCCTTGTCCACCCCACCATGTTCGCTCGTCCGGCCCTTGTCACCCGCATTGCCTTGCAGGCCAGCCTCGGCCTGAGTCTTTGCGGCATGGGGCTGGCCTCTGCGCAGCAGCCGCGGTTGAGCGCGGGTGCGCTGTTCGAGTCATCGCGCCAGGTGGCGGTCGATCAGGCGCAACAGGCCGAATCGGGTGTCGCAGCGCAGGTCAGCAAGGCGCTGCCCGCTGCCGCGATGTCCCCAGCCGTCGGACTTCGGGGCTTGCCCGACCGGCTGCCGCTGGCGCCGCTGCCGGCGGTGGGGCGGGAGCCGGAGCCCATGCGGGCGGACAAGGCAGTGGACGTGGTCGACGCTGATTCAAGTTTTTCAACCTCAAGGAGTTCATCATGAAACAACGCAATGTCCTTCGTCTTCTGGCTGCCGCAGTGGCCGTGGGTGCCGCAGGGTCCGTGTTCGCCGCGGGCATGGGTGGTGGCGGCATGGGCGGGATGGGTGGCGGCATGGGTGCCGGGGCGGCTGCAGGCGCCGGAGCGGGCCAGATGCAGCAACACCAGTACGAGCATCGCAACATGCATCAGAACAGCGGCACCGCGCCAGGAACTGCGCAGGGCCAGAAGCTGCAGCAGCGCGATCAACAGCGGGATCAGCAGCGCATTCAGGACCCCGCCTTGAGCCCGACGGCACCTGCCACCTCGACCAACTGATCGAAAGGACGACCACACCATGCAACGCCGACTCGTTCTGGGTTCCATCCTCGGCGCTGCGCTGTTGACTCTGGGTGGCTGCGGCGGCGGAGACACCGCCGTCGCAGCAGCACCGGCGAGCAGCGACGCAACTTCCGCCACGGCCATCACCGCACTCAGCACCCAACTCGCCACCATTCCCGCGTCCACGCTTTCCACCGAGGAAGCCAGCGCGCTGGTGTTCATGCGCGAGGAGGAGAAACTCGCCCGCGACATCTATCAGCTGCTGTTCACGCAGTGGGGACAGAAGGTGTTCAGCAACATTGCCGCCAGCGAACAGCAGCACATGGACGCGGTTGCACTGCTGCTCACCCGCTACGGCCTGCCCGATCCGGCCGCTGGAACTGCCGTGGGCGTCTTCCATGATGCCCATGTGCAGGAGCTGTTCAACACCCTGATGGCGCAGGGTCAGACCTCGCTGATCGGCGCCCTCAGCGTGGGGGCGACGATCGAGGATCTGGACATTGCCGATCTGCAGCAACGCATCGCGGCAACCGACAACGCCGACATTGCCTTGGTCTTTGGCGAGCTGATGAAAGGCTCACGCAACCACTTGCGCGCGTTCATCTCGCAACTGACCAAGCAGGGCGTGACCTACACGCCGCAGTACATCACCCAGGCCGAGTTTGACGCCATTGTCAACAGCGCGACCGAACAGGGCAGCATCTGAGCCTGTTCAACCCTTCCGCGGCCTTCTCAGGCTGCGGCTTGGTGGACAGGTGATTCACACAGCACCGAGCCAGGCCGGAGCAACGCCACGCCACACATTGCGGGTGGCCCGGCGTTGCGCTGTTTTTAGGCAACACTGAACAACACTGAACAAGTCCCCTGCGCGCTGCGCATCCGGCCTGCAGGCGGTCTGCGGCGTTGCACATCCTCGCCATAGCTTCGGCTATGGCTGTGGTGTGCGCCTTGCATCCCTTACCGCCGCCCGGCGCGCAGCATCACAAGGACTTATTCAGCATTGCCTTTACTTCGTCCCCGGCTTGATGTTGGCGAAGTACATCGCGATCTGGTCGATGTCGGAATTGCTCAGCGGCTTGGCCATCGCGCCCATGATGGCGTTGGGCCGCGTACCGTCGCGGAACTCACGCAGCGTCTGGACCAGATAGTCCTTGTTCTGCCCGGCCAGGTTGGGATAGGTCGGAAGAATGGCGTGGCCGTCTGCGCCATGGCAGGAGAAGCACACGCCAAACTTGGCGTTGAGCGCGGCATTCGGCGCGGCCTGTGCCAGCCCGCTGCCTGCGGCCAGCAGGAGACCCGCGATGAGGACGGAAAAGAATTTGCGTTGATTCATGATGCAGCTCGAAATGAGGTCGATGAGAGCGCGCTGCGTCGGCCGACGCAGCGCAGGTCGTCAGGCGGCAAAGCCGATGTTGCGCACGTAGGCCCACACGCCAATGGCGAAGAAGGCAGCCATCCAGGTCCAGTTGACCCACACGGCAATGTCGCCCATGCGGGACACCGTGCGGTCTGCGGTGTACAGCCCCTTGATCTTGCCAGCCTTCCACAGCATGGTGGTGTAGAACGCGACCAGCGAACCACCAACTCCCACAAACGTGGCGAAGAACCAGATCACCGCGCCCCATTCATAGTGCGGCTTGGAGGCCAGGTTGTAGTGATACGGCGCCAGATAGGCCACGCGCAGCGCCTCGCGGTCGACCGAGACGATCAGCGCCATCAGGGCATAGAGCGCCATGGCCGAATACGCTTGCAGCGCCGAGCTGCCCACCGGCACCTGGCGCGCATACAGTGCGACGCCGACGATCAACAACAAGGTCAGCCAGAACAGCGGCTGGGTGAACACCAGCATGGACGACGGCAGGCCATAGGCCCACAGCAGGCCGGTGACAAGCTGCAGCGCCACACCCCAGTACGCCGTCTTTACGCCAAGGCGGTGCGCCAGGTCGAGATAGTCCGATGGAAAGTCGGCGCGCGCGCGGAAGTAACGCGCATAGCCCAAAAGGAACACGCCCGTCATGGTCAGCGACATGACAATGAAAAAGGCAAAGCGCGACAGCTCGAAGGCGTGAATGCCCATGCCGTTCATTACCGGCACGCCGTGGGGCGCATACCACTGCATCCACTTCTGCGGAAACAGCCCCTGATACGACAGCACATGCATGATGAAGCCGTCGAACAGCAGCAGCGACAGCGCCGCGGTGGCCCACCAGACCGTGGTGTCCGGCGCCTCGGCGGCGTGCGACACGTCGTGGTTCTTGAAATAGAACACGAACCACAGGGTGTAGCCGATGCCCAGGGTGAAAATGAAAAAGATCACCCAGAATGCCGAAAGCACGTTGCTGGTGTACCACGACGGGTCATAGATGGTCTGGGTGAACAGCAGCGGCGCCACGCCGAGCACGATGGCCATCGAGACGGCGATCTTGGCCACGCCGGTCATGGCGACCGACAGCCGCGCCCAGGCGGGTTGATGACGGCGCATGAAAGCGATGATGGCCAGCAGGCCGGAGCCCAGCGACAGGTTGACAAAGGCGATGTGAAACGCCCAGGTCAGCACGTTGAGGTATTGGAACAACCATGCAGGTGCTGGCAGGCCCGCCGGGTCCTGCAGCGCGCCGAGCATGGCGGAAACGGATGCGTTGTCCATGAGGTCAGTCCTTTGCTTGGATGGCTTGTGCGCCCGCAGCCTGCGCAGCGGCGGTATGCAGCGGCGCCGCAACGGGCGCAGCGCGTGCGATCAGATGGCCCTCGGCGTCCACCGTGCCGGCGTTGACCGCGGCGAGGAACGTGGCCAGCGCGTGTTGTTCATTGGTCGGCAGATCGATCTTGGGCATGTAAGGCACCGAACCATGCGCCAGCGGCCCGGCGAGAAAGCCCTGGATCATCGCCACATCCGTGGTGCCATGCAGCAGCTTGGGCAGCGGGCGCAGCGGACCGTCCTGGTTGATCGAGTGGCAGTTGGCGCAGGACATCACCGCCAGCAGACGCCCGGCCTCCATCTGGTTCTGCGGCGTGATCACGCGCAGGTCGGCCGGCACGAAGGCCGCGGTCTTGAGCAAGCCGTCCTTGGCGATCAGTGGCACCTCATCCTGGATGCCCAGCCCCGGCACGTCGCGCCCGATGACCTGATTGGAATACATGTACTGGCCGACCACCCAGGGTTTGCGCAAGCTCTCCCGCGTGCGCTCCTCCGGCCAGATGCCGGCAACCAGCAAAATGGCCACCATGCCCACAGCGATCGGCACGCGCACCGACTGGGGCTTGAGGTAGACCCACAGCAGATACAGGCCGATCAGCACCGAGGTGGTGGCCAGCGGCACAAAGGTCGTGACGCGGAAATCCACGTGGCCGAACCAGTCGGGCAGACGATCCTTGAGGATGACCAGGGCGTTGGGCGGCAGCGTGGCCACATACCACATGAAGGCGAGCGCGCCGCCCACCAGCCCGACGATGCCGAGCTTGGCCACGGTCTGCCCGACATCGCGCCGCAACGGATCGCCCTTGGGAATGGCGGCGACGATGATGCTGCCCACCACAGCGGCCGAGGTCAGCATGAGGAAGCCTCGGTCGGCCAGCTGCGCGGCGAAGTTGAGGTTGTAGAACGCGTCGAACACCGAACCGGTGAGATACCAGCGCTGGCTGCCCGGCCACATCATGAACGAGAGGATGCCGATGATCAGCACCAGTGTGGCCACCGAGCTGACGACGAATGTCCAGGTGATCTTCAGGTGCGTCTTCGGGTCGATCTTGCCGATGGTGTAGACCAGCGCATACACCCCGATGACCTCGACGGTGAAGAACACCCACTCGGTCGCCCAGGCCCAGACGAAGTTGTGGATCAGTGCGGAGATGCCGCGTGGACTGGCCACAGTGACCGAGTACCAGATTCCCGGGCCGGTGACCGAGCCCCAGATGTACGAGAACACCAGCAGGAACATGCCGTACTTCTTGATGTACTGCATGATCTCGGGCTTGTTCTCGCGCACCGAGCGGCTTTCCAGCAGGGCAAACAGCACCGCAGCACCAACCGAGGTGTTGGACGCCAGCACATGGATCGTGCCGATGATGCCCATCACCCAGGCGGTACCGATTTGGGGCACGTACCACGTGGGATACATGCCGATCAGCTCAGACATACAAACTCCTTCAAGCAATGTGTGGACGGTGGATCACGGTCTTGACGCCGTTGCCCGTCGAGGCCATATCCATGCATCAGTATTCGCTGATGTGGATCAGGGAACAAGATGACAAAACGCCGCTGGGAAAACCCTGAATGTGCCAGGCGGCACGTGGAGCGCAGACGCGATGCGTCCCCTCCGCCAAGGCGGATGACCCAGTGGTCCCTGTGAAAAAACCAGGTGGCGAAAGCGTAGGCGCGTTTGCCTGCGACGCCGCGTCGCACCCAGACAGGCCCTTGATCTATATCAATTCGGCAATCGGCGGATCAGTCCGCCACCTCACGACGGCTCCTGCAGAGAGCCGGTGTCGCCCCGCAGCACCCGGTTGCGACAGATTGCCGCACCAGGCATGAAACTGCATGACATCAAAAGAAAAATCGTCACATTTCATTACATTCACCGGCCTTGCCGACGCGCTGTGCGTCGGCTCAAGCTCTGGAGATTGCCATGCGTTCGTTCACCTCCCCTTTCCCCTTCAAGCGCACTGCGCTGCTGGCCGTGCTGCTGTCTGGTTTCATCGCGCCTGCTCAGTTCGCCCGCGCGGAAACGCCTGCCTACAACCTGGGCGAGCCGGTCATCGCGCTGGTGCCCGTCATCAAGCAGCATGAGAAGGCGCTCAAGCTCGACGCCAAGCAGCAGGAAGAGTTCGCCCAGTGGCTCAAAACCGCACCAGCCAAGCGCAAGGCGGCCGAAGACAGGCTCGCCAACACCCGCCTGCAGCTGCGCGACGCGCTGATGAACGGCATGGGCGATACGCCCGAGCGTCAGGCCATGATCGAGGACATCGGCAAGCAGGAAGCCGCGCTGGTGGCCATGCGCGCGGGATGCGTGGACAAGATGCACGCTCTGCTGGGCGCAGAGAAGTTCAAGGAAGCCGTCGCGCTGTACAAGGCCTCGCTGCACCAGGGCCACGGCGCGGCGAAGTAAGACCGCTTCAGTGCATCGCCTTGTAGATCGTGTGAGCGAGTTCGCGGGAGATGCCTTCCACGGTCATCAACTCGTCCTCGCTCGCTGCCTCGACGCCGCGAATGCCGCCGAACCGCGCCAGCAACTTTGCGCGGCGCTTGGGGCCGATCCCGGGGATGTCTTCCAGCCGCGAACCGCCGGTGCGCACCTTGGCGCGCGCGGCGCGCATGCCGGTGATGGCGAAGCGGTGCGCCTCGTCGCGGATCTGCGCCACCAGCATCAGCGCAGCGCTGTCGGCGGGCAAGGTGAGCTTGGGTCGGCCGTCGGCAAACACGAGTTCCTCCAGACCCACTTTGCGGCCCTCGCCTTTTTCCACGCCGACGATCACGCCGAGATCGAGCCCGAGTTCAGTGAACACCTCGCGCGCCATCGCCACCTGGCCGCGTCCACCATCCACCAGCACCAGATCGGGTAGCCGAGCCTTGTCGGCGGTGTGCCGCTGCGCCTCGCCTCCGGTCGCGTCCGTCTCCTGCAGTTGCTGCGTCTGCGCCTCGGCCACGCGCCGGTAGCGCCGGGTGAGCACCTGGCGCATCGCGGCGTAATCGTCCCCGGGCGTGATGTCGTTGATACGGAACCGGCGGTATTGCGCCGGTTGCATGGCGTGGTCGGCGTACACCACGCAGGACGCCTGTGTCGCCTCGCCCGCGGTGTGGCTGATGTCGAAGCACTCCACCCGCAAGCCTTCGGCCTGGTCGGCATCCAGCCCCAGAGTCTGAGCCAGGGCCAGGGTGCGCTCGCGCTGCGAGCCTTCTTCCGCGAGCAGTCGGGTCAGCGCGATCTGTGCGCCCTTTTGCGCCATGTCCAGCCAGTCGCGCCGCTGGCCGCGCGGCTGGGTGACCTGCTGCATGCGGTGCCCGGCATGCTCGCCCAATGCATCGAGCAGTTCCGGGTCGAGCGGCTCGGCGCACACCAGCACAGGCGGCGGCGCCATCTGGAGGTAATGCTGAGCGACGAAGGCGTGCAGCACGCGATGCGCAGCGCTGCGGGCGGCGTCCGTCTGCTGGCCTTCCGCGGCTGCGGGTGCGTCTTCGACCTCCAGCGCCGCCTGCACCTGACTGGGGAAATAGGCCCGGTCTCCCAGGTGCCGCCCGCCACGCACCATGGCCAGGTTGACGCAGGCGCGCCCCCCCTTGAGCGCCACAGCCAGCACGTCCACATCCTGCGTGCTGCCCACCTCCATGCTCTGCTGCTGCAGCACACCGGAGAGCGCGGCAATCTGGTCGCGCAGCACGGCGGCTTCTTCGAACCGCAGGGCTTCCGAGAGTGACTGCATCTGCAGCTGCAGATCGCCCAGCACCACGCCGTGGTCGCCGCGCAGAAAGCGCACCGCATGATCCACGTCGCGCGCATAGTCTTCGGCACTGATCTTGCCCACGCAGGGCGCCGTGCAGCGATGGATCTGGTGCAGCAGGCAGGGCCGGCTGCGGTTGGAAAACACCGTGTCCTCGCAGGTGCGCAACTGAAACACCTTCTGCAGCACGGCAATGCTCTCCTTCACCGACCAGGCGTTCGGGTAGGGACCGAAATACTGCTGCCGACGGTCGGTCGCGCCGCGGTAGTACGCCACCCGCGGAAAGGCATGGGCGGTGGTGATCTGCAGATAGGGATACGACTTGTCGTCGCGGAACAGAATGTTGTAGCGCGGGTGCTGGGTCTTGATCAGATTGTTTTCCAGCAGCAGCGCCTCGGCTTCGGTACGCGTGACGGTGGTGTCCAGTCGGACGATGCGCGAAACCATCAGCCCGATGCGGGTGCCACCGTGATCCTTCTGGAAATAGCTCGATACCCGCTTGCGCAGATCGCGTGCCTTGCCCACGTACAGCAGCGTGCCGTCGGCAGCGAAATAGCGATACACCCCGGGCAGATGCGGCAGCGCGGCCACCTGTGCGAGCAGTTCGGCACTGTGCGCAGGTGCCGCATCAGAGGAGGAATCAGGGGACAAGTCAGCCGTCATGGTGATCAGGTGGCAAGCTGCACGGCACGTTCGAACACCGCGCGGAACATTGGCGGGGTCAGGCGCCCGGTGTTCTGGTTGTAGCGGCTGCAGTGGTAACTGTCGATCAGGACATAGGCATCCAGGCGGTGTTCCGCAGCATGGGCAAACCGCGCGGCGGACGCTTTGTGCTCCAGGGCCATCAGCACCGCGTCATGCGCCACCCTGCCCAGCGCAACAATGACCCGCAGCCGGGACATGGCATTGATTTCTTCTGCGAGATACCGGTTGCAAGTGCGGATTTCTGCTGGCAGCGGCTTGTTGCCCGGTGGCAGACATTTCACCGCATTGCTGATGCGGCAGCCCTGCAGTTGCAGGCCGTCGTCTGCCCGAATGGTGGACGGATGATCGGTGATGCGAATCGGCACCGGACGCGAGGCCAGCCCCAGCTCGGTCAGCGTGCCAAAAAGCAAAGGCCCGGCACCGTCGCCGGTGAACGGCCGACCCGAGGCGTTGGCGCCCTTGAGCCCCGGCGCCAGCCCAGCGACGAGCAACGGCGCGTCCAGCGGGCCAAGAGGCGGCACCGGCTGGCAGGCATAGTCTGGATGCTCCTGTTTGACTTGATGTAAAAATGCCGCAAGACGCGGACACAAACGGCAGTGCGCGTCATAAAAAGATCTGGAGGTCGGTGCGTCGTCACCTGGCATATTCATGAAAGTCCAACATCGGTGGGATCTGTTTTGCCACGTCGTCGACAACCTCGGCGACATTGGCGTGACCTGGCGGCTGGCGCGGCAGCTGGTGGCCGAACATCAGCAGCAGGTGCGATTATTTCTGGACGACTTCAAGGCGTTCTCGCACATCTGCCCCCAGGTGCAGTTGCGCGCCGCGGAACAGACCATCGCCGGAGTGCAGATTGTGCCTTGGGCACGGCAACTGCAGTCCACGCCGGGCGATGTGGTGATCGAGATGTTCGGCTGCCGCCTGTCCGACGCGTTCATCGCCCAGATCGGCAAGGCGCAGCCGCGCCCGGTCTGGCTCAACCTCGAGCACCTCAGCGCCGAGGCCCTGGTCGACCTGCATCACCTCAAACCCTCGCCGCAAAGCGGTGGCGTGCAGAAGTTCTTCTACTACCCCGGCTTCACCGCAAAAACCGGCGGTCTGCTGCGAGAAGCCGACCTGATTGCGCATCGGGACAACTGGCAGATGCAGCCTTCGGCCAAGCGCATCGCCATGCGCACCCTGGGCCTGCCACCGCCGCCCGACCATGCACTCACCGTGCTGCTGTTCAGCTACGCCCGCCAGCGCCTCGAAGGCTGGCTGCACACCATGGCCTCCTCGGAGCGCCCGGTCGCGCTGTGGGTCTGCCCCGGCCCGGTGATGACGGCCATCCATGCGTGGCTCGACATGGAGTTGCAGACCGGCCAGGTCACCAGCCGCGGCAGCCTGAGCATCTACGCCCTGCCCTATGTGCCGCAGGAGCGCTTCGACGAGCTGCTCTGGGCGGCGGACATCTGCATCGTGCGCGGAGAAGACTCTTTCGTGCGCGCGCAATGGGCGGCGAAGCCTTTCATCTGGCACATCTACCCGCAGGAGGACAGCGCGCACGACCGCAAGCTCGACGCCTTTCTCGACCGCTATCTTGCAGACGCCGACACCGATCTGCGCGACACCGTGATCCACTTCTGGACCGCATGGAACCGTGGGCTCGATCTGGCTCCGGCTTGGCTCGAATATATGAACAGCCTGCCCGCGCTGCAGCGCCACGCACTCCGATGGTCCCGTGCGCTGCAGGCACAGACCGATCTGGCCAGCCAGCTCGTCCATGACGTGTCGCGTCTGCAGGACATCAGGCCCAAGGTGGCAGCAGCCCGGTAGAATAGGCATTTATCCTGAATTCCCCGAACTGTTCAATGAAGATCGCCCAAGAAATTCGCGCCGGTAATGTCATCATGGTTGGCGACAACCCGATGGTGGTGCAAAAGACCGAATACAGCCGCGGTGGCCGCAATGCCGCCACGGTGAAAATGAAACTGAAGAACCTGCTCACCAGCGGCGGCACCGAAGCCGTGTACAAGGCCGATGACAAGATCGACTTCGTGACGCTGGAGCGCAAGGAGTGCACCTACTCCTATTTCGCCGATCCCATGTATGTGTTCATGGACTCGGACTACAACCAGTACGAGGTGGAAAAAGACAATATGGGCGACAGCCTGAACTACCTCGAAGACGGCATGGCCGTCGAAGTGGTGTTCTATGACGGCAAGGCCATCTCGGTGGAAATGCCCACCACCGTGGTGCGCGAAATCATCTACACCGAACCCGCCATCAAGGGCGACACCTCCGGCAAGGTGCTCAAGCCCGCGAGGCTGGCCACCGGCTATGAAGTGCCCGTGCCCATTTTCGTCGCGACGGGTGACAAGATCGAGATCGATACCCGCACCGGCGAGTACCGCAGCCGCGTCTGACCGGAAGACCACGCTGCATCCCAAAAAAACCGCCTTGCAGGCGGTTTTTTTCATAAAAAAGGGCCCGCGCTCGGCAGGCCCTGTCAACCTCGCAATGCCATCCCATTGCAAGGACTGGAGGATGGGTGATGCGTGGCGCGGGCGTCAGGACGAGAAACGCTCGCACCATCCGTTGGGGTCGATCGCCCCGGCAACCAGACGGCAGTTCCCCTTCGCTGTCGCGTCATTGCCGGGGATGAAATACGCGCAATCACTGCAATGCTGCCCGCCGTGCGGCATGGGCTGATAGTGCACGGCCGCCTTGCTGAGCATGTCGTCTTCCGCCTGCGCGGGAATCACTGCGGCAGCGCCAACAACGGCGAGCAGCAGCCCCCCGTTGCGCAACAGGGCACGGCGTTTCAGGTCAGTCTGTTTTGCTTGAGGCATCTTGATCTCCAAGGGTTGGCACGCGGCGGACGCACCGGGCGTCCACCGCTCTGACTCACTGATGCACCACGTCGGGCTGCATCGGCGCGAGGATGGCCAGCAACTGGTTCTGCAGACCCAGCGGCACGTTGTTGGAGTCCATGGATTTCTGCAGATCCTCCACCAGGGCGTTGAAATCCGCAGTGTTCAGGTGCATGCCCTTGTGCGCCTGTTTCATGCTCAGCCCGGTGTACTTGCACGGCCCGCCCGTGCCTTCACACACCTGGTTGACCAACTCCTTCTCCAGATGCGGAATATTGGTCTTGGCGAAGAAGTGATTGATCCGGTTGTCCGCCGCGACATTGACAACCATGTCGTGCACCACTTTGGTGATGGCTGGCTTGCCGCCGAGCTGCTCATAGAGCGTCGGGCTGGTGGATTGCGCCTGCGCGTTGAACAGGCCAGCAACCGACAGGGCGGCGACGAAGGCAGTGACTGCAAGCGGCTTGGTCAGGGATGAAATTGGGTGTCGCATGATTGACTCCTTGAAAAATGGGAACTGCGCTCAGAACGTGCCGTTGAGCGAGAGATAAATGCCCTTGTTGCTGGCCTGGAACGGCAGCGGGCCGAGATCGGCATAGGCCGCGGTGAGCGACAGGCTCTTGTTCGGGAAATAGGCGATGAAGACGTCCTTCATCGTCCCGGGCGAGCCGATCGCCGTGGCCGCTGCATTGACCGGGTACTTCATGTTGTCGGGCTGCTGGCGGAACTCGCCGCCCACCGCCACGTCCGGCCGCAGAAACACCGCAGCAGAGCCCTCGAGCTCGGCGTGATAGCTGTTGTCGCTCTTGGTGCCCAGTGCCCCGGCAATGCCGTTGGCGCTGTTGGTGCCAAAACCCAGCAGACCCATGGCGTTGGCCTTGGTGCCGCGCAGGGTCAGGTTGACCAGGGTGACGCGATGAAAGATGCCATTGAGGAACACCTTGGTGGCAGCAACGTAGAAATCGGTGCCGGAGTCCTTGGCCGCGCCGAAGAACTTGGGAATGCCGATCGGGCCCAAGCCTGAGAAGTTGCTGTTGAAGTCGTTGTTCTTCTTGTACTTGATGCCCACGGACACCTGCGGATACGGGGTATAGAGCATGTCGCCGAACAGGCGGGCCTTCAAACCCAGCACATCCATGCTGATGGTCTGGTTGCCGAGGTTGATGTTGGGGTTGGGGCTGGAGATGAGGCCCAGACCACCCGCTTGATTGCCCAGCACGCCCAGGCTGGAGAGCGCGCCCACATTGACATTGAGGTTCTCGTGCGCCACCGAGATCTCGAAACGGTTGTGGATGCCCACAGCCGCGCCCAGCGTGGTCAGGCCGTAGTTCGGCACGCTGACATAGGTGCCGGTGACCGAGCCACCCACCTCGTCGCCGGTGTCATAGCCGGCGATCACCGCCCAGGGTGAGATGCCGCCCCCGGTCGAGCCGCCCACCTCGGTGACGCCGCTGGTCGCCAGCAGGCGGCTGCCCTGCGCCTGCGCGGTGCCGACTCCCCAGATGCCCAGCCCTGCGATGGCAGTGGCTGCAATCGTTTTTTTCCAGTGATGAACTTGCATACTGTCGCTCCTCTTGATTGGTCGTGGCACTCCAGAACTGGAGTGATCGCAACCGAGCCGTCCAGGCCAGCACCAGTTGCGACAAGAGGAACTACGCGGCAGAGAACAAACCGGATTCGGAAAATCGTCCGGCAGCGCCGATGAAGATGTAAAAATTTCCTACACGACCCAGCACGGCGTTAGATTGCCCCGGGAGGGGTCAGCCGCCACCCCGATGAAAACAGATCGGGCGTTTGGAAGCTCAGGCGGCAGCACGCAGGGCAGACGCCTCGCGCGCCAGGGTGGTGATCGCGCTCCAGTCGCGCGCCGCCAGTGCCGGCTCGGGCACCAGCCAGGAGCCACCCACACAGGCCACGTTGGGCAATGCCAGATAGCTGGCGGCGTTGCCTGGGTTGATGCCGCCGGTGGGGCAGAACAGCAGTTGCGGCAGCGGGCCATGCAACGACTTGAGCAGCGTTCGCCCGCCCACGGCCTCGGCCGGGAACAGCTTGAGCGCGGTGAACCCGGCGTCCAGTGCGGCCATCGCCTCACTGGCGGTGGCCACGCCGGGCACGAAAGGCAGCGGGCTCTTTTGAGCGGCAGCCAGCAGCGCCGGAGTGAGGCCAGGGCTGATGCCGAACAGTGCGCCCGCGTCCTGCGCGCGGCGCCAGTCGTCCGGTGTGAGCACGGTGCCCGCGCCCACCAGCGCACCGGGCACGCGGTCGCGGATCTGGCGGATCGCGTCCAGCGCAGCGGGGGTGCGCAGCGTGACCTCCAGGGCACGAATCCCCCCGGCCAAGAGGGCGGCAGCCAGATCGACCGCCAGGGCCGCGTCGTGGATCACGATGACGGGCAGCACCGGCCCGGTGCGCAGCAGGTCGGTGGCGCTGAGCATGTCTTGAGGGGTCATGGTGTGCATGCTCAGGCTCCGGCCCAGTCGGGATGCTGGAAACTGGCTGCGCCCTGCTCGGCACCATCCACATGGCGACGAAAGGCGGCGAACAGCTCGCGGCCCACGCCATATTGATGGCGCGTGAGGTCGATGACCTGCGCGGTGCGCGCATCCCATTCCTCGGGCGGCACCTCGGCATGCACTTCACCGGTGTGGGCGTTGAGGGTGATGCGGTCGCCGTTGCGCACCTTGGCGATCGGCCCGCCGTGCGCGGCTTCGGGCGTCATGTGGATCGCCGAAGGCACCTTGCCCGAGGCGCCCGACATGCGGCCGTCGGTGACCAGTGCCACCTTGAAGCCGCGATCCTGCAGCACCCCCAGCGTGGGCATGAGCTTGTGCAGCTCGGGCATGCCGTTGGCCGCTGGTCCCTGAAAGCGGATCACAGCGACGAAATCGCGCTCGAGTTCGCCGCGCTTGAAGGCGGCGAGCAACTCGTCCTGGTCGTCGAACACGATGGCCGGCGCCGAGATCACGCGGAACTCGGGCTTGACCGCCGAGACCTTGATGACGCCACGGCCCAGATTGCCCGACATCAGCTTCAGACCGCCATCGGGGGCGAAGGGATTGCGCACCGGGCGCAGGATGTCGGGGTCGAGCGACTCGGACGCACCATCGCGCCACACCAGCGTGCCACCGTCCAGCCCCGGCTCCTGGGCGTAGCGCGCCAGCCCCGGTCCGGCTACGGTCTGCACATCGCCGTGCAGCAGCCCGGCGCCGAGCAGTTCGCGGATGACAAAGCCCATGCCGCCCGCGGCCTGGAACTGGTTGACGTCGGCCTTGCCGTTGGGGTAGAGCCTGGTCAGGGTGGGCACGACCCTGGAGAGGTCGTCAAAGTCGGTCCAGTTGATGTCGATGCCCGCAGCGCGGGCGATGGCCACCAGATGGATGGTGTGATTGGTCGAGCCACCGGTGCACAGCAGGCCCACCAACCCGTTGACGATCACGCGCTCGTCCACCAGCTCGCCGATCGGCGTGTACTGCGTCCCTTCGGCGGAAATGGCCACGGCGCGCGTGGCCGCCGCGCGGGTGAGCGCTTCGCGCAGCGGGGTGCCGGGGTTGATGAAGGCGCTGCCCGGCAGGTGCAGGCCCATGATTTCCATCAGCATCTGGTTGGAATTGGCCGTGCCGTAGAAGGTGCAGGTCCCGGCGCTGTGATAGGACTGCATCTCGGCGTCGAGCAGTTCCTGGCGGCCGATCTTGCCTTCGGCATACAGCGCCCGGATGCGCGCCTTCTCGTCATTGGCCATGCCGCTGGTCATCGGCCCGGCGGGCACGAAGATGCCCGGCAGATGGCCGAAGGCGAGCGCACCGATGAGCAGGCCCGGCACGATCTTGTCGCACACGCCCAGATACAGCGCGGCGTCGAACATCTGGTGGCTCAGGGCAACGGCCGTCGCCATCGCGATGACATCGCGCGAGAACAGCGACAGCTCCATGCCGGCCTGCCCCTGGGTGACGCCATCGCACATCGCTGGCACGCCGCCGGCAAACTGTGCAGTGGCTCCCGCAGCCAGCGCCGCCTCCTTGATCCATGCGGGAAACGCCCCGAGCGGCTGGTGCGCCGAGAGCATGTCGTTGTAGGCGGAGACGATGGCCAGGTTGGGGCGCGACTGGGGCGTGACCTCCTTGAGCAGGATGCGCGCGGGTGCGGGCGCAGCGGCGATTGCATGCGCCAGATTGGTGCAGGAGAGCTGGCTGCGCTCCACCTTGCCACCCCGCGCCGCGCGAATGCGCGCCAGATACGCCGCCCGCTGCACGCGGCTGCGTTCCACGATGCGCTCGGTCACGGTGGCAAGGATGGGATGCAGGGATGGCGATGGGGTCATGGCGGGCGGACATTTAGGACAGGTGGCAAGGATATTGCAGCTTACTCAGGCATCATGCAGTCGAAATGACACGCAAATTTCATACCGTTCATCGTGTGCCGATCACACTGGGGACATGTTTCATGATTCCAATCAATTTCCTGAAAACAATGCAGATCTCGACGAACAGCCGCAGCCGCCCCTGCCTACACTGAACCAGGATCATCTCATGGCAACAACAACGCGAACAAAACCCGACATGACCGCCACTCCCGCTTTCGACATGGTGCTGTTCGGCGGCACGGGCGATCTGGCCATGCGCAAGCTGCTGCCTGCGCTGTTTCAGGCGCACCAGTCCGGCACGCTGCATCCCGCTGGGCGCATTGTGGCGCTGGGGCGCGGGGCGCTGACCCTGGACGATTATCTGGCGCAGGTACAAAGCCAGTCCGGCCCTCACCTCAAGGCCGACTTCGCCAGCGCGGCGTGGGCCAGTTTCGCTGCGCGGCTGACCTATCTCAAGCTCGATGCCAGTGTACCGGCCGACTTCGACGCGCTGGCCGCGCTGCTCGGCACGGACGATGCGCATGTCACCGTGTGCTACCTGGCCACGGCGCCGTCGCTGTTCGAGCGCATCTGCACCCAGCTCGCCCGCGTAGGCCTGAACCACCCCGGTGTGCGCGTGGTGCTGGAAAAGCCTCTGGGCCACGATCTGGCGTCGAGCGAGGCGATCAACGCCGCGGTGGCGCAGTCGTTTACCGAGAGTCAGCTCTACCGCATCGACCACTATCTGGGCAAGGAGTCGGTGCAGAACCTCATGGCCATGCGTTTCGGCAACGTGCTGTTCGAGCCACTGTGGCGGCGGGAATGGGTGGACAACGTGCAGATCACCATTGCCGAGGACCTGGGCGTGGAAGGGCGCGGCGAGTTCTACGACAAGACCGGCGCACTGCGCGACATGGTGCAGAACCACCTGCTGCAACTGCTGTGCATGGTGGCCATGGAACCCCCGGCCAGCCTGGAGGCCGACGCCATCCGCGACGAAAAGCTCAAGGTGCTCAAGGCGCTCAAGCCCTTTGCCGAGCCCGACGTGGCCAGCAAGAGCGTACGCGGGCAATACCGTGCCGGGGCCATCGACGGCAAGCCGGTGGTGGGCTATCTGCAGGAAGCCGACATCGCCCCGGACAGCCGCACCGAGACCTTCGTGGCAATCAAGGCGGAAATCGCCAACTGGCGCTGGGCCGGGGTGCCGTTCTTCCTGCGCACCGGCAAGCGCATGCAGGAGCGGCTGGCGGAAATCGTCATCAGCTTCCGCGCGGTGCCGCTGAGCCTGTTCGGCGGTCCGGTCGCGCTGCAGGGCGCCAACCGCCTGGTGATCCGGCTGCAGCCCGAAGAGAGCATCAGCCTGCACTTTCTCGCCAAGGAGCCGGGCGACGGCATGCGTCTGCATCCCACCAAGCTCGATCTGGACTTCGAGTCCACTGCGCAGAAGCGCCGCGCCGATGCCTATGAGCGACTGCTGCTCGACGTGATCCGCGGCCAGCTCGGGCTGTTCATGCGCCGCGACGAACTCACCGCAGCCTGGCGCTGGGTCGAGCCCATCCTGGAATGCTGGGAGCGCAACGGCGAGGCGCCCAAGTCCTACACCGCAGGCACCTGGGGACCGGCGGCGTCCAGCGCCCTGCTGTCGCGCGACGGTGCGTCGTGGCACGAGGAGCTGTGAGACATGCTGCATGTTTGCGCCAATCCGCAGGATCAGGTCGCTCAACTGGTGTGCGCCATCCAGACCGCGCTGGCGCAGGACATTGCGCAACGGGGCCGGGCGTTGCTGGCCGTCTCCGGCGGGCGTTCACCCATCCCGCTGTTTCACGCGCTGGCGCAGGCGCCGATCGACTGGCCACGCGTGGCCGTCACGCTGGTCGATGAGCGCGTCGTCCCTCCAGACCATGCCGACAGCAACGCCGCACTGGTGCGCGCCCATCTGCTGACCGGCGCTGCGGCGCAGGCGCGCTTTCTGCCGCTGGTCGATGATCCGCAAGATCTTGCAGGCTGCGTCGCTCGGGCCAATGCGCACTTCCGCGAACTGGCACAGCCCATCAGCGTCGCCCTGCTGGGCATGGGAGAGGACGGGCACACGGCGTCGCTGTTTCCCGGCGCCGCCGAGCTGGCCGCGGGACTCGACCCCGCCTACCCCGAGCCCTATCTGTCCATCAGACCAACGCATGCACCGCACGCCCGCATCAGCCTGAGCCTGGCCGCACTGCTGCAATCGCGCCGCCTGCTGCTGTCGATTGCGGGACAGGCCAAGCATGCGGTCTATGCGCAGGCCGCCACGCCGCCGCCGTGCGTTGCACTGCCGATCAGTTTCCTCGTCCAGCAAACCCGCACCCCGTTCGATGCCTACTGGACACCTTGACCTCCATCCCCGGCTGCTTGCCGACATCGGCGGCACCCACGCCCGCTTTGCGCTGCAGACCCCGCAGGGGATCAGTCCCATCATCAACCTGGCCTGCGCCGACTTCCCGGCCGTGCAGGACGCCATCCAGGAGGCGCTGCGCCGCGCTGGCGCGCCCGCAGTGCGCCATGCGGCATTTGCCATCGCCAACCCGGTGCTGGGTGATGCGGTGCGCATGACCAACCATGACTGGGCGTTCTCCATCACCGCGCTGCGCGACGCCATGGGCTGGGAGACGCTGCTGGTGCTCAACGACTTCACCGCGCTGGCACTGGCGCTGCGGGAGCTTCCGCCCGACTCTCTGCGCCAGATCGGCGGCGGCGCGCCTGTGCCCGGCGCCGCCATCGGCCTGCTCGGCGCGGGCACCGGTCTTGGCGTCTCCGGCCTGATTCCGGGCCCGAACGGAACCTGGCTGCCGCTGGCCGGTGAGGGCGGGCATGTGAGTTTCGCGCCGTTCGATGCGCGCGAGATCGACCTCTGGCGCTACGCCCGGGCGCGCTTCGGCCATGTCTCAGCCGAGCGCCTGCTCTCAGGCCCGGGGCTGCAACTCCTCCACGCCTGGCTGGGCGAGATCGACCCGCACCCCGCCGCAGGGCCGCCCCAAGGCGGGATGCACCCCCTCGGGGGGCAGCGAGGGCAAAGACCGAGCGCGGGGGCCGTCTACCTCCCCGCGGACATCACCGCGCGCGCCTTGAACGGCAGCGACGCCCGCTGCGTGCAAGCCGTCGATCTGTTCTGCACCCTGCTCGGCACCGTGGCCGCCAATCTGGCGCTGACCCTGGGCGCGTTGGGCGGCATTTTCATCGGCGGTGGCATCGTGCCCAAGCTGGGTGCGGCATTCGAGCGCTCGGGCTTTCGCGCCCGGTTCGAGGACAAGGGTCGTTTTTCCGACTATCTCGCCCGCATTCCGGTGTTTGTCATTCATCACCCCGATCCCGCATTCCTCGGCGTGGCCAAGGCGCTGGACCAACACCTCACCTCTTCCACCCTCTCATGACAACGCCCAACAACGGCAACCTCGGTGGCAACATCACCGCGATGCGCTTTCCCCGTCGCAGCGGCGTGCTGCTGCACATCACCTCCCTGCCCGGGCCGCACGGCAGCGGCGATCTGGGGCCGGATGCCTATCACTTCGTCGACTGGCTGCAGGCCAGCGGGCAGTCGCTGTGGCAATTCCTGCCGCTGGGCAATCTCGGCGTGGGGTACTCGCCCTACATGAGCAGCTCGGCCTTTGCAGGCAACGTGCTGCTGATCGACCTGGCCGAGCTGCAGCAACGCGGCTGGCTGGGCGCCGACGATCTGGCGCCGACCGACGGATTGCATGGCGCGCAGGTGAACTTCGAGCGCGTCATTCCGTTCCGCATGGAGCGCCTGCAGCGCGCTGCGCAGCGTTTTGCCGCCAGCGCCACGCCGCAAGAACGCGCCGATCTGGCCGCGTTCCGTGCCGCGCATGCCCAGTGGCTGGACGACTATGCGCTGTTCATGGCCTTGTCCGAGCACTTCGAGGACCGCTTGTGGAGCGATTGGGACGCCCCGCTGGCGCAGCGCCAGCCCGCGGCCTTGCTGCAGGCCAGGGCGGAGCATGCCGAGCGCATCGACTTCTGGACATTCGCGCAATGGTGCTTCTTCCGCCAATGGGGCGCGCTGCGCGCCTACGCCCACTCCCGCAGGGTGAAGCTGGTGGGCGACATGCCGATTTTCATCTCCCTCAACAGCGCCGATGTGTGGGCACGGCCCGACCTGTTTCAGCTCGACGCCGCAGGCCGGCCCACGGTCGTGACCGGTGTGCCGCCGGATTATTTTTCCGCCACGGGCCAGCGCTGGGGCAATCCGCACTACCGCTGGGCAGCGCACGAGGCCGAGGGCTTTGCCTGGTGGATCGCGCGGCTGCGCGCCACCTTCTCGCTGGTGGACCTGGTGCGCATCGACCATTTCCGCGGCTTCGAAAGCTGCTGGGAAATCCCGGCGGACGCGCCCACGGCGATCGGCGGCAAGTGGGTTGCGGCGCCGGGTGCGGCGCTGTTCGACGCGGTGTCCAGGGCGCTTGGCCCGTTGCCCATCATCGCCGAAGACCTTGGCGTCATCACCCCGGAAGTCACCGCGCTGCGGCAGCGCTTCGGCTTTCCCGGCATGCGCATCCTGCAGTTTGCCTGGGGGCAGGACGACGGCGGCAAGAATGCCTACCTGCCGCACAACCATACCCACGACAGCGTGGTCTATCCCGGCACGCACGACAACGACACCACGGTGGGCTGGTGGGCCAGCGCGCCCGAAACGGTGCGCCACCATGTGCGCGACTACCTTGCCTGCGACGGCGGCGACATCGCCTGGACGCTGATCCGCGCAGCCAGCGCCAGTGTGGCCGACATCGCCCTGTTCGCCATGCAGGACGTGCTGCGGCTGGACAGCAGCCAGCGCATGAACACACCCGGAACGGCGCAAGGCAACTGGGGCTGGCGTTTCACCTGGGATCAGGTACAACCAGGGCATGCGGCGGCATTGGCGCACTTCGGCCAGCTGTACAACCGCCACCCAAACTGAACCGGAACCCCGCCCATGCTGACCGAACACGACATCGCCGATCTTGCGCAAGGCCGCCACGCCGACCCCTTTGGCGTGCTCGGCATGCATGCGCGCGGCACCACGCTCTGGGTCAATGCCCTGCTGCCCGGCGCGCTGGGCGTGGAGGTCATCGAGCGTGCCAGTGGTGCTCCGGTTGCCGCGCTGGAGAAGCAGGACGACACGGCGGTGTTCAGCGCCCGCATGGGCCGCCGCCGCAAGCCCTTCGACTATCTGTTGCGCGTGACCTGGCCGCCGCTGCGCCCGGGCGATCCACCCTGGGTGCGCGACCTGGAAGACCCCTACCGTTTCCCGCAGGTGCTGGGCGAGATGGACGCCTGGCTGCTGGCCGAGGGCACGCACCTGCGGCCGTATGAATGCCTGGGCGCACACCCCGGCGAGATGCTCGGCGTGGCCGGCACCCGCTTTGCCGTGTGGGCACCCAATGCACGGCGGGTGTCGGTGATCGGGGACTTCAACCTGTGGGACGGCCGCCGCCACCCCATGCGGCTGCGGCGCGAATGTGGTGTGTGGGAACTGTTCCTGCCCGATGTAGGCAAGGGCGCGCTGTACAAGTTCGAAATCCTCACCCAGCACGGCGACATCCTGCACAAGGCCGACCCCATGGCCTTCCGCAGCGAACTGCGCCCCAACACCGCCAGCATCGTGCACGGTCTGCCGCCGCTGCACCCCATTCGCAGCGACATGGCGCGGGCCAATGCCTTTGCCGCGCCGATCAGCATTTACGAGGTGCATCTGGGCTCGTGGCGCAAGGCGGATGGCTGGCGCTGGCTGAACTATCGCGAACTGGCCGACACCCTGGTGCCCTACGCCCGCGACATGGGCTTCACGCATCTGGAGCTGCTGCCTATCAGCGAGCATCCCTTCGACGGCTCGTGGGGTTACCAGCCCATCAGCCTGTTCGCTCCCACCGCGCGTTTCGGCACGCCCGAGGATTTCCAGTCTTTCGTCGATGCCGCGCACGCCGCGGGGCTGGGCGTGATTCTCGACTGGGTGCCCGCGCACTTCCCGTCCGATGCGCACGGCCTGGCCAACTTCGACGGCACCCATCTGTACGAATACGCCGATCCGAAGGAAGGCTTCCACCACGACTGGAACACCCTGATCTACAACTTCGGCCGCACCGAAGTGCGCAACTACCTGGTGGCCAACGCCCTGTACTGGCTGGAGCGCTTCAACATCGACGGCCTGCGGGTGGACGCCGTGGCCTCGATGCTCTACCGCGACTACAGCCGCCCGGCCGGGCAATGGGTGCCCAACAAGTTCGGCGGGCGCGAAAACCTGGAAGCCATCGACTTCCTGCGGCGCATGAACCACACCGTCGGCGTGCAGCGCCCCGGCGCCATCACCCTGGCGGAAGAATCCACCGCCTTCCCCGGCGTGAGCCGCCCGCCATCCGACGATTTGCGCAGCGGTGGTCTGGGCTTTCATTACAAGTGGAACATGGGCTGGATGCACGACAGCCTGAGCTATGTGCGGCGCGACCCGATCCATCGCCAGTACCACCACAACGAGCTGACCTTCAGCATGATGTACGCCTACGACGAGAACTTCGTCCTGCCGCTCTCGCACGACGAGGTCGTCCACGGCAAGGGGTCGCTGCTGGCCAAGATGCCGGGCGACCGCTGGCAGCAATTCGCCAATCTGCGCGCCTACCTTGGCTACATGTTCAGCCATCCCGGCAAGAAGCTGCTGTTCATGGGCAACGAGTTCGCACAAGCGTCGGAGTGGCAGTCCGACTACAGCCTCGACTGGGACGCGCTGCTGCACGCGCCACACCGCGGCATCCAGCGCCTGGTGCGCGACCTCAACCTCACCTATCGCGCCCATCCCGCGCTGCATCAGCTCGACCACCATCCCGGTGGCTTCACCTGGATCACTTACGACGACGCCACGCAGTCGGTGCTGGCCTTCGAACGCGCGGCCAGCCAGGGCCCTGCCTTCGTCGTGCTGTGCAACTTCACGCCCACACCGCGCCCCGGCTACCGCATCGGCGTCCCGCAGGCCGGGCGCTGGGAGGTGCTGATCAATACCGACGACCCGGTGTACGAGGGCTCGGGCCTGCCGCTGGATCTGCAGGACGCCGCGCCGCAGCCGTCGCACGGACGGGCGTTCTCGCTGCAGCTCACCCTGCCGCCGCTGGCCTGCGTCATCCTCCGCCCTGCCAGTTGATGCCGCCGATGAACGCGCAACGCCGCGCCGCCAGAACCAAGCCCGCCCTCCCCGGCCTGCTTGCCGCGCGGGTGACCGCGCTCGGCGCGCAACTGCACCCCGACGGCGTACATGTCGCGCTGGCCGCGCCGCACGCGCAGGCCGTGGAGCTCTGCCTGTTCGCCGAAGATGGCCACACCGAGGTCGCCCGCCTGCCGATGCCACTGCAGCGCGACGGCATCTGGCAGGGCGTGCTGCCCGCCGCCGCGGGCGGGGTCGAGGGACTGATCTACGGCTGGCGGGTGCACGGCCCCTGGGCACCGCACGACGGCCACCGCTTCAACCCGGCCAAGCTGCTGCTCGACCCCTGCGCGCGCGAGGTGGTCGGCCGCTACGACGGCAGCGACATCCACCTCGACCACGATCCGGCGCATCCCGACCGCCCGGATCCGCGCGACAACGCCGCCACCGCGCTCAAGGCCCGCGTGGTCGCCGACCTGCCGCCACCCGCGCAGCCGCGCCCGGTCATCGACCCGGCGCAGCGCGTGATCTACGAGCTGCATGTCAAGGGGTTCACCGCGCTGCACCCCGAGGTGCCGCCACCGCTGCGCGGCAGCTACGCCGGCCTGGCCCATCCGGCTTGCATCGCCTACCTGAAGGCGCTGGGCATCACCACGGTCAGCCTGCTGCCCATCGCGTTTCGCGCCGACGAAGCCCGGCTGCTGCGCATGGGGCTGAGCAATTACTGGGGGTACAGCCCGATCGCCTGGGCCGCGCCGGAAACCCGGCTGTGGAGCGGCACGCCGGGCAGCACGCCGCGCAGCGAGTTTCGCGCGCTGGTCGAAGCACTGCATGCCGCCGGTCTGGAAGTCGTGCTCGACGTGGTCTACAACCACACCGCCGAGCTCGACCCGCTCACCGGCCCGACGCTGTCGCTGCGCGGCATCGACAACGCGCTGTACTACCACCTCGACCCGCAGGACCCCAGCCGCACCCTGGACTGGACCGGCTGCGGCAACAGCGTCAACCTCAACGCGCCGCTGGTGCTGCGCGTGGTCATGGACAGCCTGCGCCGGTGGGTCACCGAATTCGGCGTGGACGGCTTTCGTTTCGATCTGGCCAGCACCCTGGCGCGCGGTGGCAAGCAGGTGAACTACGGTTTTCAGTCGGACGGCGCCTTTCTCAGCGCCATGGCGCAAGACCCCGTGCTGTGCAACTGCCTGCTGATCGCCGAGCCCTGGGATCTGGGTCCGGGCGGTTATCGACTGGGAGGATTTCCGCCCGGCTGGCTGGAATGGAACGACCGCTTTCGCGACACCCAGCGCGGCTTCTGGCTGCAGCATCAGAATGCGCCGGGAGAATTCGCCACCCGCCTGGCGGGGTCGGGTGATGTATTTCCGCCCGCGCGGCGCGGCGCCTACAGCAGCGTCAACTTCATCACCGCGCACGACGGCTTCACCCTGCGCGATCTGGTGAGCTACGCGCACCGCCACAACCAGGCCAATGGCGAAGACAACCGCGACGGCCACGGCCACAACCTCAGCACCAACAACGGCGTCGAGGGGCCGACCCAGATCCCCGAAGTCCTTGCCGCCCGCGCGCGCCAGAGCCGCGCCCTGCTGGCGGTTCTGCTGCTCTCGCTGGGCACGCCGATGCTGCTGGCTGGCGATGAACTGGGCCACACCCAGCGCGGCAACAACAACGCCTACTGTCAGGACAACCCGATGTCCTGGATCGACTGGCAGCAGGCCGATGTCGCGCTGCGTGACTATGTGCGCGGCGTGCTGGCGCTGCGGCACAGCGTCCCGCTGCTGCAAGGCCGAGCCTGGTGGGCGCCTGCTCCCACGGCTGCCCAGCCCGGCGCGGCGTGGTACCGCGCCGATGGCCAGCCGATGGAGCAGGCCGACTGGGCGCGCGACGACCATGGCGCGCTCATGGTGCTGCTCAGCACCGCAGCGCAGCAGGTTTTGATTCTCATCAATGCCGAGGGGCAGGAAGCCTCATTCAACCTCAAGCCGGGGCAGTGGATTCTTAGACTGTCCAGCGACAGCGGATTTGTCGCCCCGGCACTCGGTGAACATGCGTCTGGCAAGGACAGCGGCAAGGCGCACCGTCTGGGCACGGTGCAAACCCTGCCGCCCACCAGTCTGTGGATCGCCACACAGGATGGCACCGCCCCTACTCGATCAGGAGACACCTCGGCATGAAACGCGTCACCCGCCCCGCCACCCCGTTTGAAGGCCAGCGCCCCGGCACCTCCGGGCTGCGCAAAAAAGTCAGCGTGTTCCAGCAGCCGGGCTATCTGGAAAATTTCGTACAGGCACTGTTCAACGTGCTGGGCGACGCCAGCGGCAAGACCCTGGTGGTCGGCGGCGACGGGCGCTATTACAACCGCGTGGCCATCCAGACCATTCTGCGCATGGCCGCAGCGCACGGCTACGCACGGGTGCTGGTGGGTCAAGGCGGCATTCTGTCCACCCCGGCGATGAGCGCGGTGATCCGCAGGCGCGCAGCCAGCGGCGGCATCGTGCTGTCGGCCAGCCACAACCCCGGCGGACCCAGCGGCGACTTCGGCATCAAATACAACATCGCCAACGGTGGCCCGGCACCGGAATCGGTCACCGAAGCGATCTACCTGCGCTCGCGCGAGGTACATGAAGTCCACACGGTCGACAGCCCCGATCTGCCGCTGGACGCGCTGGGCACGCACCGACTGCTGGACACGCAGATCGAGATCATCGACCCGGTGGCCGACTATTGCGCGGTGCAGCGCGCGCTGTTCGATTTCGATGCGATCCGCGCGCTGTTCGCCCGCGGCTTTCGCCTGCGGCTGGACACCATGTGGGCGGTCGGCGGGCCGTACGCCAAGGCCCTCATCGAAGGCGAGCTCGGTGCGCCCGCAGGCACCGTGGTCAACGCCACGCCGCGCGAGGACTTCGGCGATCTGCACCCCGATCCCAACCCGGTCAACGCCACCGACCTGATTGCGCACATGGCCGCAGCCGACGCCCCCGACATGGGTGCCGCAACAGACGGCGACGCCGACCGCAACATGATCGTCGGCCGCAACTTCGCGGTCTCGCCATCCGATAGCCTGGCGGTGCTGGCTGCGCACGCCACGCGCATTCCAGGCTATGCCGCAGGTCTTGCCGGGGTGGCGCGCTCCATGCCCACCTCCACCGCGGTGGACCGCGTGGCCGCAAAGCTGGGCATCGCCTGTTATGAAACCCCGACCGGCTGGAAGTTTTTCGGCAACCTGCTCGACGCCGGCAAGGTCACGCTGTGCGGCGAGGAGAGCTACGGCACCGGCTCGAACCACATCCGCGAAAAGGACGGGCTGTGGGCCGTGCTGTTCTGGCTCAACCTGATCGCGGTCACGGGCAAATCGGTCGAGCAACTGGTGCGCGCACTCTGGGCCGAGCATGGCCGCTGCGTCTATTCGCGCCACGACTACGAGGGCATTCCCACCGCGCAGGCCGACGCGCTGATGCGCGATCTGCGCGCCGCGCTGCCCGGGCTGCCTGGCACAGTGCTGGCTGGCGAGCCGGTGGCGATCGCCGACGACTTTGCCTATACCGACCCGACCGACGGCAGCATCAGCAGCAAGCAGGGCGTGCGCATCATTCTGCGCAGTGGCTCGCGCGTTGTGTTCCGCCTTTCGGGCACCGGCACCGAAGGCGCAACGCTGCGCATCTACCTGGAGCGCCACGAGCCCGACCCTTCGCGTCACGACCTGCCCGCGCAACAGGCGCTCGCCCCGCTGGTGGCGCTGGCCGAACAAGTCGCTCGCGTGCGGCATTTCACCGGAATGGACACCCCGAGCGTGATGACCTGAGACTTTCGACTGCCCCCTAAAAACACCCAGGAGACCTGCCATGAATCAGAACCAACCGCTGAGCCCGATGTCCCTGCAAGACCGCCAGACCCAGCCGCACATGCTGGTGCGCCGCTCGATCGCCCTGGTGCTGG
>JAGDVQ010000193.1 GCA_023255715.1 Thiomonas sp.
TCAACAACCTGTCCGGCTCCCCGGTCAACCTCGGGCCGATCACGTCTCCGTCGGGCAGCGTCGGCCGGGTCTCCTGGCGCGAGCTCAGCCTGTGACGACCGCCCTTTTCAACCGTATGGAGCGACGCACCATGAATCTGCCTGCGCCCAACCTCAGCGGCGGCCGCCGTCCTCGACCCGCGGGGGTTTCGCTGATCGAACTGATGATCGTTGTTGCGGTCATCGCGGTCATCGCCGCCATCGGCTATCCGTCCTACGTCAACAGCGTGGTCAAGACCAAGCGCGCCGCAGCCGAAGGTTGCGTAGCGCAATACGCGGCGGCGATGGAACGCTACTACACAGTGAATCTGCGGTACGACAAAGACGCAGCTGGGAATGACAACGGTCTGGTCGGCAACTCACCTCAAACTCGTCTCGATTGCGCCAGCGCGCAAAACTCCGGCGCAGACTACAAATTCAGCGTGGACGCGACCAACGACACCTTCACCGCAAGCGCCGAGCCCAAGGACGCGCAAGCCAGCCGCGACACTCTGTGCGGCACGTTGAGCATCAACCAACTCGGCACCAAATCGGCAACCGGCACCGATGGTGCTGCCAAGTGCTGGGCAAATTGATCGCAGTGCCGCAGGCAGGCGACGATGCAGAGCACTGGCGCATTTCCCCTGCTGTGCTGCCGCCGGTCAAGACGGGAGAGGCGTTGTGGCTTCACCCTCATCGAGGCGCTCGCCGTGCTGACCATCGCCGCGCTGCTGGCGACCTGGGCGGTTCCCTGGTTGCACGGCTGGGTGCTGCAACACCGGCTGGCAACCGCGACCAACACCCTGGCCGCGGCGTTTGTGGCGGCGCGGCAGACCGCCATTGCGCATCAACGCCCTGTCGCACTGTGCGCTGGAGTACCGCCGAAATGCCATGAGCCGGCACAGTGGAGCTGGGGCGCGGGTTGGCTGATGTTTTTCGACGACAACCGTAATGGCATGCTGGATGCTGGCGAGCAGTTGGTGCACGCCGCAGCCGCAGTGCCACAGGGCATCACCGCGTTCGCCAACAGCCCCTTGCGCAAGACCGTGATCTTCACTCCCCTGGGCGTGGCGCAGCAGGTCGGCGGCGCCTTTACCGCCGGGCGCATCCGGCTGTGCGTGCGCTCCCCCATCCTCAACAATGTGCGCGACCTGGTGCTGGCCAAATCGGGGCGGTTGCGTCTGGAGGAATCCGACCTCGGCGGCGACTGCCCCGCGCCCTGATCGAAACCCCTTCCATCCCATGGCCGACCCCTCCCTCCTCCCCTGGGCCGCCGCCCTCGGTGCCGGACTGCTGATCGGCGTCGAGCGCGAGCGCAACCAGCCGCCGGAATCTCCTGCGGGGTTGCGCAGCTTCGTGCTGGCGTCGCTCGCGGGCGCTGCAGCGGCCACTCTGGGGGCGCTGGTGCTGGCGGTGGTCCTTGCGGCGTTCGGACTGCTGGCGCTCTCCGGCTATCTGCAGACCCGCAAGGCCGACCCTGGGCTGACCACCGAATTCGCGCTGCTTCTCACCGTCCTGATCGGCGCATTGGCACAGCAGGCGCCGGGCTGGGCGGCCGGGCTGGCTGTGGTCGTTGCCGGGGTGCTGGCGGCAAAAAGCACACTGCATGATTTTGTGCGCAATGCGCTGAGCAACGCAGAAATGGAATCGGCGCTCATGCTGGCTGCGGCTGCGCTGGTGATCTTGCCACTGCTGCCTGACCAGAAAATCGTGTGGCTTGCCGGGCTGAACCTGCACACTCTGTGGCTGCTGGCGGTGCTGGTGATGGCCATTCAATCGCTCGGACATCTGGGCGTGCGGGCGCTGGGCAGTCGACGCGGTCTGGCGCTCTCAGGTCTGGCGGGCGGCTTTGTCTCGAGCACCGCAACGATTGCCAGCATGGCACAGCGGGCGCGGCTGGAGCCTGCCGCGCAGACCAATTGCCTGCGTGCGGCCCTGCTGTCGAATCTGGCCACCGTGATCGAACTGGCCGCTCTGGTTGCCTTGATTCAGCCGACCCTGCTGGCCAGTCTGCTGCCTGCGATTGGGTTGTATGGCGTGGGCGCACTGCTCGCCGTCGGTGCCTTGTGGCGCGGACGCCTTCGCGACGACACCCTTTCCGCCAGCGCACCGCAGACCTCAGCGAAGCGTCCATTCCAGCCCTTGCATGCCTTGCTGTTTGCCTCCATCCTGGCCGGTGTGTTGCTCGTCGCCGATTGGGCGCGGAACTGGCTGGGCGACAGCGGCGCCATCATCGCCACGGGCCTGGCCGGCTTTGCGGATGCCCATGCGGCGTCTGCCTCGGCCGCCCAGTTCGCGGCCAATGGCACGTTCAGTTCCCTGCAGGCCATGTTGGCCGTTGGCTTTGCACTCTCCGCCAATGGCGTCAGCAAGGCGGTTGCTGGATTTGCCGGAGCCCGGTGGCGATTCGGCATGGCCAATGCCGCGGTGCAGGCAGGCCTCATCGGCCTGTTCTGGCTCGGCCTCTTGTCGGGTGCCTTCTTTTTTGAAGCGCACGGGTAAAATCCTGATGCTTGGCGTTGGCCACGCTTGCGCGGCATGCGGTATGCGCCCGTTTCCACGGGGCCCGAGGCCCGCCCCGACCCTCCGTCTCTCCCACCTGCATGAATACCGACGCTTCCCACTCGCCCGCCACCGATGACTCCCCGCTGATTGCCGAGCGCCGCGCCAAACTCTCCGCACTGCGCAAGGTCGCCCCCGCATTCCCGAACGACTTCAAGCCCACGCACCACGCCGCCAGTCTGCAGGCGCAGCATGGCGGGGACGAGCCGCAGGCGCTGGACGCAGCGGCGGTGCGCGTGCGTGTGGCAGGCCGCATGATGCTCAAGCGGGTCATGGGCAAGGCGAGTTTCGCCACCCTGCAGGACAGTACCGGCCGCATTCAGATCCATGTGTCCAACGACGTCACCGGCGAAGAGGCCCACACGGCGTTCAAGCACGACGATCTGGGAGACTGGATCGGCTGTGAGGGGGTGTTGTTCAAGACGCGCACGGGCGAGTTGACCATCAAGGCCGAGCAGGTGCGGCTGCTGGTCAAGAGCTTGCGCCCGCTGCCGGACAAGTTCCACGGCCTCGAAGACCTGGAAACCCGCTACCGCCAGCGCTATGTCGATCTGATCGTCACCCCCGAGTCGCGCGAACGCTTTGCGCTGCGCAGCAAGGCCATTGCGGCGCTGCGCGGTGAAATGCTTGCTGCGGGCTTCATGGAAGTGGAAACGCCGATGCTCCACCCCATACCGGGCGGCGCGGCGGCCAAGCCCTTCGTCACGCACCACAATGCGCTGGATCAGCAGATGTATCTGCGCATCGCGCCCGAGCTCTACCTCAAGCGGCTGCTGGTGGGCGGCTTCGAGCGGGTGTTCGAGATCAACCGCAATTTCCGCAACGAGGGCCTGAGCCCGCGGCACAACCCCGAGTTCACCATGATGGAGTTTTACGCCGCGTGGTGGACCTACCGCGACCAGATGGACTTCACCGAGGCGCTGATCCGCAACACTGCGCAACGCACCTGCGGCACCACCGTACTCACCCATCAGGGTCGCACCCTCGACCTGAGTGCGCCGTTTGCCCGCCTGACCCTCACGCAGGCCATCCAGAAGCATGCCCCGGACTACACCGACGCCCAGCTGGCAGACGACGGCTTTCTGCGCGGCGAGCTGCGCCGACTCGACGCCGACCACGCCCCGCACAAGCTCAAGGGCATGGGGCTTGGTGCCCTGCAGCTCGCCCTGTTTGAACAAGTCGCCGAGCATCTGCTGTGGGAGCCGACCTTCATCGTCGACTATCCCGTGGAAGTCTCGCCGCTGGCGCGCGCCTCGGATGCCGACCCGAACACCACCGAGCGCTTCGAGCTGTTCATCACCGGCCGCGAGATCGCCAATGGTTTTTCCGAGCTGAACGATCCCGAAGACCAGGCCGCGCGTTTTCAGGCTCAGGTCCAGGCCAAGGAAGCCGGCGACGACGAAGCCATGTATTACGACGCCGACTATGTGCGCGCGCTGGAATACGGCATGCCGCCAGCGGGCGGCTGTGGCATCGGCATCGACCGGCTGGTCATGCTGCTGACCGACGCGCCCAGCATTCGCGACGTCATTCTCTTTCCTGCCCTGCGCTTCGAAGGCTGAACCTCATGTCCACCCTGATCTGCGGTTCGCTCGCGTTCGACACCATCACCACGTTCGACGGCCGCTTTGCCGAGCACATCCTGCCCGACAAGGTCCACATCCTCAACATCAGCTTTCTGGTGCCCACGATGCGGCGCGAGTTCGGCGGCTGCGCCGGCAATATCGCCTACAGCCTGGCGCTGCTGGGCGGCGACCCGCTCATCCTCGCCGCGCTGGGCGAGGACGGACAGAGTTACCTCGACCGGCTCGATGCGCTGCGCATCCCGCGCACGCACGTCAGCCAACTGCTCGGCAGTTACACCGCGCAGGCGCACATCATCACCGACCGCGACAACAACCAGATCACCTCCTTCCACCCCGGCGCCATGGGCCGGGCGCACGAACTGCCCGTGCCACTGGACGCCGGGGTCACTCTGGCCATCATCGCGCCCGACGGCCGCGCAGCCATGATCGACCACGCCGCGCAACTTGCCGCGGCCGGCATCCCCTTCGTTTTCGATCCGGGCCAGGGCATGCCCATGTTCGACGGTGCTGATCTGCGGGATTTCATCGCCAAGGCGAGCTGGGTCGCGGTCAACGACTACGAGGCCGAATTGCTGGTGGAACGCACCGGCTGGAGCCTCGACCACATCGCCACGCAAGTGCAAGGCCTGGTGGTCACGCGCGGCGAACTGGGCTGCCGCATCTGGAGCGATGGCGCCGCGCCGGTCGACATTCCCGGCGTACCCGCACGCACCGTCTGCGATCCAACGGGCTGTGGCGATGCGTTCCGCGCCGGGCTCCTTTACGGCCTGTCACACGGCTGGACGCTCGCGGACTGCACCCGCCTGGGCAATGTGCTCGGTTCCGAGAAAATCGCCGTCCACGGCCCACAAAATCACCATCTCACACTGGACAGCGCGCTGCGCCGAGTGGCCGAGGTCTACGGCACCGCACCCCAGGCAGCCTGAACCCAGACTGAAGCGCACGCACATTGCTTGCAAATTCATGTCGCGGCGATTGAAATGCAGCCAGTGGAACGTATTTAGCGTGTGCTAGTCTTACTTGCAGTTTCCACATCAAGGAACGGAGTCTTTCCATGAACGAGCAACGTGATTACACCATCTACGCCCAGCAGGGCGGCGCAGCAACCGTGCGCAACAAGGTTCTGCGGCAGACCTACTCGCTGCTGGCTCTGTCGCTCATCCCCACCGTCATCGGGGCGTGGATCGGCATGGCAACCGGCCTGAACCTGGCCATGGCGCAAAGTCCCGGCATGACCATGATCGTGTTCCTGGTCGGCGCCTTCGGTCTGATGTTCGGCATCGAACGGACCAAAAACTCCAGCACCGGGGTTGGGCTCTTGCTGCTGTTCACGTTCTTCATGGGCGTGATGCTGTCGCAGATGCTTGGCTTTGTGCTGGGCATGCGCAACGGGCCGCAACTCATCATGCTGGCCTTCGGCGGCACGGCAGTCATTTTCGGCGCCATGGCCACACTGGCCAATGTGGTCAAGCGCGATCTGTCGGGCCTGTCGAAAATGCTGTTTGTCGGTGTCATCCTGCTGATCCTGGCAGGCATCGCCAACATCTGGCTGCAGTTGCCTGCGCTGATGCTGACCTTCTCGGTCGTGGCCATCGTCATTTTCTCGGCCTTCATGTTGATCGATGTGCAGCGCGTCATCAATGGCGGTGAGACCAACTACATCACGGCAACCCTGGCCATCTACCTCGACATCTACAACGTGTTCGTCAACCTGCTGTCGATCCTGAGCTTTTTCAGCGGCGGCGGTCGCCGCTGAAAACTGGCATTTCGCAGTAAAAACGCCCGCTGTCGCGGGCGTTTTTTCATGGGCGTTGTGTTCAGTCGCGTTCGAACACTGCCATCGATTCCACATGCGCCGTATGCGGGAACATATTCATCACACCGGCCGCGCGCAGGGTGTAGCCGCCGTGATGCACCAGCAAACCGGCATCCCGCGCCAGGGTTGCCGGGTTGCACGAGACATAGACGATTCGCCGTGGCGGATTGAACGGCACCCGTTCCCCGCCCTGCTCCGAGGGCAAATGCTCAATCTCCGTGCCCTCTGTTCGCGAGAGCGATTTTCCGCCAACCGCCTCCACCAGGGCCTTGCACAGAGCCAACGCGCCATCGCGCGGCGGATCGACCAGCCACAGATCCGCCTCACCGTAGGCGCGCAGATCCGCAGCGTCCATCTCGAACAGATTGCGCGCCGTGAATGCCACCTTGTCCTGCAAATCGTTCTGCAGGGCGTTATCCAGCGCTCGCGCGACCAGTGTGGCACTGCCTTCGATGCCGAGCACCGTGCGCGCCTGTGTGGCGATCGGCAAGGTGAAATTGCCGAGGCCACAGAACCAGTCGATGACCCGGTCTGTTGCCTGCGCATTCAGAAGGCGCAGGGCACGCGCCACCATGACTCGGTTGATCTGCGGGTTCACCTGGGTGAAATCGGTCGGGCGAAATGGCATGGTGATGCCGAACTCCGGCAGACCGTAGCGCAGTGGTGCGCCGTCGCCGTCGAGCAGCACGGCGGAATCCGGCCCCTTGGCCTGCAGCCACCATTGCACATCGTGCCTGGCGCCAAAGTCGCGCAGAAGCTGCCGATCTTCCTCGGTCAATGGCTCCAGATGCCGCAAGACCAGTGCGGTCACACTGTCGCCCATGGCCAACTCGATCTGTGGCGCCCGCTCGGGGCGTGAGAGGCTGGCAATCAACGTGCGCAGCGGCAGCAGAAGGTCAGACACCTTCTGCGGCAAGATCGCACAACTGCGCATATCTGCAACATAACTGGATCCTTTTTCATGGAATCCGACAAGAACGCCACCCTTCTTGAACACCAGGCGTACCGTCAGCCGTGCCCGGGTGCGATAGCCCCAGCTGGGCCCGGCAATGGGGCGTAGCAGGGTTTGCGGCCGCAGTCGGCTCAAGTGCCAGAAATCATCTTCCAGGGTGCGTTGCTTGAAGGCCAGTTGGGCTGCGGGGTCGACATGCTGCATGCTGCACCCCCCACAGATCCCAAAATGCGGACATTTGGGCGTCACGCGGCTGCTGGACACATTGGCCCAGGCAATCGCTGTACCGGACTCCCAATTGCGCTTGCTGCGCGCGATGCTGGCCTGAACACGCTCGCCGGGCAAGGCATTGGAAACGAAGACCACTTTGCCGTTTTCACTGCGGCCGACGCCGCGCCCTTCGAGATCCAGGCCGTCGATCTGCAGCCATTCCATGCGTTCACGTTGTTCCATGCCATCTATTGGAACAGATGCCGCCTCGAAAACTCGGTGGTGTCCAGCAGCGCGGCCGCGCCGTGGGCGCCCTACGCTGCAGACGGAGACTGGGTTGGCCAGGCGGCCAGATATTCCTGCCAGTGCGCCTCGTGCGCCGCCAGTGTGCCCAGCGTTTCACGCACGACCTGAATTTCATCGGCATACTCGTTGACAGACAAACCGCCGCGCATCAATTGGTAGCGGCAGTACAGCAGGTAGGTGTTCATGACATCGGTTTCGCAATAACGCCGAATCGCATCGGTCTGCCCTGCGCGCCAGGCCTCATAGACCTTGCTGCCGTCCATGCCGAGTTTGCCGGGAAAACCGCACAGCTTCGCCAGCACATCCATCGGGGCGTTTGCCCGCGGTTGGTACAGCGCAAGCAGATCCATCAAGTCCAGATGACGGGTGTGATACCGGGAAATGTAGTTATTCCACTTCATTTCCCGGTCATCTTCGCCCATGTCCCAATATTTCGGTGCAACGACGGCATGCACCAAACCCCGGTAATGCAGTACGGGAAGATCGAAACCGCCGCCGTTCCACGAGACGAGTTGTGGCGCGTGCTTTTCGATCACCCGGAAGAAACTCTGCACCACCTGCCCTTCCTGTCCACCATGATCGACGAAAGAGTGAATTTTCAGGCCCTCGTGGTTGCGGAAGGTGCAGGAAATGACCAGGACCTTCTGGCAATGCACCGGCAGGAAATCGCTTCCGGTTTTTTCAAGGCGCCGCGTCTGCGCCTGCAAGACGGTGTCATGGTCGTCCAGCCCGGGATCTGCCAGGCCAGCGGCACGCAACGCGTCGGGGTCTGGAATGGTCTCGATATCAAACGCGACGATGGGGGTGGAAATCATGGATCGGGCAAGCATTTGACACGTCAGAGAAGGGCCCCCTTGTCGACTCCGTTGCGCGCCAGGCGCCCCTTGAGCTTGAGCAAGGCTTCTTGCTGGATTTGTCTGACCCGTTCGCGCGTGAGACTGAGGCGCTGCGCCAGGGATTCCAGGGTTTCCAGCTCGCGGCCGTGCAAACCGAATCGCGCTTCGATGATCTCACGCTCGCGCTCGGCAAGGGCGCCGACCCAGGAATCGACCAGCGCCTCGACCTCCCGGGACTGGGTCTGCTCCTCCATGCTTTGCGCATCCTGATCGGCAAACTGATCGGCGTAGCTCTCGCCGGACTGCGTTTCGCGCAAGGCATCGAGGGATGTGGGTTGCTCGGCCAGGGCAAGCAGGTCAGCGACCTCGTCCGCGTTTCTCCCCAGCAGCGCCGCAATGTCCTCGACGGATGTCTGCCCGCGATAACTCGCGGCCTGTTCCAGGTGCTTGCGCGCCCGCAGCACTTGATTGAGCTCGCGGATGACGTGCACCGGCAAACGGATGGTGCGGACTTGCTGCATCAAGGCACGCTCGATGCTCTGGCGGATCCACCAGCTTGCGTAAGTCGAAAAGCGGAACCCGCGTTCAGGCTCGAACTTTTCGATCGCGTGAATCAGGCCGAGATTGCCCTCTTCGATCAAGTCGCCCAAGGCGGCTCCGCGCCCGACATAGGCCTTGGCGATGCTGACCACCAGACGGAGGTTGTGCTCGACCATGGCCTGGCGCGCGCTGAACTCGCCCGATCTGGCGCGGGTCGCCATCTCGAACTCCTGTTCTGGTGTGAACAGGGGTTTGGCGCGGATATGGTTGAGATAGGACTGAAGCGCACTGACACCCGATTCGTCGTCAATCGCAGCCAGTGAAGCCGGTGGGCACGGTGCACCTTCCGGTGTGGGCGCGGGCTGTGCCGACGCCGCAGCGGCCTGCATCTGCGCCATACCGTTCAACGCGTCGACACGCTGACCATCAGCGGTAGCGCCAGTCACCCCATTCTCAGGAACGCTGCCCGTCTCAAGGGGCGCAGCATTGGAACGGGAGCCTGACTTGCGGGTGCGGGCCATGCTGGAGGATCAGGGCTGCTTGGGCAGCAAGCCGACTGGATCAATGGATTTGCCGCGCAGTCGAATCTCGAAATGCAGTTCCACGCGCGGCGCATCCGTCGACCCCATCTCGGCAATTTTCTGCCCGCGTTTCACCGCCTCGCCCTCCTTGACGAGCATGACGTTGTTGTGGGCATAGACGCTGATGTAATCGTCGTTGTGCTTGATGATGATCAGCTTGCCGAAGCCACGCAGCTCGGAGCCCGCGTAAACCACACGTCCGCCAGCCGCGGCATAGACTGGGTCGCCCAGATTTCCCGCAATGTCAATGCCCTTGCTGGTCGTTCCGTTGAATCCTTGAATGATCTTGCCGCTTGCGGGCCAGGACCAGACAAGGCCGTCGTGCGTCGCCGTCGCCAGATTGCTGGCGATGACTGCCGGCCCACTGGGCGCAGGCGCTGCAGAGGCCGCAGGACGCGGCAGAACGGGCGGCGTCGACGGCTTGGCTGCAGGCGCAGTGGTCGCCTCGGTGGCAGGCTTGACAGGCGCCACGGGTGCCAGCGGCGTCACGGCAAAACTCTGCGCCGTGCTTCCACTGGGCAAAGGCGGTGCAGATGCCTCTGCCGATCGCGTTGCCGCCTGGGGAGGCGTGACGCGCAGCACCTGCCCGACCTCGATCACATTGGGATCGGCGAGGTTGTTCCACTGCGCCAGGGCTTGCCAGGTGGTGCCGTACTGCAGGGCGATACGCCGCAAGGTATCTCCCGGCTGCACGGTGTAGTAGCCCGGCTGCCCCGCCAGTGATGCCGACGCCGCAGTCGCTATGCCTGCAGGCGCAGCAGCAACGGTGGCTGGCGGCGCCGATTGGCTCGGAGTGAGTTGCTGGAAGCTCTTCTGCTCGACAGGCACGGGAGACAGCGGAACCGAGGTGCACGCGCCCAGGACTGAAGCGAGAAACAGAGTGAGAGCGAAGAGTGCGATGCGCATGGTGTGGGGCTTGGGTTCAGGTCAAGCCGGATTTTAGAGGGACGAACTTTGCGCCCTCGAGCGGTTTGACATCAAATCTCGTCGCCGATCGCTTACGGTAGAGCAACAGTTGCTGCGGGTCGCCAATGGGGGCGATCAGCACACCGCCTACCGCGAGTTGATCGAGCCAGGCCTGTGGCACGGTCAGCGCAGCAGCTCCGGACAGAATCACATCGAAAGGGGCGCCCTGCTCACAACCGAGCATGCCATCGCTCAGAATCAGGCGCAGATTCGGCACCCGAAGGGCGCGCAGATTGTTGCGCGCCAGATCGTGCAGGGCGCGAATGCGCTCGACGCTGTAGACCTCCACCGCCAGCCGCGCCGTGACTGCGGCGGCATAGCCGCAACCGGTGCCGATGTCGAGCACCTTGCCCAGATTGGCACGCGGCGCCAGAGCCTTGAGTGCTGCATCCAGACCGCGCGCCACCACCGAAGGCTTGGAGATGGTCTGTTCAAAGCCGATCGGCAGCGCGTTGTCGAGATACGCCTGCGCCGCAAGCCCCGGCTCGACGAAGTGATGCCGCGGAACTGCCTGCAGGGCCTGCAGCACGCGTTCGTCAAACTCGCCAAGCTGCCTGAGCTTGTCCACCATGCCTTTGCGAACGGCGTCCGAATCCAAGCCGACCTGTCGCGGCAAACAACGCGACGGCCCCTGCGTGAGTGCGGTTTGCGTCACGTCCTGCCTGTTTCGAGAAGGGAATACCGCCCCGCCGGTCAGCGGCATTCGCAGCGGTGAGGCAGACGTTTGAGTCGTGCCGGCGCGATCAGCGCCCTGCGTGGTGCGCACGGGCCAGTGCACAAAGCGCGACGACTTGCCACTCGAACTCACGCAAGTCCCCGCGTTTCAAATCGCGCCGCACATTGCTCGAGTTGCGCGTGGTGCGTCAGATCCAGCTGCAGTGGAGTCAGTGACGCACAGCCCTGGGCAATGGCATCAAAGTCCGTCCCCTGCTGCTTGTCCATCGCTGCACCCGCCCCGCCGATCCAGTAAATCGTGTCGCCATACGGGTTCTTCTGCACGACCACCGGCTGACTCGGATGCCGCTTGCCCAAGCGCGTCACGCGCACGCCACCCAAGGCACTCAGCGCACGATTGGGGACGTTCAGATTGAGCAACTGCGCCTGCTGCGGCATATCCTCTGCAAGCTTCGCAACCACATCCACTGCAACCGCCACCGCGGTATCCAGATGCTTCCAGCCCTTTTCGACAAGCGAAATGGCCAGCGCCGGAATGCCGAACAGGTAGCCCTCCGTGGCTGCGGCAACCGTTCCGGAATAGATGGTGTCGTCGCCCAGATTGGCCCCGTTGTTCACCCCGCTGACCACTAGATCGGGACGAAAATCCAGCAAACCCGTCAGCGCGATGTGCACACAGTCAGACGGCGTGCCATTCACATACAGAAAACCGTTTTGCGCGGTATAGACCGACAGGGGCCTGTTGAGCGTCAGCGCATTGGACGCCGCGCTGGCGTTTTGTTCAGGCGCGATCACCGTCACATCCCACCGCGCACGCAGGCCCTCGTACAGCGCGGCCAGGCCGGGGGCTAGATACCCATCATCATTGGCTAAGAGAATTCGCATGGCTGCATCTTATCGGGTTGGAATGACAAGAGCGTGCCGTCCCCATGGTTTGCGCGAATGTGCGCGGCAGGGCATATCGGTCAGATGTTTCGCAGAAGGATCAACGGGGAACCCGCGGGCCCATCTGGCAACGGCGCGTCAACCCTGGTGCCCGGAGCGGGGGTCGAACCCGCACGCCCCTTTTCAGGAAGGCGGCGGATTTTAAGTCCGCTGCGTCTACCAATTTCGCCATCCGGGCAAGCAGCAGCGCTGGAATGGAGGCGGGGGTCGGAATCGAACCGGCATAGACGGCTTTGCAGGCCGCTGCATAACCACTCTGCCACCCCGCCGGGTGATGGGCTTTTGCGCAACAGGAGCGAGATCGTACGCAAAAACGTGCCGGTTTGCTGCGCCGGACCAGGATCTGTTGCACATCGATCTTGCTGGGCCAGGTCCACGCGCACCGAGCACAAAAAAGGGAAGCTTGGCTTCCCTTTTTTTCGAGAATCTGGAGCGGGAAACGAGGCTCGAACTCGCGACCTCAACCTTGGCAAGGTTGCGCTCTACCAACTGAGCTATTCCCGCGTAAAACCGTTATTGTCGCGAGGATTGAACTGTTTGTCAATAGCCTGCACGTGCTCAATGCAAACCGCGTTCGTCAGGCTCGTCCACGGAGGTGGCGATCACACTCACTGGGCGGCCTTTGATGCGGTGCCAGACATACACCACATACCCCGAGATCCCATACAGCACGAACAGACCAAACAAGACCAGCGGTGGTTGATAGGCAATCAAGCCGATCAACAAAACGATCAGGAAGATGCTGATGAACGGAACACTGCGACGAAAACTCACGTCCTTGAAACTGTAGAACGGAACATTGGTCACCATGGTGATGCCTGCAAACAGCGTGATGACAAAACTGAACCACGAAACATGGGCGCCCTGCACGCCAGCGTCTGTCATGATCCAGAGAAAACCGGCGACCAATGCGGCAGCCGCAGGGCTGGGCAAACCCTGGAAGTAACGCTTGTCGATCACGGCCACGTTGGTGTTGAAACGCGCCAGACGCAAGGCAGCGCCAGCACAATACACAAAGGCAGCCACCCAGCCCAATTTGCCCAGGCCGCGCAGGGACCACTCGTAAACGATCAGCGCAGGTGCTGCGCCGAACGACACCATGTCGGCGAGCGAATCGAATTGCGCGCCGAACTCGCTCTGAGTGTTGGTCATGCGCGCCACACGCCCATCGAGGCTGTCGAGCACCATGGCCGCAAAGATTGCCGTCGCGGCAGAGTCGTAGCGGCCGCTCATGGCCATGACAATTGCATAGAAACCGCAGAACAGGGCCGCGGCAGTGAAGGAATTGGGCAGTAAATAGATACCGCGTCTGCGACGATGTGTCGGATCCTCGTCGGGACACGGGGACTGGTTGTGCGGCTCGGCAGGGACTCTCGTCTCCGGATCCGGATCCTGCCCAGTCACCGCGGAGCGGGCATCTTGCTGCGGAAAAGGCGACACGTTATGCGACATGGCGGGCCTCGCTGGAGTCAGGCCGAGGCACGGTAGCCATCTCAGGCTGCCAGGTCGGCCAGAATGGTGCTGCTTGCATAGACCTTGTCGCCAATCGAGACGCGCGACTGCGAGCCCAGTGGCAGATAAACATCCACCCGCGAGCCGAAGCGGATGAAGCCAAAGCGTTGTCCACGCTGCAAGCCCTCCCCCGCCTTCACATAGCAAAGGATACGCCGCGCAATCAGCCCTGCAACCTGCACTGCGGTCACCACGCGCCCGGCGCTGTCGATCACCAAGGCGTTGCGTTCGTTTTGTTCGGACGCCTTGTCGAGATCAGCATTGAAAAATTTTCCCGGGAAGTATTGCACTGCACGCAGCGTTCCGTCGACCGGAGCACGGTTGGAATGCACATTGAACACGTTCATGAACACGCTGATTTTCAGCGCATCACGCTGCGCGTAGGTGTCGAACGCAGGCTCGATGGCGACGATGCGGCCGTCCGCCGGGCTGAGCACGGCGAGAGGATCCGTCGGGATGGGGCGCGCCGGATCACGGAAAAACTGAATGACAAAAAGGCTCAGCAACCACAGCGGCAAGGACCACCAGAACCCTGCCAGCGCCCACACGATGACGGAGAGCAGGACACTGCTGGCAATGAACGGCCAGCCTTCGCGGGCGAGAATGGGATGGGGATAAGTCATGGTGAGAGTTTAGTCGCCCAGCAGGCGAGCGGACGGCAGAGCCGGGACCTCAAGCACGACACCCGGCTTCCGCCGGGTGTCGTGCTTGAAAAAAGCGGTGTTCAATTCCTGGATTTGTCCACCAGTTTGTTCGCCTTGATCCACGGCATCATCGCCCGCAGCTTCTCGCCGACCTGTTCGATCTGGTGATCGGCGGTCA
>JAGDVQ010000095.1 GCA_023255715.1 Thiomonas sp.
TGTGCGCCTTGCATCCCATCCCGCACACCGGCGCGCATCATCACAAGGACTGATTCAGTGTTGCCCTTGCTGCGCTGCAAACCTCACCTGCACCCGCAGGCCGCCGAGCGGTGCGGTGTCGAGGGTGATGGTCGCGCTCGAGCGCTCGGCCACACTGCGCACGATGGCCAGGCCCAGACCGCTGCCGCCCGCGGGGGCGTTTTCGCGGCGATAGAAGCGGTCGAACACCCGCTCGCGGTCCTCGGGCGGGATGCCGGGGCCGGAGTCGTCTACCTCGAGAATGGCCATGCGCTGCGGCGCGCCGTCTGTGCCCGGCCGCATCTCGCAGCGCACCCGCACGTCCACCCGGCCGCCGGTCGGGGTGTAGCGCAGCGCGTTGTCCACCAGATTGCGCACCAGAATGCGCAAGCCTCCGGGCGGGGCGAGTACGGTGCAATCCTCGGCGTCTTCCAGCCCGGCGTCCACGCCGCGGGTCTGCGCCAGTTCGGCGGTGTCCGACAGCGCCAGACGCGCAGTGTCGAGCAGGCTCACCGGCGCCAGCGCCTCCTCGGCGCCGGACTCGTTACGCGCCAGCTGCAGCAACTGCTCGACCAGATGGCTGGCGCGGTCGATGCCGCTTTCCAGCCGCGCCAGCGCCACGCTGCGCTGGCCGTCGTCGTGCGCGCGCGCGAGCATCTGCACCTGCACCTTGAGCGCGGTCAGCGGTGAGCGCAGCTCGTGCGCGGCGTCGGCAACGAACATGCGCTGGGTGTCGAACGCGGCCCGGGTGCGGGCGAACAGGCCGTTCATCGCCCGCACCACGGGCTGCATTTCACTGACCACGGGGTGCGGATCGAGCGGATCGAAGCTGGTGGCCGCGCGGTTTTCCAGCTCGCGCGACAGGTCCGAGAGCGGCTGCAGCGAGCGCCGCCCCACCCAGGCCACGGCCAGCAACAGCAGCGGGGCGATCACCGCCATCGGCCAGATGGATCGCAGCGCAAACCCCAGCGCCAAGGCACGCCGCGTGGCGGTGCTCTGCCCGACCTGGATGGTGCGGCCGCCGGCTTGCATCGAGTACACCCGCCACTGCTCGCCGCCGACCTGCACATTGGTGTAGCCGAGCACGGCCTGGCTGGGCAGGTCGCTGCGCGGGCGCGAGACGTAGATGCGCTTGCCGTCGGGCGCCCAGACCTGCACCACATAGTCGACATCGTTGCCCGGGCTGACGTTCGGGCCGAAGCCGGGCAGGCCCATGTCGCCGCTGGCCAGCGACAGCGCGAGCTGCTGCAGGTGATAGTCGAACACCGCATCGGCCTCGCGCATGGCGTTGTGGAACACCGCCACCGCCTGCACCAGCGCGGCGATGGTCACTGCGGCAGACAGCAGCAGAAGCAGCCGGGCGCGCAGCGATTTCACTCGCCGCCTCCGTCGCCGCCGCCGTCCTTGGTCGGCATGGCCGGGCTTGCGGCGGCGGGCTCCCTGGCGATCATGTAGCCCATGCCGCGAATATTGCGGATGAGTTCGGCGCCGAGTTTTTTGCGCAAGCTGTGGACATACACCTCCACCGCGTTGCTCGAAATCTCGTCCTTCCAGCTGTAGAGCTTTTCCTCGAGCTGTGCGCGCGACAGAATCATGCCGGGACGGGCAATGAGCGCTTCGAGCACCGCCCATTCGCGCTGCGACAGCGCCACCGGCTCGCCGCTCAGCAAGGCTTCGTGCGTGGCCGGGTTCAGGCTGATGCGACCGTAGCTGAACACCGGCTCGGCGCGGCCCGCAGCGCGGCGCAGCAGCGCGCGGATGCGCGCGAACAGCTCGTCGAGGTCGTAGGGCTTGAGCACATAGTCGTCCGCCCCGGCGTCCAGCCCCTCGATGCGCGCCGACACCGCGTCGCGTGCGGTGGCGATCAGCACCGGCGTGGCCTCGCGCCGCGCGCGCAGCGCCTTGAGCACGGCCAGGCCGTCCATCTTGGGCAGCCCCAGGTCGAGCAGCACCAGGTCGTACTGCTCGGTGCGCAGCGCGCTGTCGGCCATGACGCCATCGCGCACCCAGTCCACCGCGTAGCCTTCGCCGCGCAGCGCGTCGAGCACGCTCTCGCCGATCATCATGTCGTCTTCAACCAGGAGCAGGCGCATGGGGCTGGATGGCAAATGGAAACAGGTGTCACTTTAGCGGTCGGCCCTTAGACTGCGCTTAACACACTCGAACGATCAGAACGATGCCGCATTCGCCCACCCCTGCCGACCCGGCCGCACGCCTTCCCCGCACCGTCTGGATGCTCGGGCTGGTCAGCCTGTTCATGGACATGTCGTCCGAACTCATCCACGCACTGCTGCCGGTGTACATGACCACGGTGCTGGGCCTGAGCGTGCTCAGCGTGGGCGTGGTCGAAGGCATTGCCGAGGCCACGGCGTCGATGCTCAAGGTGGTGTCGGGCGTGTGGTCGGACCGCATCGGCTCGCGTAAGTGGCTGGCGGTGACCGGCTATGGCCTGTCGGCGCTGACCAAGCCGCTGTTTCCGCTGGCCTCCGGCGCCGGCGAGGTGATCGCCGCGCGCTTCATCGACCGCATCGGCAAGGGTATCCGCGGCGCGCCGCGTGACGCGCTGGTGGCCGACGCCACGCCGCCCCCGTTGCGCAATGCCGCCTATGGCCTGCGGCAAAGTCTGGACACGGTGGGCGCTGTGCTTGGCCCGCTGGCGGCCATCGGCCTGCTCGCGCTGTATGCCGACAATCTGCGGCTGGTGCTGTGGTTCGGGGTGATTCCGGCGGTGATCGCGGTGGCGCTGCTGGCCTTCGGGGTGCACGAGCCGCGGCGCGCCCGGCCCGAGCGCAGCACGGCCGGATCGCGCCGCAAGGCGGTGGACTGGGGCGCCGCGCGCCAGTTGCCAGCGGCGTACTGGCAGGTGGTCGTTCTGGCCGCGCTGTTCACCGTGGCGCGGCTGACCGAGGCGTTTTTGGTGCTGCGCGGCGATCAGATCGGCGTGTCGGTGGTGTGGATCGCGTTGGTCACGCTGGTACTGTCGCTGGCCTACGCCGCCTCGGCCTATCCGGTCGGGCTGCTGGCCGCGCGCTGGGGGCGCAAGCGTCTGTTCGGTCTGGGGCTGGTGGTGCTCGCGCTGGCCATGTTGCTGCTCGGCGGTGTGCTGCCGCTGGGAATGCCCGGGTTCTGGGCCGGGGTTGCGCTGTGGGGCTTGCACATGGGGCTCACGCAGGGATTACTCTCCGCTGCGGTGGCCGACGCCGCGCCGGCGGCACTGCGCGGCACGGCGTTTGGCCTGTTTCACCTGACCATCGGCCTGATGCAGCTGCTCGCCGCCATCGGCGCGGGCTGGCTGTGGCAGACCATCGGCTCTGGCGCGCTGTTCACGCTGGGCGCGGCGCTGGCGCTGCTGTGCCTGCCTGCACTGGCGCTGTGGCTGCACGAAAACCCCCAAAAGAAGGAAGAGACATGATCACAACCCAAGCCATTCAATTCGACCAGCACGGCGGCCCCGAGGTGCTGCAGTGGCGCACGCTGGAACTACCCGAGCCCGGCCCGGGGCAGGTGCTGCTGCGGCACGAGGCCGTGGGGCTGAACTTCATCGACGTGTATCACCGCACCGGCCTGTATCCGCAGCCGCTGCCCGGCACTCTGGGCGGGGAAGCGGCCGGGGTGATCGAGGCGGTCGGCCCCGGGGTGCAGGGCTTTGCCGTGGGCGATCGCGTGGGCTATTGCACCGGCGCGCCCGGCGCGTATGCGCAGCGTCGCGTGGTGCCGGTGGCGCCGCTGATCAAGCTGCCCGATGACATTTCGTTCGAATTGGCCGCAGCCAGCCTGCTCAAGGGGCTGACCGCGTATTACCTGCTGCACCGCACCTGGGCGCTCAAGCGCGGCGAGGTCGCGCTGTTCCATGCCGCAGCCGGCGGAGTCGGGCTGATCGCCGGGCAGATGGCGCGGGCAATCGGCGCGGTGCTGATCGGCACCGCCGGCTCGCCACAGAAATGCGCGCTGGCGCTGGAGAACGGCTATGCCCACGCGATCGATTACGTCCAGAACGACTTCGTTGCCCGTGTCAAGGATCTCACCGGCGGGCGCGGCGTGCCGGTGGTGTACGACTCCATCGGCAAAGACACCTGGGAGCGCTCGCTCGCCTGCCTGCAGCCCTTCGGCCTGATGGTGAGCTTCGGCAACGCCTCGGGCGCGGTGCCGCCGATCAAGCTCACCGATCTGGCCGCAGCCGGATCGCTTTACGTCACCCGCCCGACACTGGGTACGCACATGGCCGACCCGGTGGTCAAGCAGCAGATGGCCGACGCGCTGTTCGCACTGATCCGCAGCGGCCAGGTGCGCATCCACATCCACCAGCGCTACCCGCTGGCCGACGCCGCGCAGGCGCACCGCGACCTGCAGGCGCGCAAGACCATCGGCTCGACCGTGCTGGTGCCATAGTCTGCCGCCGATCTCGCATGTCGTGGCCCTGCGACCGATTGCCGCAGGGCGGGGCAATGCGGAGTCGTCGGGCGCAGGGTGCTTCCTAGAATGAGCGCCATGCCGTTTTCCGCACGCCTTGCGCACCAGCCCCTGAGCGGGGGGAGTGCGTCTGCTCCCTTGCCCGTCGTCACCCTGCACCGTCTGCTGGCGGCGCGGGTGGTTTTGCTGCTGGCCGAACTGGCCATCATGCCGTGGGCGCATCACGCACTGGACATCACCTGGCCGGTCTACCGCGTGCTCGGGCTGATCGCGCTGCAGGCGGCGCTGGCGCTGCTGCTGTGGTGGCAGAGCCGCAGCGCACGCGGGCTGGGGGTGAACGGCGGGTTTGCGCATCTGCTGGCCGACGCCTTCATCCTTGCGCTGCTGGTGTATTGGAGCGGCGGTGAAGTCAACCCCATCATTTCGCTGCTGCTGGTGCCGCTGATCCTGTGCGCGGTGGCGTTTCCGTGGGTGTATGGCTGGGCGATGACCGCAGTGGTCATCGTGCTGTATTCGCTGCTGTCGTTCTTTCCCGCGCCGCAGGCGGCGTCGTGCGGGGTGAGCACCGGCGCGCTGGACGAGCACTTGATGGGCATGTGGGGCAACTTCCTGATCACCGCGCTGCTGGTGGCAGCGGTGGTGGCACGGCTGGCAGCCGCCTTGCGCGAGCGCGAGGTGGAACTGGCCCGCAGCCGCGAGGCCGCGTTGCGCGACCAGCATCTGTTCGCACTCGGCATGCAGGCCGCCGCCGCGGCGCACGAACTCGCCACCCCGGTGGCCACGCTGGCGATGACGGTGGATGATCTGCAGTCCGACTACGTCGGGGACGACGAGCTTGGTCCCGCGCTGCAGCGCATGCAGGCGCAGGTCAAGCAAATCCGCGGCGTGCTCGGTCACATCACCGCTGCCGCCGGTGCGGCGCGCGAGCGCAGCGGCCAGGTCGAAACCCTCGATCGCTGGCTCGCGCAGACCCTCGAACACTGGCATCTGATGCGCCCGCAGTCGCAGGCCCAGCTGCAGGTGCGCGGCACGGGCGACATGCCGCAGCTGCGCGTGGACGCGGGGCTGAACGCTGCGCTGGTGAGCCTGCTCAACAACGCCGCCGATGCCAGCCCCGAGCAGATCGAGGTCGAAGCCGACTGGGATGCGGCGCAGCTGCGCGTGAGCGTGCTCGACCGTGGCCCGGGCCTGCCCGACGAGCGGCTGGCGCGCGCCGGGTTCGATTTTGTCAGCACCAAGGGCGAGACGCGCGGCCTCGGCCTGGCGCTGGCCCGCGCCGGGATCGAGCGCCTCGGCGGCACCCTCGTGGTGACGCGCCGTGACGGTGGCGGCCTGCGCGCCGCGCTGCAATGGCCGCGCCTGGAAAGTACCCAATGAACGATCCATCCATGAATCTCCTGCTGGTCGAAGATGACGCCGCGCTGGCCGCTGCCACGCGCAATTCCATGGAACGCCGCGGCATCACGGTGTGGCATGCAGACTCCGCACCCGCCGCCCGCGCGCTGATCGGCACCACGGAATTCGACGCCGCCGTGCTCGACCTGCGCCTGCCCGGCGACAGCGGCCTGACGCTGATCGCCCCGCTGCGCGCCGCCTATCCCGACATGCGCATTCTGCTGCTCACCGGGTATGCGAGCATCGCCACCGCGGTCGATGCCATCAAGCTCGGCGCGACCAACTACCTGCCCAAGCCTGCGACGGTCAGCGACATCCTCGCCGCGCTGGAGCAGGATGCGCCCGAGGCCGATCGGCCTGTGTCCGCCAACCCGCTGCCGGTGGACCGGCTGGAGTGGGAGCACATTCAGAAAGTGCTGGCCGAGCATGACGGCAATATTTCCGCCACCGCCCGCGCACTGCAGATGCACCGCCGCACCCTGCAGCGCAAGCTGCTCAAACACCCGGTGCGCGAGGCGCCGGTGGAGGGCGGCAGGGACGGTTGATTCCCCCTCCCAACCTCCCCCACACGGTGGGGAAGGCGGCGGCGCCGCGCGCGTGGTTCAGACGCGCCCTCCCCGCTTGCGGGGAGGGCCTGTGAGGGACGATCTCTGCGCGCGGTGCGATGGCGCCGTTTTGCGCGATCACGCCGGTTGCTGCGCCGCGCTGCGGATTCTCTGGCGCTGCAGGCCCAGTTGCGGGCTGCCCAGCGTGACCACATCGCCGGGCTGCAGGTAGCGCGGCGGCTTGCGGCCCATGCCCACGCCCGGCGGGGTGCCGGTGGCGATCAGGTCGCCAGGCAGCAGAGTCATGTAGCGGCTGAGAAACGCCACCAGCTCGGCCACGCCGAAAATCATGTCGCGGGTATTGCCCTGCTGCATGCGCTCGCCGTTGACCTCGAGCCACAGGTCGATGTTCTGCGGGTCGGCGATCTCATCTTTGCTGACCAGCCACGGGCCGACCGGGCCGAAGGTGTCACAGCCCTTGCCGAGATTCCACTGGCTGCCCTGTTCGAGCTGATACGCGCGCTCGGACACGTCGTTGACCAGGCAATAGCCGGCGACCGCCTCGAGCGCATCGACCTCGCGCACAAAGCGCGTCGGCCGGCCGATGACCACGCCGAGCTCGACCTCCCAGTCGAGCTTGTGCGCCCCGGGCGGGCGCAGCACCGGGTCGTTCGGGCCGCTGATGCAGGTGGTCCATTTGTTGAACACGATGGGCGAGGTCGGAATCGCCATCTGCGCCTCGGCCGCGTGGTCGCGGTAGTTCAGGCCGATGCCGATGAACTTGCTGATGCCGACCAGCGGCACGCCCAGCCGCGGCCTGCCTGCGACCAGCGGCAGTGTCTGCGGGTCGATGCGGCGCAGCGCGCGCTGGCCCGCCGGGCCGAACACGCTGGCGTCGATGTCGGGCACGATACCCGCCAGGCTGCGCAGCCGGCCCTGCGCATCGATCAGCCCGGGTTGTTCGCGGCCCTTGCGGCCGTGGCGCACGAGTTTCATCGAGGGCTCCTCAGCGCCGCTGGTATTGGGTCTTGCCGAACAGATGCTCGTGCGCGGTAGCGTCCATCTGCGGCGGGCGGATGTCGGCCAGCACCTGCACACCGCGCTGCACCGCGGGGCGCGCAGCGATCGCGTCGAACCAGCGTTTGGCATGCGGAAACTCGTCCCAGGTGATGCCCTGGTTGGCCGCGCTGCGGCACCACGGAAAGGTGGCGATGTCGGCGATCGAGTAGTCGTCGCCTGCGAGGTAGCGCTGCGACGCCAGTCGCCGGTCGAGCACGCCATAGAGCCGACGCGCCTCGTTGGTGTAGCGGTCGATGGCGTAGGGGATTTTTTCCGGGGCGTACTGGCGGAAGTGGTGCGCCTGCCCGAGCATGGGGCCGACGCTGGCCATCTGCCACATCAGCCACTCGATGGTGGCAATGCGCGCGCGGGGATCGGTGGGCAGGAAGCGCCCGGTCTTTTCGGCCAGGTAGAGCAGGATGGCGCCGGACTCGAACACGCTGATCGGCGCGCCATCCGGGCCGTCGGAGTCGACCAGCGCCGGAATCTTGTTGTTCGGGCTGATGGCAAGGAACTCGGGCGTGAACTGCTCGCCGCGGCCGATGTTGACCGCATGCACGCGGTAGGGCAGGCCGAGTTCTTCGAGCAGGATGTGAATCTTGTGGCCATTGGGCGTGGCCCAGGAATAGAGGTCGATCATGGTGGAGGGCCGTCTGTGCGGCGTGGTGAACGGGAGGAGGCAGAACGCCGTCACATTGTGCGACGTTCACCGCGGGCTTGCAGCGACCGGCCCGGCGCAGCGATCCGCGCAGCAGTCAGCGCAACAATTCGCCCTGCGCGATCTGGGCGTGCAGCGCCTCGATCGGCGGTGCCAGCTGCTGCAGCAGCCGCAGGTGCGCGGACAGTCCGGCCAGCGGCAGGTCGTCGCCCAGCGCATCGGCTTCATGCGCCACGGTGCTCCAGTGGACCGTGCTCTGCGCCAGCGGCAGCGCGAGGCTTTGCAGCATGGCGAGCTCCTGCGGTGGCAGGTCGCCGTCGTTCTGGTCGAGCTGCCAGGCGCTGCGCCGTGCCAGCATGCGGGTGGTGTCCAGGCCGGTGCGGGCCTGCGCGATACGCTGTTGCCACACGGGATGATGCACCGCGAGCTGCTCACCCACGCGCCGGGTCTGCAGACGCTCGACCAGCAAGTCCAGCGCGCGCTCGGCGGCGCCCAGACACCACAGGGCGTCGTGCAGGCCGACGATGCGCTGGCGTGCCTGCAGCATGTCCAGCCCCTGTCCAGGCTGACCGACCATGAGGTCACCGGCCACGCGAACCTGGTCGAAATGCACCTCTGCCAGGGTGGATTGCGCCATCCCCCAGCCATGCAATTGCCGTGCGATGCGCACGCCATCGGTCCGGGTGGGGACGAGCAGCACGCTGAACTGCCGGTGCAGCGGGGCCTGCGCATCGGTGCGGCACAGCACCAGCAGGCTGGTGGTGCGCGGGTCGAGAATGCCCTGCACCCAGGTCTTGTGGCCGTTCAGGACCCAGTGGTTGCCGTCGCGGTTGGCCTGGGCCTGTAGCGAGTCCGGGCGGTGCAGGTCGGCATCGGGCTCGGCGGCGGCCCAGGCGCTGCGGGTTTCGGCGCGCAACAGGGGGTCGAGCCAGGCGTCCTTCATCGGCTCGCTGGCGTAGCTGTCGAGCAGTTGCATGTTGCCGGCATCGGGCTGGGCGCTGTTGAACACGTCCGCCGCCCAGGCAATGCGCCCCATGGCCTCGATCATCGGGGCGTATTCCCAATGGCTCAGGCCCTGGCTGGTGCGGGTGGACGCGGGAAGAAACAGGTTCCACAGCCCGGCAAGCTGGGCCTTCTGCCGCATCGGCGCCAGCAAGGCGTGCACGGGCTGGCCCGGCTGCAATGCTGCGGTGCGCAGCGCGGCGTTGATGCTGCTTTCCTGCGGCTGCAGCACGGTTTGCATGAAACGGTGCAGCCGGGTCTGCAGGGTGCTGACGCGGGGGGAGGGGGCGGTCTCCATGCCGGGATGCCGTCAGTCGGTCGGGGACATGTGAAGCTGGCGGCTCAGATGCACATGCAGCTCGCCACCTTGCCACGGTGGCCCGGGCAAGCGCTTGCGCGCCGTGCCGGAAGACGGAGGAATGGCCTCGACGAGTTGCAGCGCCGTCTGCAGACTGCTGCCCGGCGCGCAGAGCCGGTTGACCGCGCCCAGCTGATACAGGCGCGCGGCACCCAGGCCCAAGCCGGGCAGCGCAGCCTCGTTGCAGACGGTGCGCGGCAGCAGTTGTGCGGCCAGCCACTGCGCGCCGCCGACATCGTGCAGCGGCAGCAACGGATCGGTCAGGATCAGCTGCGCATCGTCTGCGGCGACCAGCAGATCGCAGGCCAGCGCCAGTGCCGCCCCGGCGCCGCGTGCCTGGCCTTCGAGTGCACCCACGACCAGCGGCTCGCAGTCGCGCAGCGCCAGGATGCAGTCGTGCAGCGCCTCCAGCGCAGCGGTGTCGTGCAGGCCGCTGCAAAAGTGACGCGGCGTGCCGGTGAGCACCACGGCGCGGATGTCGGCATCGCGCTGCGCGGTGGTGAGCGCCTCCAGCGCAGCGGCGCAGAGCGCGGCAGTCAGGGCGTTGTGCGTTTCGGGGTGATGCAGACGCAGCACGAGGCAGTCACCCTGGCGTTCGGCTTGGAGTTCGGCAGTCATGCGTTGCGGTGTGGGTTCATGCATCGGTTCAAAAGCGTGCCCGCATCATAGGCAGACGATGCAGTGCGCCTGCGCCCTGTGGGGAGATTCCGACACAAAATCGGGCGATCGTTAAATTTTTCACATGCTTTTCACCGGAAATCAGTCTGCGCCAATTGCGCGGAAACCTGCGTGATACATTGCTTTCCGATCATTTGACACATTTGGATGCGTCGCCCTCATTTTCGCTGCAATGCTCACCGTTTCACGCCTGTTCAACCTGTCCAGCAGACTGCACGCGCTTCTCGCCTTTTCCCTGCGTCTGTGCGTTCTTGTGCTCGGGCTGTCGGCATTGCTGAGCCAATCCGCGCAGGCCTTGATGATCGGCGCGCCCCAAACCCGGGCCGAACTGGGGCGCCCGCTGCAGATGGACATTCCGGTGCGGCTCGACGCGCAGGAGGCGCTGCCGCTGTCCTGCGTTCAGGCGCAGGCCCAGGCAGGAGAGTCTGGCGGCAACGTGGGCGGGTTGGTCATCACCTCCAAGCCCGCGACCGACGGGCTGACCCTGGCCTTGCGCAGCCAGCAGCCCCTGCGTGAGCCCATTCTCATCGTGCGCCTGCATCTGGCCTGCCAGTTTCAGCGCACCCAGGTCTATACCCTGCTGGTCGATCCCCCGGCGCCCGAGTTGCCGATGATTGCGGGCAGCGCAATTGCTGCGCCTGCCGCACGCGCGGACAATCAGGCCAAGCCTGGGCAGCAGGTTGCGCAGGCCGAGGCCTCTGCGGTGCCGGTCGGCAACGCCCCGCAGCGTCAGCCGCCCCGCGAGAGCAAGCCGGTTGCTGTGCGCGCCTTCGGGAAAACACCGCTGCATCCCCCGTTGGTCCGCCAGAAAGAACAGCACCTGCGTCAACTTGCTCGCCCTGCGCTGGAGCGCCCACCTGCGCAGAGCCGCCTGGAAATGGACGATCTCAGCGCGGCCGATCTGATGGCGTCCCCGGAATTGCGTCTGGCCACGGCCCTGCCTGCGACATTGCCCAACCTCAGCCCGCAACAGCGTGCGCAACTCGGCCAGTTGCGCCAACTCATCATGGACGCGACCGCAGGGCCGGGCGAGGCGCAGCCCACGCTGCAGCAGATCGCTGCCATGCAGGCCCGCGCCAACGTGCTGCAGCGGCAGTTCGAGCAGGCCTCGCAGCAATTGCAGCGGTCGCAGTCTGAGCTGGCGCGCATGCGCGCGCAGAGCTATTCCGCCAGCGTGGTGTACGCCCTGATCGCCGCGCTGGTGGCGCTGGGCGCGCTGAGTTTCTGGCTGTGGCGCAGGGGCGCCGATCCAGGCCTGCCGGAGAGCCCCTTCGTTCCCGCATCCGTGGCAAGGCCGTCCGTGAATCCGGCCGCGGACATGCCGTTCGCCGCGGCAACGCCAACCGCCTCCGCCACGTCCATGTCGGTGCAGGCGAGCACCATCCAGCCGCCGGTCATGCCCTTCGGTCTGCCGCCCTCGGTGGATGGGCGTCCCTTGCAGCCGGAAATCGATGCGGTATCGCTCGGCAGCCCGCCACCGAGCACCTGGGGCCATTCAGGCTTCGATTGGGATTCGCGTTTCCTGCAGCCCATGAGCCAGGACAAGCAGGTGCATGTCGACGAGCTGATGGATGCGGGTCATCTGGCCGAATATTTCATCGAGACGGGAGATGACCAGCGCGCCATCGACCTGCTCGAAAAATCGCTCGACGACAACGCGAGCGACAGCTTTGCACTGCCTTACCTGCTGCTGTTCGATCTGTACCGCAAGCACGGGCTCAAAAAGGAGTTCGAGGCGCTCTACACCCGGTTTGAACGGCGCTTCAATGTGGCTGTGCCCCCGTGGGGGCAGCAACCCGAGGGGCAGGGCCGCGATCTGACCGACTACGACCGTGCGATGAAACTCATCACCCTGGCCTGGGGGGAGCCGCAGAGCGTCTCGGTGCTGGAACACATGCTGCTGGATGATCCGCAGCAACACCGCATGGGCTTCGATCTGGCCGCGTACCGCGATCTGCTGATGCTCTACGCCGTGGCGCGCGACCTGTTCCCGGACGCCTCTCCAACCAGAGCGCCAATCGAGCACATCGAACTCATCACCCGCGTGGAACCTGCCGGGTTGAACCTCGACTTCGAACTGCCGCTCGAGATCCCTTCAGCGGCTGAGGCGCCAGGGCCTGCTGCGTCCTCGGAGTTCAAGCTGCAACCCCGCGACGGCGAGGCACCGAAACAGGCCCCGCAAAAACCGAACCCGTCGGGAGAGAGTGTCTGACTTCGGTCGGCTGACTTCGCGTGGCCGAGATTTTCGTGCCGCTTACTTGGCGCCGTGGCCGCCCAGCAGGGCGGCAATCTTGCGGCGTGGACGAATGCTGGGGGAGATGGAACGCTGGCCATTGCCGGCGTTCGCCGACTCCGCCGGTTCCCACGCCGGCTGGGCCTTCGGATCGGGCTCGTAGGGTTTGTCGAACCATGGGTCCTGGCGGGGCGTGCGGCCCATGCGTGGATACGGCGCCGCCGCCGCGCCCATGCTCTCGGGCATGCCGCGCGAGGGCATCAGCCGCGGGCTGCGTGGCGCATCCGCCTCGCGGCGGGGGCGCGAAATGGGCTGCAATTGCACAGTGAGTTTTTCGAACTGGCGCTTGATCAGCTTTTCAATGTCGGCCAGTGCGCGTGCATCGCGCGCCGTGGCCAGTGTGATGGCCAGACCAGACGCCCCGGCGCGGCCTGTGCGGCCGATGCGGTGCACATAGTCTTCGGCGCTGAACGGCACGTCGTAATTCACCACGCCGGGTAGTTCGGCGATGTCCAGACCGCGGGCAGCCACATCGGTGGCGACCAGCGCCTGAATGTCGCCGCGCTTGAAGGCTTCCAGCGTGGTCAGGCGCTCGGCCTGCGACTTGTCGCCGTGCATCGCCGCGGCCTTGATGCCGTCGCGTTCCAGCGCCCGGGTGAGCCGACCCGCTCCGAGGCGGCTGTTGACGAACACGATGACCTGCGGCAGCGGGTTGTCGCGCAGCAACTGCACCAGCGTGGCGCGCTTGTCGTCTTCTTCCACCTGATAGACGCGCTGCTCCACATTGGTGGCGGTGGCGTTGGGGCGGGCTACTTCGACCAGAAGCGGGTTTTGCAGATAGCTCTGCGCCAGACGCTTGATTTCCGGCGAAAACGTGGCAGAGAACAGCAAGGTGGTGCGCTGCTTGGGCAGGAAACCCAGGATGCGCTGCAGATCGGGCAGAAAGCCGATGTCGAGCATGCGATCAGCCTCGTCGAGCACGACGAACTGCACCTGCCCAAGATTCACCGTCTTGGCTTCGAGGTGATCGAGTAGCCGCCCGGGCGTGGCCACCAGCAGATCGACGCCGTTGCGCAGTTCGGCCTTCTGCGGGGCCATGTCCATGCCGCCGAACACGCAGGCGCAGCGCAGCGGCGTGTGCTTGGCATAGGCCTTGAGATTGGTGTAGACCTGATCGGCCAGCTCGCGCGTGGGGGCGAGCATCAGCGCCCGTACCGGATGCCGCGCCGGGGACACGCTGGTGGAGGCCAGCGGCAGGAGCTGTTGCAGGATGGGTAGCGAGAACGCAGCGGTCTTGCCGGTGCCGGTTTGCGCTGCGCCCATGATGTCGCGTCCGTCCAGCAGCAGCGGAATGGCCTTGGCCTGGATGGGCGTGAGCTTTTCGTAGCCCATGTCGCTGACGGCGCGCAGAATGCGTGCGTCCAGCGCCAGGTCGGAAAAGCGTTCGGGCTGCGGTATATCGTCGGTCGGGGGTGTCGTGGTGTTCATCCGTGCGGTGTTTGCTGGCGGCGATGGAAAATTGAGAAGCCGGACATCAGGTGAAACCGGCCCGGACGCTGAGCTTGTCAGCGGGCGGGCGTCGCGGCCCGCGCAGAGTTCCGCCAGGGGATTGCAGGACAACTGCCTGCCGCAGCGGATTCATCGACTCTGTATTCTAGGCGAGTGACGCCACGGGCGGCGCAGCAGAAAATTGCACGCGACCTTTTGCAAATTCAGCTTCCGCCCTCATTTAATCAACAATTCATTCCCCGCACAGGAACGCACGATGGACTACAAGGACTACTACAAGGTCATGGGCGTGGAGCGCAGCGCAACGCAGGACGACATCAAGCGCGCCTATCGCAAGCTCGCCCGCAAGTATCACCCCGACGTGAGCAAGGAGGCCGGAGCCGAGGCCAAGTTCAAGGAACTGGGCGAAGCCTACGAGGTGCTCAAGGACCCGGAAAAGCGCGCCGCCTATGATCAGCTCGGCAGCAACTGGCGCGCCGGACAGGACTTTCAGCCGCCGCCCGGCTGGGGCGCGGGCTTCGAGCGACGCGGCGGCACGCCGGACAACGAAGCCGATTTCAGCGACTTTTTCGAGACCCTGTTCGCGCGCAGCGGTTCCGCGCGGCGGTCGGCATCGGGCGCGGGCGGAGCGGGCGTGCATCTGCGCGGCCAGGATCATCACGCCCAGGTATTGATCGATCTGGAAGACGCCTACCGCGGCGCGACGCGCACCCTGACCCTGCGCATGCCCGAGGTCGATGCGCAAGGCCATGTGGTGATGCGCGAGCGCACCCTGCAGGTGCAGATTCCCAAAGGCGTGCGCGCCGGTCAGCACATCCGTCTGGCGGGCCAGGGCGCGCCAGGTCTGGGCGAGGGCGGGGCAGGTGACCTTTACCTGGAAATCGCCTTCAACCCGCACAGCCTCTACCGCGTCGAAGGGCGCGATGTGTTTGTCGATTTGCCGCTGGCGCCCTGGGAGGCTGCATTGGGCGCCGAAGTGCAGGCGCCGACCCCGGACGGGCTGGTCGAGCTGAAAATTCCGCCGACCACGGCGCCGGGCCGCCGTCTGCGTCTCAAGGGGCGCGGCATTCCCGGAGCCACGCCGGGCGATTTGTATGTGGTCACGCAAATCGTGCTGCCGCCAGCCGACACCGACGCGGCGCGGGCGGCCTATCAACGCCTGCAGGGCGAATTTTCCAAATTCAATCCGCGCGCCCATCTCAAGCAAGGAGCCAAGGCATGAGCACCTCCGATACCGCCGCGCCGCTGTGCGGCATCGTCATGGAAGAGCAGGTCGACATCAGCATCGACGATCTGTGCGCAGTGTGCCGGGTCGAGCGCACGCAGATCGTGCATCTGGTGGAAGAAGGCGTGATCGAGCCGCTGCCTGCCCTTGGCTGAACCGCGCGCGCCGCGCCGTGCGGCTGCAGCGTGATCTGGAACTCAACGCGGCAGCCACGGCGCTGGTGCTTGATCTGCTGGATCAGATCGATGCGCTGCGCCGCAGCACGCAGGCCTGACGGATTTTCATGGCGCGTCAGGCTCGCCTGTTCTGCCCCGGATACGCCCATCTGGTCCAGTTGCAGGCCGCCATCGGCGCGCAACCGCTGGCCACTGCGTCGCAGCGCGACCGTTTTCTGCTCTGGATGCGCGAGGGGCTGGGGAGCTCGACATTGCGTCTACACGCCTATGCCGTGTTGCCGCAGACCGTCTGGCTGCTGATCACGCCCGATACGGCGCCGGAACTGTCCGCATTTGTGCAGGGGCTGGCGCGACGCACCAGCAGGGCGCAGGAACGTCCGGGCCCGAATGGCGCAACCGCACTGTCGCCTGCGCGCAATCCGGTCTGGGCGGGGCGATTTCGCAGCGCCGTCGTCCAGCCGGGCGAGTGGGAACTGGCCGCGATGCTCTGGATCGACCGGGCGGCGGACGCTGTCGGGGACATCTGGCCCTGGAGCAGCCGCGCAGCCCACTGTGGCGAACCGAGCACCGGCGCTCCCGTTTTGTCTTTCCCCGCGGCCTACTGGGCCTTGGGCAATACCCCGTTCGAACGCGAGGCCGCCTATCGTCAGCGGCTGCAGCAGGGCATCAGCAGCGCAAGCGTGCGCGCGCTGGAGCACGGCTTGCGCAGTGGGTCGGCAGTAGGCGAGACGGCGTTTTTGCGGCAACTCGAACGAGACATCGGACGGCGCCTGCTGCCCGCCCCGCGTGGACGACCTCGCATGAAAGTTGCTTAAACCGAGCACATGAGGTCAGTGTATGGCCTCTAATCTGTCCCTAAATTATTTTCGTCAAACTCGGCCCAAATATTTATTGGGGACAAAATAAAGAGTTTTTCTTGCGCGCACTGCTGCGATGCAGTAAATTCGCTTCTCCTGTCGACGTTTCGCGGAGCCCGCCATGTCCTCGCCTCAAACTCCCGCTTCACCCTCTGAAATCGCCGCGCTGTCCCGCGGTGGCCTGTATTGCCCGCAAAACGAACATGACGCCTGCGGCGTGGGTTTCGTCGCGCACATCAAGGGGAGCAAATCGCACGACATCGTGCAGAACGGGCTGCTCATCCTCAAAAACCTCGACCACCGCGGCGCGGTCGGGGCGGACAAGCTCATGGGCGATGGCGCGGGCATCCTGATCCAGATTCCCGATGCGTTCTTTCGCGAAGAAATGGCGGCGCAGGGCGTGGAACTGCCGCCGCCGGGTGAGTACGGCGTGGGCATGATTTTTCTGCCGCGCGAGGAGGCGTCGCGCCTGGCGTGCGTGCAGGAGATCGAGCGCGCGGTGCGCGCCGAAGGGCAGGTGCTGCTGGGCTGGCGCGATGTGCCGGTGGATGCCGACATGCCGATGTCGCCCACGGTGCGCGCCAAGGAGCCGGTGATCCGCCAGGTCTTCATCGGCCGCGGCCCCGACGTCATGGTCACCGATGCGCTGGAGCGCAAGCTGTTCGTCATCCGCAAGACCGCGAGCCACGCCATCCAGAAGCTCGACCTGCGTCACGGCAAGGAGTATTTCGTGCCGTCGATGTCGGCGCGCACCATCGTCTACAAGGGCCTGCTGCTGGCCGATCAGGTGGGCGAGTACTACAAGGATCTGAAAGACCCGCGCGTGGTCTCGGCGCTGGCCCTGGTGCACCAGCGCTTCTCGACCAACACCTTCCCCGAGTGGCCGCTGGCGCATCCGTACCGGCTGGTGGCGCACAACGGCGAGATCAACACGGTCAAGGGCAACTACAACTGGATGCGGGCGCGCGAAGGCGCCGTGTCGTCCCCGGTGCTCGGCGCCGATCTGCAAAAGCTCTGGCCGCTGATCTACCCGGGGCAGAGCGATACCGCGAGCTTCGACAATTGCCTGGAACTGCTGGTGATGGCCGGCTATCCGCTGTCGCACGCGATGATGATGATGATTCCCGAGGCGTGGGAGCAGCACACCCTGATGGACCCGCGCCGCCGCGCGTTTTACGAATACCACGCCGCGATGATGGAGCCGTGGGACGGCCCGGCGGCGATCGCCTTCACCGATGGCCGCCAGATCGGCGCCACGCTCGACCGCAACGGCCTGCGCCCGGCGCGTTACATCGTCACCGATGATGATCTGGTGATCATGGCGTCCGAGTCGGGCGTGTTGCCCATCTCCGAGAGCCACATCGTCAAGAAATGGCGCCTGCAGCCGGGCAAGATGTTCCTGATCGACATGGAGGCCGGGCGCATCATCGACGACAAGGAAATCAAGAGCCAGCTCGCCAGTGCGCGCCCCTATGGCCAGTGGATCGAGAACCTGCGCATCCGCATCGACGATCTCGACCACCTCGGCCACGCCGAGCCCTCGCCCATTCCTCTGCTCGACCGCCAGCAGGCGTTCGGCTACACCCAGGAAGATCTCAAGTTCCTGATGGCGCCGATGGCCGAGAAGGGCGACGAGGCCGTGGGGTCGATGGGCAACGACGCCGCGCTGGCCGTGCTGTCCAACCGCGCCAAGCCGCTGTACAACTACTTCAAGCAGTTGTTCGCGCAGGTCACCAACCCGCCGATCGACTCGATCCGCGAGAACATGGTGATGTCGCTGGTGTCGTTCATCGGCCCGCGGCCCAACCTGCTCGACATCAACCAGGTCAATCCGCCGATGCGCCTGGAAGTCAGCCAGCCCGTGCTCGATTATGACGACATGGCGCGGCTGCGCTCCATCGCCCAGCACACCGGCGGCAAGTTCCGCAGCTATGAAATCGACATCTGCTATCCGGTGATCTGGGGGCAGGAGGGCATCGAAGCCCGCATTGCGTCCATCTGCGCCGAAGCGGTGGATGCGATCAAGAGCGGCCACAACATTCTCATCATCACCGACCGCAGCATGAGCGCCGAGCGCGTGGCCATTCCCGCGCTGCTGGCGATGAGCGCTGTGCACCAGCACCTCACCGCCCACGGCCTGCGCACCCAGACCGGGCTGGTGGTGGAGACCGGCAGCGCGCGCGAGACGCACCATTTCGCCGTGCTCGCAGGCTATGGGGCCGAGGCCGTGCATCCCTATCTGGCGCTGGACACCATTGCCGCCATGGCGCGCGATCTGCCCGGTGATCTCAGCGCCGACAAGGCGATGGCCAACTACATCAAGGCCATCGGCAAGGGCCTGCAGAAGGTCATGTCCAAGATGGGCATCTCCACCTACATGAGCTACTGCGGCGCGCAGATTTTCGAGGCCGTGGGCCTGTCGCGCGAGCTGGTGGACAAATACTTCACTGGCACGTCCACGCAGGTGGAAGGCATCGGTGTGTTCGAGGTGGGGCAGGAAGCGCTGCGCATGCACCGCGACGCCTTTGGCGATTCACCGGTGCTGGCCAACATGCTCGACGCAGGCGGCGACTACGCCTGGCGCGCCCGTGGCGAAGAGCACATGTGGACGCCCGATGCCATTGCCAAGCTGCAGCATTCCACCCGCTCGGGCAACTACAACACCTACAAGGAATACGCCCAGATCATCAACGATCAGTCGCGCCGCATGCTCACGCTGCGCGGGCTGTTCGAGTTCAAGATCGACCCGAGCAAGGCGATCCCGATCGAGGAAGTCGAACCGGCTGCCGAGATCGTCAAGCGCTTTGCCACCGGGGCGATGTCGCTGGGCTCCATTTCCACCGAGGCGCATTCCACCCTGGCCGTGGCGATGAACCGCATCGGCGGCAAGAGCAACACCGGTGAAGGCGGCGAAGACCCGCTGCGCTACCGCGCGGAAATGCGCACCGGATCGAGCGGCATCCAGGACGGCGATACCCTCGGCAGCGTGCTCGGGGCCGAGCGCATCGTCAGCGACATTCCGCTCAAAAGCGGCGACTCGCTGCGCTCCAAGATCAAGCAGGTGGCCTCGGGGCGCTTCGGCGTCACCGCCGAGTACCTGGCCTCGGCAGACCAGATCCAGATCAAGATGGCCCAGGGTGCCAAGCCTGGCGAAGGCGGGCAATTGCCCGGCGGCAAGGTGTCCGAATACATCGGCATGCTGCGCTACTCGGTGCCGGGCGTGGGTCTGATCTCGCCGCCGCCGCACCACGACATCTACTCCATCGAAGACCTCGCCCAGCTCATTCACGATCTGAAGAATGCCAACGCACGCGCATCCATCAGCGTCAAGCTGGTGTCGGAGTCGGGTGTGGGCACAGTGGCCACCGGCGTGGCCAAGGCCAAGGCCGATCATGTGGTGATTGCCGGGCATGACGGCGGCACCGGCGCGTCGCCGCTGTCCTCCATCAAGCACGCGGGCTCGGCCTGGGAAATCGGCCTGGCCGAAACCCAGCAGACCCTGGTGCTCAACCGCCTGCGCAGCCGCATCCGCGTGCAGGTGGACGGCCAGATCAAGACCGGCCGCGACGTGGTGATCGGCGCGCTGCTGGGCGCCGACGAATTCGGCTTTGCCACCGCGCCGCTGGTGGTCGAGGGCTGCATCATGATGCGCAAATGCCACCTCAACACCTGCCCGGTGGGCGTGGCCACGCAAGACCCGGCGCTGCGCAAGAAGTTCTCCGGCAAGCCCGAGCATGTGGTGAACTACTTCTTTTTCGTCGCCGAAGAAGTGCGCTCCATCATGGCCCAGCTCGGGGTGCGCAAGTTCGACGATCTGGTCGGCCGCGTCGATCTGCTCGACGCGCGCAAGGGCGTTGCGCACTGGAAGGCACGCGGCCTCGACTTCAGCCGCGTGTTCCACCAGCCCGACGTACCGGCCGATGTGCCGCGCCGTCAGGTGGAAGAGCAGGATCACGGCCTGGCCAAGGCGCTCGACCATGTGCTGATCGAACGCGCCCGCCCCGCGCTCGAGCGCGGCGAGAAGGTGCAGTTCATCCAGAACGCGCGCAACGTCAACCGCACCGTGGGCGCCATGCTCTCCGGCGAGGTGGCTCGGCGTTACGGCCACGACGGCCTGCCCGACGACACCATCCACATCCAGATGGAAGGCACGGGCGGCCAGAGCTTCGGTGCCTTCCTCGCCCGTGGCATCACCCTCTACCTCATCGGCGAAGCCAACGACTACACCGGCAAGGGGCTCTCCGGCGGCCGCGTGGTGGTGCGCCCCAGCCTCGATTTCCGTGGCGATGCACCGGCGAACATCATTGTCGGCAACACCGTGCTGTACGGCGCAATCGAAGGCGAGGCCTTCTTCCGTGGCGTGGCCGGCGAACGCTTCGCCGTGCGCAATTCCGGCGCCACCACAGTGGTCGAAGGCACCGGAGACCACGGCTGCGAGTACATGACCGGCGGCACCGTGCTGGTGCTGGGTGAGACCGGCCGCAACTTTGCCGCCGGCATGAGCGGCGGCATTGCCTACGTCTATGACGTGGACGGTCTATTCGCCAAGCGCTGCAACACCGCCATGGTGGCGCTCGACAAGGTCTTGCCCGCCGCCGAGCAGAAGGCGCAGATGGCCGAAGCCCTGTGGCACCGTGGCCAGACCGATGAAGCCCAGCTGCGCAAGCTGCTGCAGGACCATCTGCGCTGGACAGGCTCGCAGCGTGCCCGCGAGCTGCTCGACACCTGGGAAGACGCGCGCGGCCGCTTCGTCAAGGTGTTCCCGCATGAATACAGGCGGGCTCTGGGCGAAATGGCCGCCAGGCGCGAAGCGCAGGCCGCCACCGAAAAGGCCAAGGCACCCGCCAGCGTCCCCGCCAAGTAAGCAGCAGTTCAGGACATCGAGGAAAGATCATGGGAAAAATCACCGGATTCATGGAATTCGAGCGGCAGGAAGAGCAATACGAAGCGCCTGCCGTGCGCCTCAAGCACTGGAAGGAATTCGTCCACGAGTTGCCCGAAGACAAGGCCAGAACCCAGGCCGGGCGTTGCATGGACTGCGGCATTCCGTTCTGCAACAACGGCTGTCCGGTCAACAACATCATCCCGGATTTCAACGATCTGGTCTGGCAAGGCGACTGGAAACAGGCGCTTGACGTGCTGCACTCCACCAACAACTTCCCCGAGTTCACCGGCCGCATCTGCCCTGCGCCGTGCGAGTCGGCCTGCACCCTGGGCATCAATGAATTGCCGGTGGGCATCAAGTCCATCGAGCATGCCATCATCGACCGGGGCTGGAACGAAGGCTGGGTCACGCCGCAGCCGCCCGCGCACAAGACCGGCAAGACCGTGGCCATCGTCGGCTCCGGCCCGGCCGGGCTGGCGGCGGCGCAGCAACTCGCTCGCGCCGGGCACAGCGTCACCGTGTTCGAGAAGAACGACCGCATCGGCGGCCTGCTGCGCTACGGCATTCCCGACTTCAAGATGGAGAAGAGCCACATCGACCGCCGCATCGCGCAGATGCAGGCCGAGGGCGTGACCTTCCGCACCGGCGTGCTGGTGGCCGAACTGCCCAAGGACGGTCCCGGTGCCACCGTGGCCAACTGGGCGAAGGAATCCATCACCCCCGCGCAACTGCAGGCCGAGTTCGACGCCGTCCTGCTGACTGGCGGCTCGGAATGCCCACGCGATCTGCCCGTGCCCGGGCGAGAGCTCGACGGCATTCACTTCGCCATGGAATTCCTGCCGCTGCAGAACAAGGTCAACGCCGGAGACAAGCTCAAGAGCCAGATCCTGGCCACCGGCAAGCATGTGGTGGTGATCGGCGGCGGCGACACCGGCTCCGACTGTGTGGGCACCAGCAACCGTCATGGTGCAGCGAGCGTCACCCAGTTCGAGGTGATGCCGCAGCCGCCCGAGCAGGAGAACAAGCCGCTGGTGTGGCCGTACTGGCCGATCAAGCTGCGCACCTCCAGCAGCCACGAGGAAGGTTGCTCGCGCGACTGGGCCGTGGCCACCAAGGAATTCCTCCCCGGCACTGGCAAGGACAAGAACAAGGTCAAGCAACTCAAGGCCTGCCGCGTGGAGTGGAAGGACGGCCGCATGCAGGAAGTGCCGGGCAGCGAGTTCACCATGCAGGCCGATCTGGTGCTGCTGGCGATGGGCTTCGTGCATCCGGTGGGCAGCGTGCTCGACGCTTTCGGCGTCGACAAGGACGCCCGCGGCAACGCCAAGGCCGGCACCGAAGACGAGACCGGCTATGCCACCAATGTGCCCAAGGTCTATGCCGCAGGCGACATGCGTCGCGGACAGTCGCTGGTGGTGTGGGCCATCCGGGAAGGCCGCCAGGCCGCGCGCGAGATCGACCGCTTCCTCACCGGATCGACCGAGCTGCCACGGTGATGCAGCGCCCGGCCCGCACGGATCGCCGGTCTTTTGATCCATGCAGGGCCGGTCCGGTCGGCGATTTTCGGACAATGCGGGGATGATGCGAGACGTTGATGACCATCACGGCCTGCCCCAATTCCCGGGTCGCGATCCGCAGGACATGCTGGAGGCCACCCTCGCCAGTCGTCCCGACGGGGATCTCTGGTTGTTCGGCTACGGCTCGCTGATCTGGAACCCGGAAGTCGTGCACGAGGAAGTGCGCCCCGCGCGCGTGTGGGGCTGGCGCCGCACGCTGCGCATGTGGTCGCGCATCAATCGCGGCACGGAACAGGCGCCCGGCCTTGTGTTTGCGCTGATGTCCGGCGGCTCCTGCAGCGGCATTGCGCTGCGCGTGCCGCAGCACTGCGCCGAGCGCGAGCTGCGGCAACTCTGGAAGCGCGAAATGCCCCGCGCCGTGTATGACCCGCGCTGGCTGCGCACCCGCACGCCGCATGGCGTGGTGCAGGCCCTTGCGTTCACCTTGCATCCCGACAGCCCCAGCTACACCGGCGAACTCGATGACCAGCAACTGATCGAGATTCTGCGCAACTGCCGTGGCCGGTATGGCACCACGCTGGAGTATGTGGCGCGCACCGCCCGCGCCCTGCGCGCCATCGGTATCCGCGATGCCGAGATCGAGCGCATCATGGCACTGGTCGATCAGCACCAACTGGCTTGAGCGCCATGCGCGCCTGGCGGTGCGCGGTCACGCCACGGGCCTTTCGATAGCATGTCAACCTGAGAACCTTCTCCGCGCATCCCTGCATGCGGTTGCGTCCGATCTTCCCTCCAACCAGGACCGCTCATTGGCCAAGCCGAATTACTCCTACGAAAAACGTCAGAAAGAACTCGCCAAGGAGCGCAAGAAGCAGGAAAAGCTGCAGCGCAAGGCCAACAAGCCGGGCAGCACGCAGATGCACGGCGAGGATTCCGGCAGCGCGACACCGCCGGACGCCGACACCGCGAGCAACACCGCGCCGACCTCCGGGAGCTGACGGCCTGCCTGTGCATGCGCCCGGCAAGCGCTGGTTCGCGCTGCGCGGCGACGACTGACCCAAGGGCCTGCGCAACACCGGGTCCGTGGCTTCGACCCCTCGAACAGTGCGTCGATTTCAACTCCGGCCATGCACAGCGCAGGATCTGCGCGCGATCTGACCAGCTTCCTGCGGGTGTTGTCGCGGGAGTTTTTGTGCAGCACGACAACCGAGGCGGATGACTCGTGGTCAATTGACGCCCCGCGCGGCGACATTCAACAGACCCCGATCCAGCCTGACCGGAAACAGCGCTGCTGGATTTTCACCACCATCGGCCGCAACTGCCAAGCCAGCGTCCTCCACAGCGCATTGCTGACGGGGCCGTGCAGCGTCGTGGGCGGAGTTGCTGTTGCGGCGCAATTGCGTGTCGGAGCGGAGCACGGCGGGCGTGATCACGCGCCTGATCCATCAAGGCAAGGTTCAGGGCAACACGGAACAAGTCTCTTGCGCGCTGCGCATCCAGCCTGCGGGCGGTCTGCGGCGCAGCCCTCGCTCGCCATCGCTTGGGCGATTGTCTTGGTGTGCGCCTTGCATCCCATCCCGCACACCGGCGCGCATCATCACAAGGACTGATTTGTGTCGCCTTAGCCAGACAGACCGTCGTCGTCTCGCTCGCTGTAGCTGCGCCAGTTGTTCAAGGCGCTGCGCATCACCTGAACCTCCTGCGCGAAATTGGGGCAGGCCTTGCACACCAGGAAATGGATGAGGATGGACAAGCGCTCTGGAAAATCGAGTGCGCGGTCTTCCCGCGCCAGGATGAGGGCGGCAACTTCGCGGCAGGTGCGGCGGAAGGGGTAGTTCATGTTGCCGGGTTCCCGAACCAGTTGAGTTGCAGACATTCGCGCAGGCGCATCCGGGCGCGGTGCAGCATGGTCCAGACATTGGTCGAGGAAATGCGCAGTTCCTGACAGATGGCGTCGGTGTCGAGTTCCAGCCATTCGCGCATCAGGAACACCCGGCCGATCTGGCCGGGCAGCGCATCCATGCAGGCTTCGAGCACCTCGAAGAACTGGCGCTGCTGCAGAGCTTCGGCTGGCGCGTCCCAGGTCTGCGGCATGGTGCGGAAATGGCCGTTGGGCGCGAACACCAGATCTTCGAGCACGTCGCCTTCCTCGTCGGTGTCGTATTGTGCTTCGCGCTGGCGCAGCCGCAGCTGATCGAGCACCTTGTGCTTGAGGATGCCCACCACCCAGGTCTTGAACTGCGACTGCCCGGCAAAGCGCTGCGCGCCTTCCAGTGCTGCGAGCAGGGTTTCGGATACGACGTCTTCGGCCCAGGCCGTGTTGCGCAACTGCAATTGCGCCAGGCGCAGCAGGGTGGGGCGCAGGGCTTGGATGCGGGCGTGCAGGTCGGTGAGCTGGGCGGCGGATTCGGAGGGCATGGGCAGGTCGGGCTGGTCGCCAACCACCAAAGTCATGTGGGCAGTTGCATTCTTCCATGCGGGCGCGTTTCAGGCTTCGCTTCGGACTGCGGGTTTTCACTGAGATGTTGCACCGTCAGGAATGGCCGCTCGGCGCGACTGATGAGCAACCCAGTCGACATGCGACGGGTTGTTGCAGGCGACCTGCCTGTCTGACCTCACACTATCTCAGGAGATTCACCATGAACAAGCGTCAATTCCTCAGCACCGCCGCCGCCTCGATGCTCGCGATGGGCGTGCTCGCCACAGTGCCTGCTGCACACGCCGAGAGCATGGGCAAGTGCTTCGGCGTGGCCAAGGCGGGGCAGAACGACTGCGCCGGGTTGTCCGGGCTGCATTCGTGCAAGGGCACCAGCACCATGAGCTACAACCCGGGCGACTTTGTCGTCAAGCCCACAGGCACTTGCGAAAAACTGGGTGGCTTGGACATGGCGCAGGCCAAGGCCGTGCTCGCCAGCCCGGAGAAGACCAAGGCCTTCGAGGCGTCGATGGCCAAGAAAATGTCCTGACCGTCTGCCGCGCGCAACCGGCTGCGGTGTGGCACCGCGCGGTTGCGCAGCGCTGACCTGCCTGCGAGGAGATCTGCGATGAACCCGAGAGTCGCGCGTGCCGGCATCGGCCTGCGCCAGCCGCATTACCGAGCGTTTCACACCATGCAGCCAGAGGTTGGCTTTGTCGAAGTGCATTCGGAAAACTTTTTCAATCCCCACGACGCCGCCGCTGAGGTATTGCAGCAGGTGCGTGCCGATCATGCCGTGAGTCTGCACGGCGTCGGCCTGGCGCTGGGTTCGGCCTGCGGGCTGGACTCGCAGCATCTGGAGCAGCTCGCCGCCCTGGTCGAGCGCATCGAGCCGGTGCGGGTGTCCGACCATGCCTGCTTTGCCCGCGCCCCATGGAGCGCGCGCGGCATTGTGCACGCCAGCGACCTGCTGCCCATCGCCTTCACCCAGGGTCAGCTCGATGTGTTCTGCGCCCATGTGCAGCAGGTGCAGGAGCGTCTGCGCCGCCCCATTCTGGTTGAAAACCTCAGCAGCTATATCGACTTTGCCGACGCCGACTACACCGAGGCTGAATTCTTCGACGCGCTGGTGCGCCGCACCGGCTGCGGCATGCTGCTCGATGTCAACAACCTCATGGTCAACGCCAAGAACGCTCACCACCCGACGCCACTGCAATCGGTGTGCGATTGGCTCGACGCGCTCGCCGCGGCGCTGCCCGCCGGTGCGGTGGGCGAAATCCACCTGGCCGGACACAGCGAGCAGGGCGGCCTGGTGATCGACGACCACGCCGATCTCGTGTCGCTGCCAGTGTGGATGGCCTATGTGCATGCGCTTCGCCGCTTCGGCGCCACGCCCACGCTCATCGAGTGGGACGACCGACTGCCGCCGCTGAGCATGCTGCTTGACGAAGCGGCGCAGGCGCAGACGCTGCTTGACGACGTCCAGCGCGAAGCTACGTCCGCCGGTAGCGTGCCGTGCGATTACACCGGCGCATCGTGGGAGATGACAGCATGAACGCACCAATGTCCGCCACGGCGCACGAGGCGGCGCGTCAGCAGGCATTGGTCGCGTTGCTGTTTGCGCCGCAGCCGCAAGCGGACGCCCCGCCCACGCTGGGCGTGCGGCAACGCGGCGCAAGCTGGGCCGAGGGACTGGCGGCCTACCGCGGCAACGGCCGCGAGCACGCCCGGCTGGCGCTGCGCGCGCAGTTTCCAACCATCCTGGCGATGCTCGGCGACGATGCGTTCGACACGGTTGCCGTGCGGCACTGGCTGGCGCGTCCGCCGCGCCGTGGCGATCTGGCCTGGGTCGGCGAGGACTTTGCCGACACCCTGGCCGAGCAGAGCGCGCTGCGCAACTGGCCCTGGCTGGCCGACAGCGCGCGTCTGGACTGGGCGCTTTGGGACGTGCAGCGTTATCCGTCGGCTGCGCTGCGGGCAGAAGACTTGCAGCGCCTGGCCACGCAGCCGCCGCAAACCTTGCGGCTGCGCCTAGCCCCCGGCGCGCAGCTGATCGCGTCGAACTGGCCCATCGTCACCCTGTGGCAACTACACCGCGCCGCTGCACCGGATGCGCAGGCTTGCCGCGATGCGCTGCAGCTGGGCGAGCAGACCGCCTGGGTCTGGCGCCTGGGCTGGCAACCCTGCGCCGAAGCGATTGCGCCAATCGTTGCGCACTGGATGCACGCGCTGCAGACCGCGCCAACCCTGGAGGCAGCGCTTGCCGCATGCGATGAGGATTTCGACCTTGCCGCCTGGCTGCATCGCGCGGTGCAGCAGGGTTGGATCGCCGCGGTCGAGCCCTTGCGCATGCCGGATTGAGCGACGACAAAAACTTTTGCAGGCACACCCCATCACAAGAGGAGACGATCATGACCGCCCTGACTTTGCAACAGCGCATGCGCTGCGCCAACCCCATCCGCCAGTCCTGGAGCGCCCTGATGCGCCTGCTCGACTGGCTGCAGTCCCCGGCGCTGCTTGTCGCGCGACTGTATGTCGCCTATGTGTTCTTCAACTCCGGTCTGCAGAGCCTGCGCGACTGGGCCGGCACCGTGTGGCTGTACGAAAACGAGTTTCACGTCGCCCTGCTGCCGCCGCATGTGGCTGCGGTTGCCGGCACTGCGGGAGAACTGCTGTTGCCGCCGTTGCTGGCGCTCGGGCTGTTCGGCCGCTTCGGCGCGCTGGGGATGTTCGTGGTCAACGCGGTGGCGCTGCTGTCCTACATGGACGCGCTGCAGCCCCCGGCCATACTGATGCACGTGATCTGGGGCATCCTGATTGCCGTGATCGCCCTGTGGGGGCCGGGCAGGTGGTCGATCGATCAATGGAGGACCGGCCGCCGCGGGGCGTAAGCTGTGCCGACATGAAGTCGCGTCGACCCGCTGTCCTGTTCTGCGCTGTCCTGCTCGGCGGCTTGGCATTCGCACCGCCTGCGATGGGCGCTGATGTGGCCGCAGCCAGACCCGCACCCGACGTGGCTGCCGCGGCCCAGGTCCTGGCGCATCTGCCGCAAGCCACCGCGATTGCCGAAGGCCGCGGCACGCGGGTGCTCACGGTGTTTTTCGACCCGAACTGCCCCTACTGCCGCCAGCTCTACCGCGACCTGCGGCCCTTTGTCGGCAAGGACGGCTTGCAGATCGACTGGGTGCCGGTGGCCATTCTGGCGCCGAGCAGTCTGGGCAAGGCGGCTGCCATCTTGCAGTCGGCCGATCGCCTGCAGGCCTTCCGGGAGATGGAGGATCATGCGCTCGACCCCAATCTGCCTGCACCCTCGGTGCCCACGGCCAGCCAGATCCGCGCCACAACCCGGCAGACTCTCCGGGCCAACGAAGCCGTGCTGAAACAGGCCGGGGTGTACTACAGCGTGCCGCTGGCGGTGTACCGCAACCGCGCGGGTCAGCCTGAACTGTTGCTCGGCGGACCGCGCGACGACAAGGTCCTTGCAGCGCTGCTGTACACAGTGGGGCCATGACGGATGGCGCCGTCAGCATGTACGCTGGCAGCATGCCGTCTTGCGATGGCGGCCGTGCTGCAGCACTGACCCACCCCGTATCCGCAACAACCCGTCAAGGAGAGACACGCATGCATTCCATCCCCCGTCGTACCCTGCTGCGCAACGTGCTGACTGCCGTCATAGGCGGTGGCTTCATCGCCCTGTCCCCGCTGGCCACGGCGCAACAGACGCAAAACCCGGACGCGGTGAAAGTGCTGGCCGAGATGGGCAAGGCCACGGTCATCACCGAGGGCAAGGGCCCGCGCGTGATCAACATCTTCTTCGACGCCAACTGCCCGTATTGCCATGAGCTCTACCTCGCCCTGCGCCCTACGATCGGCAAGCAGGGTCTGGAGATCCGCTGGGTGCCGGTTGCGGTTCTCACCCCCACCAGCGTGACCAAGGGTGCCGCCATTCTGCAGGCGCCCGACCGCCTCAAGGCGTTTCAGGAGAACGAAAACACCTACGGCAAGGGGCCAACGGGGCAGGGCGGTGGCATCGCCCCGGCCACCCAGGTGCTGCCCGCAACCAGTGCCATCCTCAACGCCAACAACGCCTTGCTCGAAGCCACCAAGTCACCGGGTGTGCCCACCATGCTCTACCGCGACAAGCAGGGCAATGCCATGCTGGTGGTGGGCCCGCCCGACGCGCAGCAGCTCAAGGACATTCTCGCCAGCGTGAAATAGCAGGCGCTCAGCGCGCGCTGCGCAGCACCGTGGCCAGCGTGTCGTCGGGCAGCAGCCCGACAATGAGATGGGCGCGGCCGCTGGCATCGCGGTAGAGCATGACCGGAAAGATCTGCAGGCCGGCCTGATGCATCAGCGCGGCGTTGGTCTGAAGCTGCTGCGCAACCTTGGCAGTCGGCTGCGACAGCGGGCGGATGCCGCCGGCCGGGCTGTCGCCGAAGTTCCAGTCGTCCTCGTTTTGGTGAAACGCCGCCAGCGGGTCGGGTGCGGCCAGAATCGCGGCCGCCTTGCCCGGGCTGCTGGCCTCCAGTTGTCCTACAGGAATCCAGCGCAGGGCCAGGCCGCTCTTGCCCACCTCGGTCCGCGTGGACAGGTAGAGCTTGTGCGAATAGGGGCAGTTGGGGTCGATGAAGATGTAGACGATGCGCGGCCCCGCGCCTTCCTGCACCCAGTGCGCCTTGCCAATCGCGGTCAGCAGCGCGGCAGCGCGCGCAGCGGCGGGGTCTGCAGACCAGTCGAATGGTGCAGCGGCAGCAGAACTGGCCGCACCAGCCCCCACGGCGTGACACAGCAACGGCACAGACCACAGCAAGCCCAGCCGCAGCAGCAGACGGCGCTGCGATGGCGCGGCGGCCTGGGAGCGAACACAGTCGGAAGCGATGGCGTTCTTGGATGGCACGGCATTCCCCTTGAAGCCTGGCTCCGAAAATAGCATCCTGGCCTGGCAAGTAAAGCGCGCAAACCCGCAGCGCGCGGGCCTGGCGCCAAAGAAAAAGGCCAGCGCATGCTGGCCTTTTTCAGCGGTTCAGCAGGTCAGAACACGATCTGCCCGCCGATGCCGATACCGAAGTTGGCGCTGCCATTGCTCAGGCCCTTGTCCAGATAGACCTGGAACCCGCTGCCTTTCGCATTGACGTTGTAATTCCAGGCCACGATCAGGTCCGACGGTGCGGAGCCGCCAGCCACCTGCGACTGCGCACCGGCATACATCAGGGTGATGATGTTTTGCTGGTTCGCCGCATAGCTCGCGCCGAACTGATAGATGCCGATATTGCGCAGGTTTTGTCCAGCCGGATTGCCGACGAAGCGGTAGCCCAGGTTGGCAAACGGGAACCAGTTGTTGCCCGCGATCTGCTGCAGGCCGACCCCGACTTCGTAATCGTTCTTGCCGGTGCCCAGGCCATCAGCGGCCGAAGCCGTGCCGAACTTGATCTTGGCGTAGGGCGTGACGGATGGCGTCAGTCCGCTGGCCTGGACGATCTTGTAATGCCCGGCCAGCCAGACATCCCCCAGGCCGCTGGCGGCGCGTGTCTGTGTCGAACTCGTGGTGCCGCCCACCACGGTGTTGCCGGAGACGGTTGCCCCGACGGGGAGCCCGGTTTCCGAGACGTAGGGGACAGTTAACTTGACGCGCCAGTTGCTGTCGCCGTACTGGATGTCTGTGGCGTCGTAGCGGATATTGATGTTGTTGGCAGTGCCGAACTTGCCCTGGAAAAACGACAGGGTATTGCCGACGGTCAGAGCGGGTTCGGCTTGTGCGGTACAAACGCCGCCCACTGCAAGCAGGGTGGCAACGAGGGTAGGACGGATGAGCATGATGGTCTCGCGAGTGGGGAAAGGAGGCCAGCCTCGACACGGCGCCGAGGTGAGGAACTTGTTAATTGTGGGAAATTGTCACACAAGAAAAACAAGTCATCCTTGTCCAATCGCAAACTGGCAAACTGTGGCGCAGCGGGGTTGATGCGCCACGTCGTGGGGAGGGCACTGGTATTCTGGCGCCTTGTCCGGTTCATCCCCCATCGCTGTCTTTCGCCCGAGTCCTGATCCATGAGTGCATTGCCTCCCGATACTCCGCCGACGCGCCCCGAGTCGCCTGTCCAGCCCGCTGCGTGGGAGAAGCAGGTGCTCGAAAAGCTGGTGCTCGAAGTCGTCCATGAGAAACGGCGGGCACGGCGCTGGTCGATCTTTTTCCGCCTGGTGTTTCTCGGCATCCTCGGGGTGATCGTGTTCGGCGCGGTCATGGACAAATTCAGCAGCGCTGCCTCCAGCGGCCCGCACACCGCACTGATCGAACTCAACGGCGAAATTTCCATCGATTCGGCTGCAAGCGCCGACAACATCAACTCGGCCCTGCAGGATGCGTTTTCCAGCCCGCAGACCAAGGGGGTGATCCTGCGCATCAACAGCCCGGGGGGCAGTCCGGTGCAGGCGAGCCAGATCTTTGCGGAAATCGAGCGTCTGCGTGCCAAGTACGACAAGCCGGTGTATGCCGTCTGCGAGGAGGTGTGCGCGTCCGGGGCGTATTACGTGGCGGCGGCGGCCAATGACATCTATGTCAACCCGGCCAGCCTGGTGGGGTCCATCGGTGTGCTGATGGATGGCTTTGGCTTTTCCGGGCTGATGGACAAGCTGGGGGTGACGCGCCGCCTGCTCACCGCGGGCGCCAACAAGGGCTTCATGGACCCGTTCACCCCCATGCCTGAAGACCAGAAGGCGTATGCGCTGGGCATGCTGGAACAGATTCACAAGCAGTTCATTGCCGCAGTGGAAAAGGGCCGCGGCAGCCGCCTGAAGGTGAACGACCAGACGTTCTCCGGGCTGGTGTGGACGGGGGAATCCGCAGTGCAGCAAGGGCTGGCAGACGGCTACGGCACTGTCGACCAGATCGCGCGCGACAAGATCAAGGCGCCGGACATCGTCGATTACACCCTGCAGGAAAATGTGGCCGAGCGTCTGGTCAAGCGCTTCGGCGCCTCGCTCGGCATGGGAGCGGTGCAGGCGTTGTCGAACCTGGGCTGGACGCTACGCTGACGGCGACTGCGCGCGGTCCAGCACGTCGTAGCCGCTGCGCCGCAACATGTCGCACAGATCGATCAGCGGCAGGCCGACGAGCGCGGTGGGGTCGTTGCTGCGCATGTGCGTGAGCAGCGCCGGGCCGAGCGCTTCCGACTTGGCACTGCCCGCGCAGTCGTAGGGCTGGTCGAGGCGTAGATACGCCTCGATCTCCGCCGGGCTCAGGCGACGAAATTCCACCTCGGTCGGACAGTTGCGCACCTGCTGCGTGCCGTCAGGGGCGATCACGCACACGGCAGTGTGGAACACGGCCACGCGTCCACTGAGTCGCTGCAACTGGTCCACTGCGGCAGCATGCGAGCCGGGCTTGCCCAGCGCCTCATCCCCGAGCATGCAGACCTGATCGGAGCCGATCACCCAGGCGCCGTGCGTGCCGCGCGCAACGGCAGCAGCCTTTTCCGCGGCCAGCCGCAGGGCCAGATCGACCGGCGCTTCCCCGCTGCGGCGAGCTTCGTCCACATCGGGCGCACGCTGCATGAACGGCACCCGCAGCCGCCGCAGCAAATCGGCGCGGTAGCGGGAGGTGGACGCCAGAATCAGCTCGGCTGTTTCAGTGTCGGCCATCAATGCTTGCCGAAAAACCGGCCATGCAGCCAGGCACCGATCAGAATGCCGAGAATGCTCAACAGCAAGGGCCAGTTGCCGACGCCCAATCCGGCAATCGCCGGGCCGGGACACACGCCGCTCAGGCCCCAGCCCACACCGAAGATCGCCGCGCCGATCAGTGTGCGGGCGTCCAGGTGCGAGGGATGCTTGCCGAACACCACGCCGAACACCGGGCGCTTCATCAGCCGTGGCAACAGGTGGTAGGCGACGAAGGTCACCCCGGCCGCGCCACCCATGACCAGCAGCAGGCCAAGGTTCTTCAGCATCAGAAACTGCAGAATGGCCTCCGGCCTGACCATGGTGGACAAGGCCAGGCCAAAACCGAACAGCCCGCCGGCCAGCAGGGCAGACAACATCACCGCAAGGGGAGGAACGCGCTGCATGTCAAAACCCTCCCATCGCGCGCACCACATGCGCCGTGAGTATGGCTGTGCTCAAGAAAATGATCACGGCCAGGATGGAGGGCAACTGCCCCGAACCCACGCCGCAGATGCCATGCCCCGAGGTGCAGCCGCCGCCCATGCGGGCGCCAAATCCGCCGACGATGCCGCCGACAAACAGTTGCCACAGCGGAACCTGGGTGACAAACCCTTCGCCATGTCCGAGGGTGTAGGTGAACACCACGGCGCCGACAATGAGCCCCAGGCCATACATCAGCCGCCAGTTGCGTGTGGACACGAATTTTTCATGCTGAAAAAACGGATGGCGCGACACCAGGGACCAGATTGCCGAATAAGCCGTACTGATGCCGCCGATCAGCCCGGTCAGCCAGAACAGCACGCTGACTCCCAGGCCAATCATGATTCCGCCATAAAGAAAGGGCTCCCAGCCAGTTGGAAACCACTGTGCAATTGTGTTCATCTGCCTGTTCCTGCAAGTTGTTCCGGCGGTGTTGACCGCCCGGTTCGATACTGTGCAGTGTAAAAGCACCCTGGCGCGGCGTCTCGGCGACATGTTGCAGTCGGTAAACTGCGGCAATGACTGCTGCTCCCTCCAAATCCGCATCGGATCGCCTTGCGACGAGCCGTCCGCCGCATGCCCTGGCCTTGTTCGACTTTGCTCGCACCGACGGCGAACTGCACGGGACCGTCGCGCTGTCGGCGCTGTCCCGTCTGCGCGATCTGCTGGCGAGCGACGCCGGGGCGCCGGTGCAATGGACGCTGCGCGGATTTCAGCGCCAGCGGGCCGGCATGCGGCCCCAGGCGATGGTGGCCTTGCGCGTTCACGCAGAGCTGGGGCTGATCTGCCAGCGTTGCCTGCAGGAGATGACTCAGGAAATCGATGACGCTGCGGAATTCCGCCTGGTCATCGACGAGCCGCCATTGACCCTGGAGGAGCTGGAGGCCGAGGATGAAGCCTTGCCTGCGGAAAACCCGATCGACGTGCTTGAACTCATTGAAGACCAGCTCATCCTTGCCTTGCCCCTGGTGCCCATGCACGCGGCCTGTCCGGATCGCCAGACGGCAGAGCCGAGCTCGCCCCCGGCTGACGCTGGTGAGCGAGAAGAGCGGCAACATCCTTTCGCCAACCTGCGCGAACTGATGGGCAACCCGAAGAAACGCTGAGAACCTTCACTGCGGGTGCGTGTGCTCGCATATAATGCTTAGCTTTTTCACAGGGGATTGCCGTGGCCGTCCAGCAAAACAAGAAATCACCTTCCAAGCGCGGTATGCACCGTGCGCATCAACACCTGAGCGCGCCGCCGCTGGCCGTCGAGGCCACCACGGGCGAGACGCATCTGCGCCATCACATCAGCCCGAACGGTTTTTACCGTGGTCGCAAAGTCGTCAAGACCAAGTCCGACGAGTAAGCCTTGCTTCTGCGCCCCGTGTGTCGCTTGAAATCTCCGGGCGACTGGTTGTGTTGCGTGCGGCCTGATCTGGCGCGGTTCAGGCCATGACCTGCACCCTGGCCGTCGATGTGATGGGCGGAGATCACGGTGCTCAAGCCATTCTTCCCGCCTGCGCGCAGTTCCTGAGGCAGCACCAGGACAGTCGCCTGTTGCTGGTCGGACAACCTCAGGCAGCCACGCCGCTGATGGCGCAACTTCAGCTCGATCGCGATCCGCGCGTCGAATTCGTCGTCGCCAGCGAAGTGGTGGCCTCGGACGATTCGGTGGAGGTTGCACTGCGCCGCAAGCGCGATTCCTCCATGCGCCGCGCCATTGAACTGGTGCGCGATGGGCGGGCGCAAGCCTGCGTCTCCGCTGGGAACACTGGTGCGCTCATGGCCGTGGCGCGCTATCTGCTCAAGACGCTTCACGACATCGAGCGGCCGGCCATCGCGACTTATCTGCCCAATCAAAAGGGGCAGGGCACGCTGATGCTCGATCTCGGCGCGAATGTCGACTGCGAACCGCTGCATTTGCTGCAGTTCGCCGTCATGGGCACGGCGTATGCCGCAGCCGGCGGGCATCCGCAGCCCACGGTCGGTTTGCTCAACATCGGCGAAGAGGTCATCAAGGGCAATGACATCATCAAGCGCGCGGCAGAACTGCTGCGCGAGGCAGATACCCTGGGCCGCCTGCGGTTTCATGGCAACGTCGAGGGCAACGATATTTTCAAGGGCACGACCGACATCGTGGTGTGCGATGGCTTTGTCGGTAATGTCGCGCTGAAAACCTCGGAAGGTCTGGCGCAGATGCTCTCGGGCATGATTCGCGAGGAGTTCACCCGCACGCCTCTGAGCAAGCTGATGGCCCTGGTGGCCATGCCCGTGCTCAAGCGGTTTCGCCAGCGGGTCGATCATCGCCGCTACAACGGCGCGGCGCTGCTGGGCCTGCGCGGCCTCGTGATCAAAAGCCATGGCTCTGCCGACGCGTTTGCCTTCGAGCAGGCGCTGCTGCGTGCCCGGGAGGCCGTGCAGGGCGATGTCGTGCGGCAGATCGAGCGCATTCTCGAAGCCATGCACGCGCCATCCTCTGCGCCGACTGTGCCTGCCCCCGCAGCCTGAGCGCCAGATTTCTGCTCCCTGGTTCCAGACCTGGTTATCGCCCCATTCCCTGATCGATCCGCTCCATGTCCTCCTATTCCAGAATTTCCGGCACCGGCAGCGCGCTGCCGTCCCGCAGGGTCAGCAACGACGAACTGGCTGCAGATCTGGCCACGCGCGGCGTGGAAACCAGCGATGAATGGATTGTTGCGCGCACCGGCATCCGCTTTCGCCATTTTGCCGATGCGGGCATGACCAGTGTCGATCTGGGCGAACAGGCCGCACGCCGGGCGCTCGACGCTGCGGGGCTGCAGGCAAGCGACATCGGCCTCATCATTGTTGCCACCTCCACCCCGGACATGATTTTTCCGTCCAACGCCACGCTCATCCAGGGGCGTCTGGGCGCAGCGGGCGGCGCCGCGTTCGACGTTCAGGCGGTGTGCGCCGGGTTTGTCTACGCCCTGACCGTGGCCGATCAGTTCGTGCGCAGCGGCATGACGCGCCACGCCCTGGTCATCGGCGCCGAAGTGTTCTCCCACATTCTCGATTTCAACGACCGCACCACCTGCGTGCTGTTCGGCGATGGTGCTGGCGCCGTGGTGCTCAGTGCCAGCGACACGCCCGGCGTGCTGTCCAGCGCCCTGCATGCCGACGGGCGGCAGGCATCGATTCTGTGCACCCCGGGCCGAGTGTCCGGCGGCGAGATTGCAGGCAGCCCGTTCCTGAAAATGGACGGACAGGCGGTGTTCAAGCAGGCTGTGCATGTGCTCGAAGATGTGGCGCGCGAAGCGCTGGCCAAGGCCGATCGCGCGCCATCCGATGTGGACTGGATGGTGCCGCATCAGGCCAATATCCGCATCATGACCCACACCGCGAAAAAGCTCGGCATTCCGACGGAAAAGATCGTTGTCACTGTCGACCAGCATGGAAACACCTCGGCGGCATCGATTCCGCTGGCCCTGGATGTCGCGGTGCGATCCGGCCAGGTCCAGCGCGGCGACACCCTGTTGTTCGAGGCGGTCGGCGGTGGCCTGACCTGGGGTGCCGCAGTCGTCGATTTTTGACTGGCGTTTGCACGTCGTTTTTTTAATTCACAGATTTCCACCATGCCATTTGCATTTGTGTTCCCCGGCCAAGGCTCGCAGTCCGTCGGCATGCTCGACAAATTGGCTGACCATCCTGCCGTGCGCGAGACCTTGCAGGAAGCCAGCGCCGCGCTGTCGCAAGACATTGCCACGCTGATCGCGCAGGGCCCAGCCGACCAGCTCAACCTCACGACCAATACCCAGCCCGTGATGTTGACCGCAGGAATCGCGCTGTACCGCGTCTGGCTGGCCGAGGGTGGGCGCAGGCCTGATGTCGTTGCCGGGCACAGCCTGGGCGAATACACCGCGCTGGTTGCAGCGCAAAGCCTCAGCCTGACCGATGCCTTGCCGCTGGTGCGCTTTCGTGCCCAGGCCATGCAGGACGCGGTTCCTGTGGGCACGGGCGGCATGGCCGCTGTGCTTGGGCTCGACGACGATGCGGTCCGTGTCGGCTGCGCGCAAGCCGCGCGGGAGACCGGCGAGGCGGTCGAGGCGGTCAATTTCAATTCACCGGGGCAGGTGGTGATTGCGGGCACGCAAGCTGCCGTGATGCGAGCGTGCGAAGTGCTGAAGGCCGCGGGCGCCAAGCGCGCCCTGCCGCTGGCGGTCTCCGCGCCGTTCCACAGCAGCCTGCTGCAGGGGGCGGCCGAGCAGTTGCGCGGCTACCTGCAGGATGTGCCCCTGAAGGCGCCCAGCATTCCCCTGATCAACAATGTCGATGTGGCCCATCCCACCGAGCCGGACGCCATCCGCGACGCGCTCGCGCGCCAGGCCTGTCATCCGGTACGCTGGGTGGAGTGTGTGCAGGCCATGGCGCAGATGGGCTGCACCACATTGGTGGAATGCGGCCCGGGTAAAGTGCTGCATGGCCTGACGCGCCGCATCAATCCCGCACTGCAATCCTTTGCTCTGGACGACGCGTCTGCAATTCCTTCCATTCAAACGGCCCTGGCATGAGCAATCCCCTCCCTGATCCCTCAACTGCACGCACTCTTGCCGGACAGATTGCACTGGTGACCGGCGCGTCCCGCGGCATCGGCGCGGCCATCGCCGCCGATCTTGCCGCGGCCGGCATGCGCGTCATCGGCACGGCGACGTCCGAATCCGGCGCGCTGGCCATTACTGAGGCGCTGAAAGCCCACGGCGGCCGAGGTGCCGTGCTCGACGTCAACGACGCCCAGGCCGGCGCAGCTCTGGTCGATGCCATCGTCAAGTCTGAAGGCGCGTTGCACGTGCTGGTCAACAACGCCGGAATTACCCGCGACATGCTCGCCATGCGCATGAGCGATGCCGACTGGGACGCCGTGCTTTCCACCAACCTGAGCGCCGTGTTCCGCATGTCGCGCGCCGTCATGCGCACCATGATGAAGCAGCGCTACGGTCGCATCATCAACATCACCTCGGTGGTCGGCGCGTCCGGCAACCCGGGGCAGGCAAACTATGCTGCGGCCAAGGCCGGCGTGGCCGGCATGAGCCGGGCTCTGGCGCAGGAACTGGGCAGCCGCAACATCACCGTCAACTGTGTGGCGCCGGGCTTCATCGACACCGACATGACCCGCGGCCTGACCGAAGCGCAAACCCAGCCGATGCTGGCGCGCATTCCGCTCGGGCGTCTGGGCAAGCCCGAGGAAATTGCGCACGCCGTTTCCTTTCTGGCGTCGCCGCTGGCGGCGTACATCACGGGTGCCGTCCTGCACGTCAATGGCGGCATGTATATGCAATGAGTTTGCGCGAAAACGCGCCGAGTCGTCGTCAGGCGGGGTTATGCTCTTGGCCTGTCGTCGAAGCAGCGTCTGCGCTTGCTAAAATTTTTCACATTTCCACTGGAGGTTTCAATGAGTGACATCGAACAGCGCGTCAAAAAGATCATCGCCGAGCAACTGGGCGTTGCCGAAGACCAGGTGACCAACGAAAAATCCTTTGTGGATGATCTCGGTGCCGACTCACTGGATACCGTCGAACTGGTCATGGCGCTGGAAGACGAATTCCACATCGAAATCCCTGACGAAGACGCCGAGAAGATCACGACCGTGCAGTTGGCTGTCGATTACGCCAAGGCGCACTACAAGGCCTGAGCCGATTTCAAGCGACCTCGTTTTTCTGAACCCACTTTTGTTCGCGACCAAGCGCCAGCGCTTGCGCGGCCTGCCTGATTTCACATGACCCTTCGCCGACGAATTGCGATTACTGGCCTTGGCGCGGTTTCACCGCTGGGCAACACCCTGGATGACAACTGGTCCAATTTGCTCGCGGGCAAATCAGGCATCGGACGCATCACCAAATTCGATGCCTCGGCCTATTCCGTGCAGATCGCTGGCGAAGTGCGTGATTTCGATGTGACGCAATACATCGCGGCCAAGGAAGCGCGCCACATGGATACGTTCATTCACTACGGCATCGCAGCGTCGATGCAGGCCGTGCGTGACAGTGGCATCGATCAGGCCGGGCTCGATCCAGAGCGCGTCGGCGTGCTGGTTGGTTCGGGTATCGGTGGCCTGCCGCTGATCGAAAACACCTACAAGGAGCTGCTTGAGCGTGGCCCGCGCCGCGTCACGCCGTTCTTTGTCCCGGCGTCGATCATCAACATGGTGTCCGGGCATGTGTCCATCGAATACGGCTTTCAGGGCCCCAATCTCTCCGTCGTCACGGCCTGCACCACCGGGCTGCACGCCATTGGTCTGGCTGCGCGCCTCATCGAATCGGGCGACGCAGACGTCATGGTGGCCGGTGGGGCCGAGGCCACGGTCTCGCCCCTGGGGATCGGTGGTTTTGCCTCGGCGCGCGCCCTGTCCACCCGCAATGACGACCCGGCCACTGCGAGTCGCCCGTGGGACAAGGACCGCGATGGGTTCGTTCTCGGCGAGGGCGCCGGTGTCATGGTGCTCGAAGACTATGAGCTCGCCGTCAAGCGCGGCGCAAAAATCTATGCCGAGCTCGTCGGTTTCGGCATGAGCGGAGATGCCGGGCACATCACCGCGCCCAACACCGATGGGCCGCGGCGCAGCATGTTGCTGGCGCTGAAAAACGCCGGCGTGGCGGCCGATCAGGTGCAGATGGTCAACGCGCACGGCACGTCCACGCCCCTGGGCGACAAGAACGAGTCCGACGCCATCAAACTGGCCTTCGGTGATCATGCGTACAAACTGGTGGTGAATTCCACCAAATCCATGACCGGCCACCTGCTCGGCGGTGCCGGCGGCGTGGAGTCGGTGTTCACCGTGCTGTCGCTGCATCATCAGGTGTGTCCGCCGACCATCAATCTGCAGACACCCGACCCCGAGTGCGATCTCGACTATTGCGCCAACACCGCACGCGACATGCGGATCGAATACGCGCTGAAAAACAACTTTGGCTTTGGCGGTACCAACGGGTCGCTCTTGTTCAAGCGTGTCTGATTGGGCAAGATGAGCGCCCAGTGTTTTTTTGAGTGTGTCGCATGAAGACCGTTGCGCCCTTGCAGATCCGGGTTGAACACTTCGGCCGCTGGCATCTGCTGCTCGGGCTGTTCAGCGCGGCTTCGCTGCTCGCTGCAGGCTGGACCATCTGGGTCTGGCGCGATACCGATTCGCTCAATTTGATGGCCGCCTTCGCGGCTGCCATTTTCCTGGCGATCCAGTCCGCACAATATCCCTACTGGACGATCCGCGCGTTCACCTTGTTTCATGGCGAGCGTGGCTGGAGACTGCAACGTGGTGACGGTCTGGAGGAGGTGCTGCAGGTGCGCAGCATGGTGCTGCCCGGGCTGTTGCTGGTCCTTGGCCTGACTGCCAAGGGACGGGTGGTTCTGCCCATTCCAAGTGACATTCAACCCGGTATTTTTCGCGAACTGCGACTGCGCCTGGGCGCACTGTCTCATTGAAGCCCGGTGGAGCAAGACAACCTCAGCGATGCCGTCCTGGTGCAGCAGGTTCAGGCAGGGCATCAGAAGGCATTCGATCTGCTTGTCGCCAAGTATCAGCGCAGGATCTATCGCCTGGTGCTGCGCTTCATTCGCGATCCGGCCCAGGCCGAAGATGTGGCGCAGGAAACCTTCCTGCGCGCCTACCGCGCCATTGGACAATTTCGGGGCGATAGCCAGTTCTACACCTGGCTCTACCGTATCGCGGTCAATACCGCAAAGAAAGCGATATCCGATGACATGCGCGACCCTACGGTATCCGAAGGGGACGCCGCGGGATCGGGTGAAGAAACTTTTAGCCCGACCGAGTTACTAACCAACAACGAAACCCCCGAGTCCCTGCTGATTTCCAAGGAAATCGTGCAGACGGTGAATGCGGCGATGGAATCCCTGCCCGACGATTTGCGCACGGCAATCACCCTGCGCGAAATCGAGGGCCTAAGTTACGAGGAGATTTCCGATGTCATGCAATGCCCGATCGGCACGGTGCGGTCGCGGATTTTTCGCGCCCGTGAGGCGATTGCAGAGCGCTTGCGCCCTGTGATCGAGCACAAGGGCGGCAAACGCTGGTGAGCTTGGGGATGAACATTCGGTACGGGTGTGCAGGAGACGGAAAATGAGTCAAGACATGTCGCGAGAGCAACTTTCGGCCCTGATCGATGGGGAGGGAGATTTCCGCTCGCCTTCCCCGCAGGCGACGGCCTTCGTGCGTCAGGCGGCATCTGACGAGGCCGCGCGGCGCGATTGGCTGCTGTATGCGCAGATCGGCGATCTCTTGCGCTCCTCCGATCTGACGCCAATGCCACGAGAGCAGGATTTTCTGCAGAGAGTGAGCGCGGCCGTGGCACACGAACCCATTGTGCTGCAGCCGCAGCCCGCAGCGGTTGCAGCCAAGCAGGTCGTGCCGCATCGCCGTCCGCACTGGAGCACCCGCATGGCTGCAGGAATGGCTGCGGTGGGCGGTGTCGCCGTGATGGCATGGGTGGCGCTGCCGGGTCTGCAGCGCACGGAGCCGCAGGGGGTGCGCGTGACGTCGGAGAGCAAGGTCGTGGCGTCTGCGGGCGGTCTCGCGACGTCGAATCCGCTGCAGATGCGTATCAGCGAGACGCGCGCGGGGGCTGCTGAAGGTCAGCTCGGACAGCCTGGCGTGACGGGTCTGATGGCGACCGAAGCCGTCACCGATGCATCCGGGCGCCAGGCAACTGGCAAGGCGCAAATCCTTCCCGTTTCCGCGCAAATGCCCATGGTCGAGTATCTGCTGGCGCATCAGCAAATGGCCGGCGGCATGATGCCCGTCGTGCCGGCAACCCTGCGGGTTGTCGCCGATCAACCGGCAACTCCGGCAGCGCTGTCGCACTGATGGCGGGCCTGCATTCCCATCCAGGAAAGGCCGCTGGCGGGTTGGCACGCCACCTGCGTGGATCGGCACTGGGTGGCGCGTTGAGCGTCCTGATGCTCGCGCCGGTCTTTGCCGCGCAGACGCTCCCGGGGCCGACCGAACAGTTGCTGGCGGCCACGAACAGACCGCAACCGTCCGACGGCCAGCCGCACACGCCCGGGCTGGAGCATTGGCTGCAGACCGTGAGCTCTGCGGCGCGCACCATGAACTACAGCGGGGTGTTCATCACCCAGCGTGGCGAAGACATCAGCACGTCCAGTCTGGTGCACTACGTGCTTCCCCAAGGCCATTTCGAGCGCATCGAAACCCTGGACGGGCAGCGGCGCATCATGGTGTCGCTGAACGATCAGGTGCGCACCAGCTGGCCGGATTACAGACTGACACTGATCGACAATCAGGCGGGCCAGGCCAGCTTTCCGCGACTGCTCAAAACCACGGATGGCGAGGTCGATCGCAATTACCGGCTGGAGCGCGGCGGGCAGGAACGCTGCGCCGGCTATGAATGCCAAGTCTCCACCATTCTGCCGCGCGACGATCTGCGCTGGGGGTATCGGCTGTGGTCGCTGCGCGATTCCCAGCTTCTGGTCAAGGCGCAAACCCTCGATACCGCAGGGCATGTCATCGATCAGGTTGCATTCACCCAGCTGAAAATCAATATTGCGCCGCAAAACGCGCTGGTGCAGGACAGCCTGCGCCAGCCCCCAGGCTATGCGGTGGAGCACATGAAAGTCGTTCCGGTCACTCTGCAGTCGCAGGGCTGGGCCTTGTCGGCGCCGGTGCCGGGTTTCAAGACGGTCGGCGTGTTTCGCCGCAGCATGTCGGTTGGCGGGAAGTCCTCGGAAGTGCTGCAGTGGCTGCTCAGTGACGGGCTGGCGTCGGTGTCCATCTTCATTCAGCCAGCAAGCGCGTTGACCGAGCCGGTCGCGCCTGAACAAAGGGTTGGCGGCACGCTGGCATTGTCGCGCCGCATGGGGGACGCCTGGCTGACCGTGATGGGCGCTGTGCCGGAACGCACCTTGCGCCGCGTGAGCGAAGCGGTGGTGCGGGTGCAATAGCGCAATTTGCGCGGGGTCTCTGCCCTGCCGCAGCATGGCGGCGGTGTTTTCCGTATGCTGGCAAGGTTTTGAATCCATTGACGAATTGCAGTGACCTGCCTGAAATCAGGCGTGATGTATCAGGGAGAAATCGGTGAAAAATTTTCTGTTGACCTTTGTGAGCGCTGGACTGCTGGTGATGACCGGGGCTGTTGCTCCGGCACAGGCTGCGGGATCTGCGCCGACGCAGGCGTGCGTCGCCTGCGGCCTGCCGGACTTCACCGGACTGGTGGAAAAGGCCGGGCCGTCCGTGGTCAATATCCGCACCTACAAGAAAGTGGCAGTGGGCAGCGGCGACGGCATGGACGACCAGACCCGCGAGTTGCTGCGCCGTTTCTTCGGCGTTCCCATTCCGGCGCCGGACACGCCGAAGGATGGCAAGGGCGCGCCGCAGGATGAAGAAGAACGGCCCACCGGCGTGGGTTCGGGCTTCATCATCAGCCCGGACGGCTACATCATGACCAATGCGCATGTGGTCGATGGTGCCGACGAGCTCATGGTCACCCTGACCGACAAGCGCGAGTTCAAGGCCAAGCTCATCGGCGCGGACAAGCGCACCGATGTCGCGCTGGTGAAAATCGATACCAAGCAGCCGCTGCCTGCCGTGCAGATCGGCGATTCCTCCAAGGTCAAGGTGGGTGAATGGGTGGTGGCGATCGGCTCGCCTTTCGGGCTGGAAAACACCGTGACCGCGGGCATCGTCAGCGCCAAGGGGCGCGATACCGGCGACTACACCCCCTTCATCCAGACCGATGTGGCGGTCAATCCCGGCAACTCGGGTGGGCCGCTGATCGACATGCGCGGCAACGTGATCGGCATCAATTCCCAGATCTACAGCCGCACTGGCGGATTCATGGGTATCTCGTTTGCCATCCCGATCGACGAGGCCATGCGCGTGGTCGAGCAGCTCAAGAAACAGGGCTATGTGGTGCGCGGCAAGATCGGCGTGCAGATCGACAGCGTGAGCCGTGAACTGGCCGATTCGCTCGGCCTGGGACAGGCCCGCGGTGCGCTGGTGCGCGTGGTCGAGAAAGGCGGCGCGGCGGACAAGGCCGGCGTGCAGGTTGGCGACATCGTGACCAGCTTCAACGGCAAGCCGGTGGAGCGCGCCAACGACCTGCCGCGACTCGTCGGGGAAACTAAACCGGACGCCACCGTGCCGATGCAAGTGCTGCGCATGGGCAAGACCGTGACCCTGAACGTCAAGGTGGGCGAGTGGGTCATGGACAAGAAGCCCGGCACCAAGCCTGCCGATGAGCAGAAGCCCGAAGCCGTGAGCAAGGCCAACGCGCTGGGCGTGAAGGTCATCGACCTCAATGAAGCGCAAAAACGCCAGCTCGGTGTGAGCAGTGGTGTGCTGGTCGAGGCGGTGCGCAACGGCGCCGCGCGGGATGGCCTGCGTGTGGGCGATGTGATTCTGGCGGTGGGCAATGCCGCGGTGAACAGCGCCGCCCAGTTCAACGCCATCAGCGCCCAGCTTCCCGTGGGCAAGCAGGTGGCCGTCCTGGTGCGGCGCGGAGATGCGGGGCTGTACATCCTGCTGCGCCCGCAGAACTGAAGTGTTGAAGCGATGGTTGGGTGTCCGACCCGGTCTCGGTGCCGGGTTAGAATGACAGCCCAACAAGCAGCAGCAGTTGCCAAATTCGATTTGTTGGAAGGCGCGTCAGGCTTGTCGCGCCTTTTTTCTTGAGTTCCCCCGTGTTTTGCGTCATTCCCGCAGGGTTCGTCCGCGGGGCCTGAGCCGGTCGCCCCAGCGGTCCTTTGCATGAATCACATCCGCAATTTTTCCATCATTGCCCATATCGACCACGGAAAATCCACCCTGGCCGATCGCATCATTCAGCGCTGCGGCGGCCTGTCCGACCGCGAGATGGAAGCCCAGGTGCTCGATTCCATGGACATCGAGCGCGAGCGTGGCATCACCATCAAGGCGCAGACCGCGGCGCTGCAATACACCGCCCGCGACGGCCAGACCTACACCCTCAACCTGATCGACACCCCGGGTCACGTGGACTTCAGCTACGAGGTCAGCCGCTCACTCTCCGCCTGCGAGGGTGCGCTGCTGGTGGTCGATGCCAGTCAGGGCGTCGAGGCGCAGACCGTGGCGAACTGCTACACCGCGCTCGATCTGGGCGTGGAAGTGGTGCCGGTGCTCAACAAGATGGACCTGCCGCAGGCCGATCCCGAGCGCGCCAAGGAGGAAATCGAGGAAGTCATCGGCATCGACGCCACCGATGCCATCCCCTGCAGCGCCAAGACCGGCATGGGCATCGACGACATTCTCGAGGCCGTCATCACCCGCATGCCTCCGCCCAAGGGTGAGTTGAATGCGCCGCTGCGCGCCATGATCATCGACTCCTGGTTCGATCCCTATGTCGGCGTGGTCATGCTGGTGCGCGTGGTGGACGGGGCGCTGAAAAAGGGAGAGCGCTTCAAGATGATGGCGACGCACGCCGCCTACAACGTCGAGCAGCTCGGGGTGTTCACACCCAAGGCGGTGCAGCGCGAGGTGCTCAACGCGGGCGAGGTGGGTTTCATCATTGCGGGTATCAAGGAATTGCAGGCCGCCAAGGTGGGCGACACCATCACGCTGGAAAAGAAGCTGCCCAACAACCTCGGACCTGCCGCCGAGCCGCTGCCGGGCTTCAAGGAGATTCAGCCCCAGGTGTTCGCGGGTCTTTATCCCACCGAGGCGAGCGAGTACGACCAACTGCGCGACGCGCTGGAAAAGCTCAAGCTCAATGACGCCGCGTTGCGTTACGAGCCCGAAGTGAGTCAGGCGCTGGGTTTTGGCTTTCGCTGCGGCTTTCTGGGTCTGCTGCACATGGAAATCGTGCAGGAGCGGCTGGAGCGCGAGTTCGATCAGGATCTGATCACCACCGCGCCGTCGGTGGTCTATCAGGTGGTGCTGGCCAATGGGGAGATCATCGAGGTGGAAAATCCCTCGAAGATGCCCGACCAGGGACGCATCGCCGAAATCCGAGAGCCCATCGTCACCGTGCATCTGTACATGCCGCAAGACTATGTCGGCCCGGTGATGACCCTGGCCAACCAGAAGCGTGGCATGCAGCTCAACATGGCGTACCACGGTCGGCAAGTCATGCTGACCTACGACATGCCACTGGCGGAAATCGTGCTCGACTTTTTCGACAAACTCAAGAGCGTCTCGCGCGGCTACGCGTCGATGGATTACGAGTTCAAGGAGTACCGCGCCGCCGATGTGGTGAAAGTGGACATGCTGATCAACGGCGACCGGGTGGACGCGCTGTCCATCATCGTCCACCGCAGCCAGAGCCAGTATCGCGGGCGACAGGTGGCGGCCAAGATGCGCGAGATCATTCCGCGCCAGATGTACGACGTCGCCATTCAGGCTGCCATCGGTGGCAACATCATCTCGCGTGAGACAATCAAGGCCCTGCGCAAGAACGTGCTGGCCAAGTGCTATGGCGGCGACATCAGTCGCAAACGCAAGCTGCTGGAAAAGCAGAAGGCGGGCAAAAAACGCATGAAACAGATCGGCTCGGTCGAGGTTCCGCAAGAAGCATTCCTCGCCATCCTGCAAGTCGAAGACTGACCCCCCACACTCCCCACACCCCGTATGGAAACCGCGCCCAGCGTCAATTTCACCCTGTTGCTTTTCATCCTGCTGGTCGTCACTGGCGCGTTCTGGTTCGCCGAGCGCTGGTACTTCGCACCGCAGCGCAGGCGTGCAGCCAATGCTGCTGCAGCCCAGTTGCAGGAGCGGCGCAGCGCGCTGGCCAGGCAGGGGCTGGCCACGGATGGTGCCGTGGCCACCGATGCAGAAATCGAGGCGGCGCGCGCGCGGGTGCAGAGCCAGCCGTGGTGGCTGGAGTGGACCGCAGGCCTGTTTCCGGTCATTCTGGTGGTGTTTCTGCTGCGCTCCTTCGTCGCCGAGCCGTTCAAGATTCCCTCTGGATCGATGGAACCGACATTGGTGCCCGGCGACCTGATTCTGGTGAACAAATTCGACTACGGCCTGCGCCTGCCGCTGCTCGAAACGCGTCTGACCCCGGGCGAACTCCCCCGGCGTGGTGACGTGATCGTGTTCCGTCTGCCCAAGGATCCGCGCATCGACTACATCAAGCGCATCGTCGGCCTGCCGGGCGATACCGTGTCCTACGAGAACAAGCAACTGGTGATCAACGGCAAGCCGGTGCAGGAAACGCCGCTGCCTGACTACTTCGATCCTGGCACCATGACGTATTACAAGCAGTTCATGGAAAAGCTGGGCACGCATGAACACCGCATCATGATCAATCCGATGGCGCCGCCCTATGTCATCGGCGGGCCGGACGACTTTCCGCATCGCGACATGTGCCACTACAACGCCGAGGGCTTTGTCTGCAAGGTCCCTGCCGGCAATTACTTCGTCATGGGCGACAACCGCGACAACTCGCTGGATTCACGTTATTGGGGTTTCGTGCCCGAGCGCAATATCATCGGCAAAGCCTTTGTGGTGTGGATGAATTTCAGCGCACCGAAAAACATTGGGCTGATTCATTGATCGTCAATGCCGGATGGAGCAATCGGGGCCAACATGAAGCAGCAGGACAAGCAACGCGGAATCACCCTGATCGGGTTGATTTTCTGGGGCGCCATTCTGGCGTTTGTGGTCGTCATTGGCGCACAGGCCGTTCCGACCGCAACGGAGTATTTCGCCATTCAGAAGGCAGTGGACCAGGCCGCCAAGGCTGGCCCCACGGTGGCCGATATCCGCTCTGCCTATTCCAAAATGGCCGACGTGGACTACATCTCCTCGGTCACCGCGCAGGATCTCAACATCACCAAGGTCAACGACAAGGTGGTGGTTTCCTTTGCCTACAACAAGGAAATCCATATCGCGGGGCCGGTGTTCCTGCTGATCAAGTACGCTGGTCAATCGCACTGATTCACGGGTGAGCACGGCACTGGAAACGCGGCTGGGCTATGTCTTCCGCGATCGCACATTATTCGACCGGGCGCTGACGCACCGCAGCTTCGGCGCAGACCATAACGAGCGCCTGGAGTTTCTCGGCGACTCGGTGCTCAATCTCTCTGCCGCGGCCCTGCTCTATCACCAGGCCGCGCGTCAGGACGAAGGTCAGCTGTCCCGCCTCCGTGCCGCGCTGGTGCGCGCCGAGGCACTGGCCGAGGTGGCCAAGGCCATCGACCTGGGCCGCTTTCTCCGGCTGGGGGAGGGCGAGCTGCAAAGCGGCGGTGCCAAGCGCGAATCCATTCTGGCCGATGCGCTGGAAGCCCTGCTGGGTGCGATCTATCTCGAAGCCGGATTCGACGCGGCGCAGGACGTGATGCGCCGTCTGTTCGCGCCCCTGCTCGAGGCGCTCGATGCCGACGTGGTCCGCAAGGACGCCAAGACCCAGTTGCAGGAATTCCTGCAGGGCCAGCGCCTGCCGCTGCCCGCCTACACGGTGCTCGATGTGCGCGGCGCAGCGCATCAGCAGCAATTCAGGGTGGAGTGCGCCGTGCCTGCGCTGGGCTTGAAGGTGGAGGGCGAGGGCGATAGCCGCCGTCGTGCCGAGCAGGAGGCTGCCGCACGCATGATCGCGCGCATGGCGCGAGGTGGCACCCAGCCTGTGCGCGGGCGCAACAAGCCGGTGTTCGTCGATGCCCGCTCGCCGTCCGCATCCAGGGAGTCAGCTGCGCAGACGCCCCCGGAACAGACGCCCGATCCGCAGGCTGCGCAGCCCGCCGTGCAGGAGCACAATCCTGCTGGCGCCAAGACGCGCCGCGCACCCAGACCGCCCAGGCCCACATGACTTCATCTCCCCCGCAACCCCCGCGCCGCTTTGGCACTGTCGCCATCGTCGGCCGCCCGAACGTGGGCAAATCCACGTTGCTCAATGCGCTGGTCGGCGCCAAGGTCAGCATCACGTCGCACAAGGCGCAAACCACGCGTCACCGCATTCTGGGTGTGCGCACGCAAGGGCAGGCGCAGTTCGCCTTTGTCGATACGCCGGGCTTTCAGACCAAGCATCTGCATGCACTCAACCGCGCGATGAACCGTACCGTGACCGGCGCACTGAGCGAGGTCGATCTGGTGCTCTGGGTGCTGGAAGCGGGCAAGCTCGTGCCGGAGGACCGCACGGTGCTCGAGGTGCTGCCCGACGATCGCCCGGTGATCGCGGTGGTCAACAAGCTCGACCGTGTGACTCCGCGCGAAAAACTGCTGCCCTGGCTGGCCGAATTCGGGCAGTTGCGCAAGTTTGCCGAGATCGTGCCGATGTCGGCGCAAAAGGCGGCAGACGCCCCGCGCCTGCTCTCCATCATGCAACCCTATCTGCCCGAGGGAGAGTGGGGCTACGAGGAAGATGCGCTCACCGATCGCAGCGAGCGCTTTCTGGCGGCTGAAATTCTGCGTGAAAAGCTGTTCCGCCTCACCGGCGATGAACTGCCCTACACCAGTACCGTGGTCATCGAGCAGTTCGCGCAGGAAGGTGATCTGCGGCGCATTTCTGCAGCCATCATCGTCGACCGCGACAGTCACAAGGCCATGGTGATCGGCGCTGGCGGTGAGCGGCTCAAGCGCATCTCCACCGAGGCGCGGCAGGACATGCAGGCCTTGTTCGGCGGCCCGGTGTTTCTGGAAGTCTGGGTCAAGACCCGCTCCGGCTGGGCCGACGACCAGGCCGCAGTGCGCGCCTTCGGGTATGAGGACTGAGTTGGTCCCTGAGCGTGCGGTCCGTCCGCACGGTGCGCCTGCGCGCGCGGCCCTGCGACGCAGAACCAGCATCGAGCGGGTGCAGGACGAGTCCATCTATGTGCTGCACAGCTATCCCTGGAAGGAAACCAGCCTGCTGCTCGACGTGTTCAGCCGTCAGCATGGACGGGTGGCGCTGGTGGCCAAGGGCGCGAAGCGCCCGGCGTCGGCGCTGCGCGCCGTGCTGATGGGGTTTCAGCCCTGCACGGCGAGCTGGAGCGGGCGCAGCGAAGTCCGCACCTTGACCCGCGCCGAATGGTCGGGCGGGCTGGCGCCGCTGTCGGGCCTGCCGCTGCTGTGCGGCTTTTACTTCAACGAATTGCTCGTGCGTCTGCTGGCGCGCGAGGACGCGCATGAAGGCCTGTTCGACGCCTATCACCAGGGCATTGCCGCGCTGGCGCAGCGCCCGCATGCGCAGGCCGCCGAACTGGAGCCGGTGTTGCGTGATTTCGAGTTTGCGCTGTTGCGCGAGCTGGGCCATCTGCCCGAACTGCATCTGGAAGGGGCTTCGTCCCAACCTGTGCTGCCCGATGCGTTCTACCGCGTCGACCCCGATCATGGCGTGTCGCCTTGCCGCGCCTCCGACCCGGCCGCAGTGCGCGGCGAGGTTCTGCTGGCGCTGCGCGATGGGCCGCCGCCCGCAGGTGATCTGGCCCTGGCGCGTGCCGCCAAGACTCTCATGCGCAACCTGCTTCACTATCATCTTTCCGGCCAGATGCTGCGCACTCGCCAGCTTCTCATCGACCTGCACAAGCTATGAATCCCCTGGTTTCCCCTGCTGCCGCACCCCTGCTCGGGGTGAACATCGACCATGTCGCCACGCTGCGCAACGCACGGGGTGGCGGCTTTCCCGACCCGGTGCGCGCCGCGCAACAGGCGGTGGAGGCCGGGGCCGACATCATCACCTTTCACCTGCGTGAAGACCGGCGCCATATCCGCGATGCCGATGTCGAACGGCTCAAGGCCGTCATCACTGCGCCGCTGAATTTCGAGTCGGCGCTGGCGCCTGAGATGCTCGACATCATCTGCCGCGTGCGTCCGCAGATGGTCTGCCTGGTGCCCGAACGCCGCCAGGAGGTGACCACGGAAGGCGGGCTGGACGTGGCCGGGCAGTTCGACCGCGTGCGCTCGGCCTGCGCCCGGCTGGCCGGTTGCGGCTGCCGCGTGTCGCTGTTCATCGAGCCCAGCGCGCAGCAGATCGAGGCCAGCGCCCGCGCCGGTGCGCCGTGCATCGAGCTGCATACCGGCGCCTATGCCAATGCCTTCGATGCGGGGGACGACTCGGCGCGCCAGCGCGAGTTCGACCGCATCGTCGCCGGTCTCAAACTCGGCCGCAGCCTGGGCCTGCAAACCAACGCAGGCCACGGTCTGAGCCTGCAGAGCACTCCGGCCATTGCGGTGTTGCCCGAGGTCAGCGAACTGCACATTGGTCATGCGCTCATCGGCCATGCGGTGTTCGTCGGCCTCACTCAATCGGTGCGCGACTTTCAGGCCACGATTGCCAGCGCCGTCGCCACCGCGCGCGGTCGCTGAATGCGCTGTCGGGAGGTGCCATGATCTACGGCATCGGCACCGATGTCTGCTCCATCGCCCGCATGCGTGCGGCGGTGGCGCGGCATGGCGACCGGTTCGCCCAGCGTGTGCTGGGCGAGAGCGAATTGCGTGAATATGCCCGCCGGCTTGCCAAGGTGGAGCAGCGCGGCATCAACTACCTGGCCACGCGCTTTGCCGCGAAGGAAGCGTTTTCCAAATCCATCGGCTTGGGGCTTCATCACCCGATGCGCTGGAGCGATTGCGAAATCCTCAAGCTGCCCAGTGGTCAGCCAACCATCAAATTGCACGGCGCGCTCAAGGCGTGGTGTGCGGCGCGGTCGCTGCGCTTTCTGGTGTCGGTTTCCGATGAGGCCGACACGGCGCTGGCCATGGTCGTGGCCGAAGTCTTCGCTGCTCCTGCGTCCTGAACCCATGCAATCTGTCCTGCCTTCTCCGCTCATCCTCGACGTCGCCGGTCTGCAGCTGACTGCTGCCGATCGCAGGCGTCTGCGCCATCCGCTGGTCGGCGGCGTGGTGCTGTTTGCGCGCAACTGGGAGAGCCGCGCGCAACTGCTGGCGCTTTGCGCGCAGATCAAGGCGGTGCGCGCCGATCTGCTCATTGCGGTGGACCATGAAGGCGGGCGGGTGCAGCGCTTTCGCACCGATGGCTTCACGCATCTTCCGGCCATGCGCGCACTCGGCGACCACTGGATGCTCGACGCCCCGGGCGCGATGCGCCGGGCCGCGGCCTGCGGGGTGGTGCTGGCTGCCGAGCTGCGCGCCTGCGGGGTGGATTTCAGCTTCACGCCGGTGCTCGATCTGGACTGGGGGGGATCGAGCGTGATCGGCGACCGCGCGTTTCACGCCGATGCGCGCGTGGTCACGGTGCTGGCACAGAGCCTGATGCAGGGCATGGCGCGCATGGGCATGGCGCATTGCGCCAAGCACTTTCCCGGCCACGGTTACGCCCGGGCCGACACGCATGTTGCCGTGGCGCAGGACGATCGCCCGCTCGACGTCCTGCTCGCGGCGGACGCCGCGCCGTTTCATTGGCTGGCGCCGGGGCTGCGGGCGGTCATGCCCGCGCATGTGGTGTATCCGGCGGTGGATGCGCAGCCCGCGGGCTTCAGCGCGGTATGGCTGCGACAGGTGCTGCGCGAGCGCATCGGCTTCACCGGCGCCATCATCAGCGACGATCTGGGCATGGCCGCGGCGCGCGCGCAGGGCCAAAGCCTGAGTCAGGCGGTGCTGCAGGGGCTGCACGCCGGATGCGATCTGATGCTGGTGTGCAATCAGAGCCCGGTGGATGGCGGGCGTGCACTTGACACGCTGTTGCGCGAAGTGGATGCCGCGCTGGACGAAGGGCAGTGGTTGCCCGACGAGCGCAGCGCGCAGCGCCGCTTCGATCTGCTGCCCAATCAGCCCCCGCTCGCCTGGGACGATCTGATGGTGAGCGACATCTATCTGGCGGCGCTTGACGCGGTGTACGCCGAGCCATCTGCCGGACCGAATTGAACGCCATCAGGGGTAGAACAACACCAGCTTGTAACCGGCAGGCGCGGCGCCGCTGAGCGCAAGATGCAGTTGCAACTGCATCTGCTGGCCGGGGGCGATGCCTGCGCGCAAGGCGGTGGTCTGCGCGGCGGCGAGGTAATGCGCGGGCTCCAGAACCTTGCGCTGCGTGATCCGGCCTTGTGCGTCGGTCAAGGTCAGCTCGAGCGCAGGCCACGCCACCGCATGGTCCCGACGATTGCGCAGCAGCACGGTGAGTTGCAGGCCGGTATCCGCCGGGCTCAGTGCGGACGAGTCGATCACCAGGGCATCCAGGTCGCGCGGTGCGGCAAGTTCGCACCCCGTGGTGGCGCGGCAGAGTTGTTGCAGCCAGGGGCGGCTGGCAGGCCACTGCTGCGCCAGGCGATCTCGCCAGAACAGCGCAGCCTGGCCGCCGAGCAACAGCAGCAGCAACAGGCTGACTGCGCCGAGCGCAGCGCGCACCGGGGCACTGCGCCACCGCGCCTGACGATGCGCCTGCCGCACGAATTCGGGCTCCTGCGCCGCGGCAAGGGCCTGCGCCGGGCTGGTGGGGGCTGCTGCAGTCGCGTCGTCCGCGTCGAAGCGGTAATTCAGCGCGTCGTTGAGATTGAATTCGGACAGCGGTGCTGCGTCTTCGCCAACCGCGCTGGCCTCGGCTGACAGGCTGGCTGCGGCCGGGGCGTGGTCGGGTGGGCGGGCGTCGAGGTCCTCCGCAGGGAACTCGGAGGCGATGCCCAGGCGCGCGTCTGTCTCCACGGGCCACGCATCCTGTGCGGGCTCGGGAGCCGGAAGGCCGGGCTGCGCCTTGTCGGGTTCCACAGGCGCTTCTGCCGTGGCGACGGACTGCGGCTGCGGTCTCCTGTCATAGGCTTGCGCAGTCAGCGGCAGGAAGCCCTGATAGGCGGGTTGATCGACCGGAATGTGGTCCCAGCGCAACCCGGCGGTGACCGGCACAGTCGGGGACGGCAGAGGCGGGGACGGCGGCGGCGCCTCGGTTGACGTTGGTTCGGACAGAACCGCAGTTTGCTGCGCTGATGGGGATGCGGGCGGGCTCAGGTCGATGAGGTGATCGAGCGCATTGAACGGTTCACCGCAGTGGCCGCAGCGCACCCAACCTTCGCGCAGCAGAAGCTGGTCGCGCACCACCTTGAAGGCGGTCTGGCAATGCGGGCAACGGGTGGCCTGTGCCATGCCCGGTTCAACTGTGCGTGGGGCCTGCGAGGCAGACCCAGCCTTCGAGCGACCGATCGATCTGCAGCGCCGCGTAGGGCGCATAGGCAGCGATGAGTTCTTCCGCCTGCCGCTCCAGGATGCCGCTGAGCACCAGTGCGCCTGCGGGCCTCACATGCGCGGCGATGGCCGGGGCCAGGAGCTTGAGCGGCGCAGACAGGATGTTGGCCACCACCACGTCGAAGCGATCGTCGGCGACCGAGTCCGGCAAGCCCGCCTGCACCGCAACCTGATTCTCTGCGGCGTTGGCCCGTGTGGACTGCACTGCGTCCGGGTCGATGTCCACGCCGACGACCTGCGCTGCGCCAAACTTGGCCGCGGCGATGGCGAGAATGCCCGACCCGCAGCCATAGTCGAGCACGCTTTTGTGCTGCAGCGGCTGGCGCGCCAGCCACTCCAGGCACAGCCGCGTGGTGGGGTGGGTGCCGGTGCCGAAGGCCAGGCCGGGGTCGAGCCGGATGACGGGGGCGGAGGTGTCCGGCGGCGTGTGCCAGCTCGGCACGATCCACAGGGCATCGGCAATCGATACCGGCTGGAACTGCGATTGCGTCAGACGCACCCAGTCCTGGTCCTCCACTGTGGCCTGCCGCACGTCCTGCAGATCGGGCAGGGCGTTGGCGGCCAGCAGCGCGGCCAGGGCGGCGTCGGCCTGTGTCTCATCGGCAAACAGGACGCGCAGCAGCGACTGCGCCCAGGCGCCCTTCGGGGCAGGCATGCCGGGCTCGCCATACAGCGCCTGTTCCTGCTCGGTGTCGCCAAAGCGGTCTTCCACGCTGACGCTGAGTGCACCGAGCTCGAGCAGGGCGTCCGACAGCGCATCGGCCTGCTCTTCACTGACGGGAAGGGTGACTTCTCGGTAACTCATGTCCATTCAGTCCTGATGCCGCGCGGCCAGGTATTCCTCGAGGTAATGGATGCTGGTGCCCCCTTCGGTGAAGCGGGCGTCCACCATCAGCTCGCGGTGCAGCGGAATATTGGTCTGAATGCCGTCGACCACCATTTCCGACAGAGCGATGCGCATGCGTGCGATCGCCTGCTCGCGCGTGGCCCCGTGCACGATGATCTTGCCGATCATCGAGTCATAGTTGGGTGGCACGAAGTAATTGGTGTAGGCGTGTGAGTCCACCCGCACGCCCGGCCCGCCCGGGGTATGCCACATGCTGATGCGGCCGGGCGACGGCGTGAATTTGTAGGGGTCTTCGGCGTTGATGCGGCACTCGATGGCATGGCCGTTGAACTGCACACCGCGCTGGCGCAGGCCCAGCTTTTCACCGGCAGCGATGCGGATCTGCTCGACCACGATGTCAACCCCGGTGATGAGTTCGGTGACGGGGTGCTCGACCTGCACCCGGGTGTTCATTTCAATGAAATAGAACTCGCCGTTTTCGTAAAGAAACTCAAAGGTGCCCGCGCCACGGTAATTGATTTTCTTGCAGGCGTCGGCGCAGCGCGTGCCGATGCGCTCGATCAGGCGGCGTGGAATGCCGGGCGCCGGGGCTTCTTCGAGGATTTTCTGGTGGCGCCGCTGCATCGAGCAATCGCGTTCGCCCAGCCACAACGCGCCGCCGTGCGTATCGGCCAAGACCTGGATTTCGATGTGACGCGGCTGCAGCAGAAATTTCTCCATGTAGACCGCCGGGTTGCCGAACGCCGCACCGGCTTCGCTGCGTGTCATGGTCACGGCATTGAGCAGTGCCGCCTCGGTATGCACCACGCGCATGCCGCGTCCGCCGCCACCGCCTGCGGCCTTGATGATGACGGGATAGCCGATGGAGCGGGCAATGCGGGTGATTTCGCGCGGGTCGTCGGGCAGGGCGCCTTCGGAACCCGGCACGCAGGGCACGCCCGAGCGGATCATGGCCTGCTTGGCGCTGACCTTGTCGCCCATCAGGCGGATGGAGTCGGGGCGCGGGCCGATGAAGGCGAAGCCGGACTTTTCCACCCGCTCGGCGAAATCGGCGTTTTCCGACAGAAAGCCGTAGCCAGGGTGAATGGCCTCGGCATCGGTCACTTCTGCTGCGGAAATGATCGCCGGCATGTGCAGATAACTTTGCGCCGACGGCGCGGGACCGATGCACACGGCCTCGTCGGCGAGACGCACGTACTTGGCTTCGCGATCGGCTTCGGAATAGACCACCACGGTCTGAATGCCCAGCTCGCGGCAGGCGCGCTGCACCCGCAGGGCGATTTCGCCACGGTTGGCAATGAGGATTTTCTTGAACATGCGCGTTGTCCGTTCTGGTGCTGAAAAAGGCGGTTTCACCCGCGTTGCGCAGGGCCGCAGCGCAGGATGGGACAAGCCGTCTGGTCTTGCCCGCAGCCTGCAAGCATTTACTCGATCACGAACAGCGCCTGGCCGTACTCCACGGCCTGACCGTTTTCGGCCAGCACGGCCTTGATCACGCCATCCTTGTCACATTCGATCTCATTGAGGATTTTCATGGCCTCGATGATGCACAGTGTCTGCCCGACCTTGACGGTATCTCCCACTTCGACAAAAGGCGCAGCGCCCGGCGAGGAGGAGCGGTAGAACGTGCCAACCATCGGTGACTTGAGAACATGGCCCTCGGCCGCAGGAGGGACAGAAGGGACTTCGGGCGCGGCAGCGGGCGATGCGGGTTGCGGTGCGGCGTATTGCGCAAAGGGCGCGGTAGCGTACTGCATGGGCGCCTGCGAGGGCATCTGCGCGTACTGCACGATGGGCTGGGGCTGCGCCTTGACGATGCGCACCGTGCCTTCGGCCTCGGTGATTTCCAGCTCGGAAACATTCGAGTCGGAGACCAGGTCGATCAATGTCTTGAGTTTGCGTAAATCCATGATCTGTCGTTAAGTCGCTGATAAGTGTCGCATTAGACCATCAATTTTTACGATTCGAGAGTTCTGCAGCGACCTGCCGCAAGGCCAGCGCATAGCCGTGCGCCCCACAGCCGCTGATGACTGCCACGGCCAGATCGGAAAAATAGGAATGATGACGGAAGGCCTCGCGGCGATACACATTGCTCAGATGCACTTCGATGAAGGGCAGGTCGGTGGCCGCAATCGCGTCGCGCAGGGCCACGCTGGTGTGCGTGTAGGCCGCAGGATTGATCACGATGTAGCGTGTTCCGTCGAGGCGTGCAGCGTGCAGCCGGTCGATCAGCGCGCCCTCATGGTTGCTCTGGAAATGCGCCACCTCCAGACCCAGTTCCGCGCCCAGCGCAAGCAGGGACTGATCGATTTCTGCCAGTGTGGTGGCGCCGTAGATGTGTGGCTCACGCTGCCCGAGCAGATTGAGGTTGGGGCCGTGGAGAACGAGGATGCGCGGCAGGCTCATGGGGTGTTGTCGGTGAAGTATGAAGCTCAGTGTCCCGAGGGTACAGCGTCTTTCAATTCGTCGAGCGAGGTTCTTCCCAGTTTCTGGAACACCACGTCGCCCTTGCCATCGAGGACGACAGTGAACGGCAAACCACCCTGCTTGTTGCCCAGGCTGGTGCTCAGGGCAATGCCATTCATGCCGCCGAGCAGGATGGGATAGCTCACCGGATGGTCCTTGAGAAAGTCGCGTACCGACGTCGGATTGTCGAGTGCAATTCCGACCATTTCGATGCCTTTATCCTTGTTCTTCCGATAAAACTCGGAAAAATCGGGCATTTCAGCAATGCAGGGCGGGCACCAGCTTGCCCAGAAGTTCACCACCAGGGGTTTGCCGCGGTATTGCGACAGATCAATGGTTTTTCCCTGCAGATCGACGAGTTTGTCTGCAAAAAACGTCTGCACGGCGTTGTTTTCCACGGAGATGGGGACGCTGCGCTCGCGTTGGAACCAGGCATTGCCCAATACAGCAGCAATCAGGGCAATGATGGCTGCAAAAATCCAGACATTGATTTTGTTCATGGGTTTGAAGAGGATCAGTCAGACTGCCTGCATTGTGCATGGCCGGAAACCGGGTTCAGTCTGTCGGGTTTTCCCGGGATTGTTGCTGCTCCGCCAGCAGACGCCGCAGCGCGGGCAGGGTGCCGCGCTGCGTGCGGCCCTGGGCATCGGGCAGCAGCACGCCTCGCTGGTCTTTTTCGGTGTACAGGCTTAGATGGGCCGGGATGAAATGGGCCGGGATGGTGTGTGCCGCCTGCACAGGCCATTGCAGGGTGAGACGCTCCACCCGGCCGCGTCCGGCGTAATGCGGCGCCTCACCGACCTGATACATCAGCCCGCGATTGATGCAGTGAATCTCCACACCCTTGCCGTCGTCGGTGAACAGCAGGACATGCAGGTCGGAAAGTTCGGTGGCAGTGCCGTTCCACACCGCGCCGGCGAGGTGCGGGTTGAATGTGGCGAATTCTTCCATCAGGGCCAGTGCGGCTCGGCGCAGTTGCAGCAGCTCAGCCGGCTGGGTGTCGGCGTGAAATATGGCGAGTTCTTCGCGGACCTGCTGCTCGATCTCGTCATTGCTGGGCAGCATGTCGTGCGGCACGCGCTCACCGACCAGGCGCCTGGCGGCTTTGCGTTTGGCGCTGCCATAGTCCAGCCCATCTTCCACGATCAGCCGTGCGGCCAGCGCGGCGAGCTCTGCGCGTAGGGAATCCATCGCAAAATGGTAGCGCCCGCTGTGGGGGCCAATCGCAGGCACACAGGCACAATGGAGATCCTGCTCTCTCATTCACGCAATCCGCGCCGCGCATGGCTGTTCTTTCCGTTTCAGATCTGTCTCTTGCTTTTGGTCATGTGGCTTTGCTCGATCATGCCGCCATGGCGCTCGAAACCGGCGAGCGTGTCGGCCTCATCGGCCGCAACGGCACGGGCAAGTCGTCGCTGCTGCGCATTCTGGCCGGGCTGGAGCCGCCAGACGATGGGCTGGTGCAGGTGCAGCAGGGCCTGCGCCGGGTGTATGTGCCGCAGGAGGCCGATTTTTCGGCGGATTCCACCGTATTCGACGTGGTCAGCGAGGGCGTGGCCGAGGCCCGCGCCCTGCGCGACCGCTTCGAGCAACACGCCCCAGAGGACGACCTCGACGCGCTGCAGACCCGGATCGAATTGCTGGATGGATGGAACTGGGAAACCCGCGTGGACCAAACCCTGCAACGCCTGCAGCTCGATGGCGCCACCCGCATCGGCAGCCTTTCGGGCGGGATGCAAAAACGCGTGGCGTTGGCGCAGGCGCTGGTGGCCGCGCCCGACGTGCTGCTGCTCGACGAGCCGACCAATCACCTCGATCTCGATGCCATCGCCTGGCTGGAAGAACTGCTCACCAGCTTTCGTGGCAGTTTGATTCTCATCACCCACGACCGCGCCTTTCTCGATGATGTGGCCACCCGCATCATCGAACTCGACCGCGGCATTTTGCGCAGTTACCCCGGCAATTTCGCCGCGTTCGAGGCGCGCAAGGAGCAGGAGCTTGCCGATGAGGCGGTGATGAATGCGCGCGCCGACAAGCTGCTGGCACAGGAAGAGGTGTGGATTCGCAAGGGCGTGGAAGCCCGCCGCACCCGCAGTGTCAGCCGCATCAACCGCCTTGAGGCGCTGCGCAGCCAGCGTGCGGCTCGACGCGAGTCGCTCGGGCGGGTCAAGCTCGAAGTGGACGGCGGCCAGTCCAGCGGCAAGATCGTCGCGGAGCTGAAAAACGTCAGCAAGGCCTTTGGTGAGCGCAGGGTGGTGCGCGACTTTTCCGCCACCATCCTGCGGGGCGACAAGGTGGGGCTGATCGGCCCCAACGGCGCCGGAAAAACCACCTTGCTCAAGCTCATCCTGGGCGAGATTGCGCCCGACAGCGGCACCGTGCGCCAGGGCACCCGTCTGCAGGTGGCGTATTTCGACCAGATGCGCGCAGTGCTCAACCCGGACGCGACCCTGGCCGACACCATCAGCCCCGGCAGCGAGTGGGTGGAGATTGCCGGGCAGCGCAAGCATGTGATGAGCTATCTGGGGGACTTCCTGTTCTCGCCGGCGCGCGCCAACTCGCCGGTCAAGTCGCTCTCGGGCGGCGAGCGCAACCGCCTGCTGCTCGCCCGGCTGTTCGCTCGCCCGGCCAATGTGCTGGTGCTCGACGAGCCGACCAATGACCTCGACATCGACACGCTCGAACTGCTGGAACAACTGCTGCAGGATTTTCCCGGCACGGTCTTCCTCGTCAGCCACGACCGGCGCTTTCTCGACAACGTGGTCACCAGCACCCTGGTCAGCGAGTCCACACCCGACGATCCGGGCCGCTGGCGCGAATACGAGGGCGGCGTGACCGACTGGCTCACCCAGTCGCAGCGGGCCCGTGCCCTGCAGGCGCAGCTGAACAAATCTGCCGCGGGAGGCGCGGACAAGCGAGGGATGACGCAGGTCAAGCCCTCGGCAGCGACGACTGCACCCACGCCAGCCGCCCCCGCCAGAAAGAAGCTGAGCTACAAGGAGCAGCGCGAACTGCAGGAATTGCCGGGGCGTATTGCTGCGCTCGAAGCCGAACAGAAATCGCTTGCCGATCAGCTCGCCGACCCGGCCAGCTACACCTCGGCGACCACGCGCATCAGCGAGATGCAGGAACGTTTCGCCCAGATCGACGAAGAACTGCTCCACGCCCTGGAGCGCTGGGAAGTGCTGGACGGCAAGTGAGCGAGCTCCCGATGACCTGCCCGACGCCGCCTTTGCTGCAGAACCTGGATTTGCGCACCGATCCGGACGCTGCCGCCTATATCAAGCAGGAAACTGTGCAGGTGCAGTTCGCTGCCGATGCCGGCGAACTTGTCAGCCGTGAAGGCCCCAACCGCTATGCCTGCGGCGACGCCATCATCACCGGCTCGACCGGCGATCGCTGGAGTGTCTCCCGCGCCCGCTTCGAGGCCCGCTACATTCCCCTCGCACCCACGCAAGCCGGACAGGATGGTGCGTACATCAACCAGCCCATTCCGGTCCTGGCGCGGCAGATGCAGCACCCGTTTCGCATGGCGCGCAGTGCAGGGGGCGATCTGCTGCACGGCAACGCGGGGGACTGGGTGCTGCAATACGCGCCCGGGGACTATGGGGTGGTGGAGCAGCAGCGGTTTGCGCAGGTCTATCGCCGGATCGACGAGGCAACCCCTCAAGCGCCTGCAAGTTCAGCCTGAGGTCGGGCGGTGCAGCGCAGCAGAAAACAGGCCAGACTGATCCTGGCGCGGCGCGGCACATCACCTGAGGTGAAACCGCAGGAGCAGCGGGACGCTCAGGGCTTTGCTGCGCCGCCCGGGCCCATCCCGCCACCGGGGCCCATTCCTGCGCCAGGGCCCATTCCGCCGCCGCCAGGGCGCATGCCTTGGTGCATGCCTTGCGCTGGCGGTGTGTCAGGCAGTTTGACGCCGCGCTCCTTCGCGCGTTCCTGCATCAGCTTGTGATGTTCCGCGCGGATTTGTTCGCGTTGCTCGGCAGTTTTCGCCTCGCGCATCTTGAGCCTGTATTCGCGGCGCTCCTTCTGGGTCATCAGCTGGCTGCCGTAGATGGTTTCCTGTTTCTGCGACTGCGCGTAGGCCGCAGTTGCAGTCAGCCCTCCACCCGCGAGCAAGAGGCTCAGAGACAGCGCAGTCAAAAGCGGTTTTGTGGATCGCATGGCAAACTCCTTGTCGAATGGTCTGGGTCCAGAGTCAGAGGGGACTCCCTTGCAGGGTATGCCCTCGGAATGCATCTCACTTGATGCATCTCAACAAATCGAGAGAGCAGACCTCAGGACGACGCCGCGGGCATGCGCGCTGGTCCTGGCGTGAACGGCCCGCCTTTCGCATACGCCTCCTGCTCGAAGCGATTGGCGCGGTAGGCGTCGCGGCCGTGCAGGGCTTGCCACAGGCTTTCCAGCACATACGCCGGACCGAAGAAGGGGCCCCAGCGTTCGTACTGCTGCACATGGACGCGCTCGTGGGCGCGCAACTGCTGCATGGCGCTGCTGTTCACCGCCAGAACGACATGGCCCAGGGTGATGGCGACGATGCGATGGCGGTTGGGCAGCCGCTGCATCCAGCGGGGCAGTCGGCCACCGGTGCATTCCAGGGTGTGGTCATGCCGCCGAAGCCTGGCGCCCAGCGCGCAGGCGGGCAGGGCAATGAGCAGGCCGAGCAGGGAATACGGCAGGGCCCAGAGCACGCGCACGGGCAGGCTCAGACGGGACAGGCGGGGACTGCGGAACGAGCTGGAACCCATGGCACGAGCGAGTTTCTGGAAAAAAGGAGGATAACGGCACGTCCGCAAACGCAGGTTCCCGGCCGTGCCGCATGGCGGACCCGGCTGCCTACAATCCGCCCAGCGCCGCAAATCGGCGGCGCAAGGCTGGGGGTGCGGGCTGCGGCGGCAGGCAGCTTCGCTGAGAGAGTCCCTTCGAACCTGATTGAGATCATCCTCGCGCAGGGAAGCACGGTCGGCGGCAGTTGCGCATTTTTCGCAGCGTCGTGCGGCGGGTTTCGGGCGCGAGCACGCGAGAGACCATCCATGGCAGCACAACCCTCCTCGACCGACGCGGCGCATGCGTCCAATGCCTCCGTTCCCACACCGGAGCGTGTCCTCAACTTCGGGGACGCGCTGGCGCTGTGGTTCAGCCTGGGAGTGGGTCTGCTGGTCATGCAGGTGGGCGCGTATCTGCGGCCGGGACTGAGTCTGCCGCAGGCGACAGGCGCAATTGTCCTGGGATCGATCTTGGGTGCGGGTTTGCTGGCCTGGGTGGCGGGGATCGGCAGCAGGCACGGGCTGTCGAGCTCGGCGCTGATCGGGCGCACCCTGGGGCAGCGCTTCGCCGTGCTGCCGGTGGCGGTGAACGTGTTGCAACTGCTGGGCTGGACCGCGTTCGAACTGGTGGTGATGCGCGACGGCACGCGCACCATCGTCGATCATGTCTTCGGCGTGCGTGCGGCCTGGGTTCCGGTGCTGGCCACGCTGGCCTGGGGCGCGCTGCTGCTGGTGCTGGCCAGCGGACGCATGATCGGCCTGGTGCGGCGCCTGGTCAGCCGCGCGGCGATGCCGCTGATCGTGGCCTCGCTGCTGTGGCTGAGCTATCAGTTCGGCCTCAAGGCGTGGCAGCAGGGCATCGCCGCGCTGTGGGCGCGGCCGGGCGATGGTTCGATGAGCCTGCTCGCTGCGGTCGATCTGGTGGTGGCCATGCCGGTGTCGTGGCTGCCGCTGGTGGCGGATTACGCGCGCTATGGGCGCCATGCCGGGGCCACGGCACGCGGCACGTGGATTGGCTACGCCGCAGCCAATATCTGGTGCTACGGGCTGGGCGTTCTGGTCATCAGCGTGTCGCCAGCCGACATCGACATGCTCAGCACCCTGCTGCTGGCGCAGGGCGGGCTGATCGCGCTGGGGTTCATTCTGGTGGATGAGGTGGACAACGCCTATGGCGATGTGCACTCGGGCGCGGTATCGAGCAATTTTTTGCACAACCGTTGGAGCATCCGCCGCGCCGGCATGACCCTGGTGGTGCTGGCCACCGCCGCGGCGCTGGCGCTGCCGATGCACGCGCTGGAGCCGTTTTTGCTCACCCTGAGCTCGGTGTTCGTGCCATTGTTCGGCGTGGTGATCGCGCAGCTCGCACCGGGCTTGCCGCCGCACAGCAACTGGCGCTGGGGGCCGATGCTGGTGTGGCTGCTGGGCATCGCGGTGTTTCAGGCCGGCACCGTGTGGTGGCCGAGCTGGGGTTCGGCGCTGCCCAGCCTCGCGTTTACGCTGATTGCCGCGGGCGCGCTGCGCTGGCGCGAGGCGGCCCGAAGCGGCTAAAGCGGCAGGCGTTTTGTCGCCAGCGGCGCAAAGCCGTGGTTCAGCGGGCCGTGGCCGTGGCCGAGCTGCAGGTCTGCCCCGGCGCGCAGCGCCTGCTGCGCATAGTCCAGGCCGAGCTGCACGGC
>JAGDVQ010000083.1 GCA_023255715.1 Thiomonas sp.
CAAACTGCCACCGCGATAGATCCACGACGAGGGTGTCGATCATTTTGGCGCTCCTGTTGTATCGATGCGTGGGTCTTCGCCCGCGAGCGACGCAAAATGGCGCGCCTGCCGCGAAGAACACGACACAAGAATAGGCGCCGACGTATCTCATTTTTTTGATTTGGCGCAATGTCGGGGTATTCCCTAGGCGGAGATGTTGCTCTTTGGCGGCGTGCGCATGCGACAAAGCGTCGCAGCAAGTCGCCGTGCCGGGTTTTTTCGGTGCAGGGGCGCTTTTTCGGTTGATCTTGCTGCTCCGCAACGCGAGCAAACAACGGCTCTGGCTGGATCTCCGCATGGCGCCGTGCCGCTTGAGTGGGCACAATGCGACGCAGAGACGGCGCAGTGGCGTCTCCTGAATGGAGCCATCCATGATTTACAAATTTCAATCCAAGGCCGACAGCGATTTGTTCATGAATGTCGGCCCGGCCGAACGCATTCTGTCCATCATCGGCAAGTCGGCGGGACCGCAGGGCATCATCGAACCGTCGGAAATGCCCGCCGCGATTGCTGCGCTGGAGGCGGCGGTGGAGGCGGAGGAGCAGGCGCGCAACGCGGCCATGGAATCGGCCGCAGCCGACGGACAGGTGGTTTCTGCAGCGCAGCCCATTGGCCTGAAGCAACGCGCCTGGCCCTTCATCCAGATGCTCAAGCGTTGCCAGCAAGCGGATACGCCGGTGGTGTGGGGCGTGTGAATGCAGTCACATGACCACCCGCCCGGCGCGCATGCAGGGCATGCTCACGATCCGCATCACGATCACGGGCACGCCCATCACGCGGGGCATCACGGCCACGACCCGACCCACGGCGCCAGCGCGCATCGGCTGGGCTGGGCTCTGGCCGTGCTGCTGATTTTCACCCTCATCGAGGCGGTCGGCGGTTGGTGGGTGAACTCGCTGGCGCTGCTGTCCGACGCGGTGCACATGGCTGCGGACAGCACCGCGTTGCTGTTGGCGCTGGTGGCCATTCGCCTGAGCGCCCGCCCGCCGAATGCGCGGCTGACCTATGGCAACGGCCGCTGGCAGACGCTGGCGGCCTTCGTCAATGGATTGGTGCTGCTGCTGTTGACCGTTGGGCTGATCGCTGAGGCCCTGCATCGCCTGTGGCAGCCCGAGACCGTGCAGGGCGGCTGGATGCTGGTCATTGCCGCGGTGGGCGGTCTGGCCAATCTGGGCGCGCTCATCGCGCTGACCGGGGGCGAATCGCTGAACGAACGCGGCGCGCGGTTGCATGTGCTGTCCGATCTGCTGGGTTCGGCTGCGGCCATACTGGCGGCAGGGCTGATTCTGGGGTTCGACTGGACCGTGGCCGATCCGCTGCTGTCGCTGCTGGTGTCGGTGCTCATCCTGCGTTCGGGCTGGCATCTCACCCGCGACAGCGCGCATGTGTTGCTCGAGGGCGCCCCTCCAGGCGTGAACGCCAGTCAGGTGCGCAGCGCGCTGGCCGACGTGCCGGGCGTGGCCAGCGCCCATCATGTGCATGTGTGGTCACTCGACGGCGCCGAGCCCGTTGTGACCCTGCATGTGCGCCTGGCCGCGCAGGCCGAATCGGAGGCCACCTTGCGCGCGGTGCATCGCCGCCTGCATGACGCGCTGGGCGTCGAGCACGCCACGGTGCAGATCGAGGCCGACGCCTGCATTGCCCCTGGGCAGACGCATTGCCTCCCGGGTTGAGCCGCGCGGCGCAGCGCGGTCAGGCTGCCCGGCCGCCGGAGGATGGTTTGCGCGGCGAATCCGCATTGCGCGCCATGGTGCTCTGGGCCATGCGCCGCGCCATGCGCCGCAGTGCAAGCCATTGCTGCGCCCAGAAGCCGTCGCCGTAGTCTTCGCCCTGGCCGTCCGGCGCGGGGAGCTGGGCGCGCACCCCGGTGGGTTGCAGCGCAGTGGTGAAGTCGGCCGAGCGGAACAGCACGTCCCACCACGGCAGCAGCACGCCGAAATTGCAGCCATAGAGCCGCGCGTTGTTCTGGTGGCCGAGTTCGTGGCCGTAGCCGATGGCGTGGTGCAGGCGGTGAAAGCGTGGGCTCACCAGGAGCCGCTCGCCCAGCCAGCCGAACGACATCCGGGTGTTGGCATGCTGCAGGCTTTGCAGCGCCCCCGACACCAGCGACAACGCGACGAATTGCGTCGGCGGCACGCCGATCAGCAGCGCCAGTGCGGCGAAATACGCCGCCTGCAGCACGTCGTCGAGCAGGTGGTTGCGGTCGTCGGCCCACAGGCTGAGCTGGCGCTGGCTGTGGTGGACCGCGTGCAGTTCCCACCACCACTGGATCTGGTGCTGCGCCCGGTGATACCAGTAGCCGGCGAAGTCGAGCACGACAAAATAGATCAGGAACGCCACCAGCGGCCGGTCGGTGACGCCGGGCCACAGGGTGTCGAGGTTGATGTTGTCGATGCCGCGCAGCCGCAGCCATTCCTGCAGGCTGTCGAACTGCGGCTGCAAGGTGAAGAACAGCACCAGATTGATCAGCCCGAGGCGGTTGATGAAGGTGTAGAGCACGTCCACCCGCACCGCGCGGCGGTTGGGCCAGACCTCCAGCGGGCGCAGCGCCTCCAGCGGCCGCAGCACCGCATAGACCACGGCGATCTGCAGCGCCCCGGCGAGGAACCACAGCACCCCGTCATAGGCGAAGTCGTCGTCGACCATGAGGTGAAAGTGATAGAGCACAGGCTGCACCAGGGTGACGAACACCCAGGTCTGCACCTCGCCGACCAGCAGGCTGGTGACGTGGCTGATCCAGTCGAACGGGTTGATCATGACCATGCGTTCAGCGCGCGGTCGCCACGCGCTGCGCCAGGTTGGACAGCGGCGGCAGGTTGTCGTAGAACGGCGCGCGGTTGTAGAAGTAGATGCCGTGCGGCGACTTGCCCACGGGGATGACATCGACCAGTTTGCGCGTGGTCATGTCGATCACGCCCACCGAGCGGGCGAAGCGAAAGGTCACCCACAGCCAGCGACGGTCTGCGGACAGTTCCATGTCGTCCGGCCCGGGGCGCAGGCCGGTGATGTCGCCGACCTTGGTGAGGGTGTCCATGTCGAGAATGCTGATGGTGTTGGACACGCGGTTGCTCACCAGCACATGCCTGCCGTCGGCCAGCGAGCGGAAGTTGTGCGCCGCCTTGCCGGTGACGATGCGCTTGATGACGGTGCGGGTGCGCGGATCGACCGCGACCACCGCGTCGCTGCCGGTCAGTGCCACCAGCAGGGTCTTGTCGCCCGGGGTCAGCCACAGCCCGGCCGGGGTTTCGCCGACCTTCATGGTCCACAGCACGGTTTGCGTGGGCAGGTCGATCGCGGCCACCGCATTGGTTTCCTGCAGGCTGATGTAGACCGTCTTGCTGTCGGCGGTGAAGGCCATGTGGCTGGGCAGGGCCTTGAGGGGGATGCGCCTGGCGAGCTGGAACTTGCCCTGGTCGTAGCTGTAGATGTCCACCCGGTTCAGCCGCAGGCAGTTCACCACGAACCAGCGGTGATCCGGCGAAAAGCCGATCTGGTACGGATCGGGGATGTCAGGCACACTGCCGATGGGCTTGCCGGTTTTGGGGTCGAGCAGCATCAGGTCGTTGCTCACCGCGTTGGCGACGATCAGATCCTGGTTGTTCGGCGTGGCCATCAGGTGATGCGGCTCCTTGCCGGTGGCAAAACTGCCGATGGCCTGGCGCGTGGCCTGGTTGATCAGGGTGATGCGGGCGTCGCCCGAGTCGAGTACCACCACCACGTCGTCCCTGGACTGCGCCTGGGCGAACCCGACATGCAGCAGCAAGGCCGTGAAAACAATGAGGAATTGACGCATCAGGTCACCAGGAGTTGGAACGTCCGCGACGCCTTTGCGCTGCGTTGCGGCCGCAACTTTAACGTGCGCCCGAGAAAAGTTGTTGACCGGCAACAGACGGCACACAATCAGCCATCAAAATTTGCAGAAGAGACACGATTCCGTTGTCGGCAGAAGCCGGTGTCTTGCGTTACCTTCTTCACCATGTTGCCGGAACTCCGCGCGAGCCCGGCGTGTCGAATCAACGAGGTTTGCCATGCGACAGAACATTCCATTCAATCGCGCGTTTCTTGCGTTGGCCGCTGCCGGGCTGCTGGCGCTGCCGGGTTTTGCCCAGGCGCGGGTGTACTGGAGCGTCGGTGTCGGTTTGCCGGTCTACTACGGTGCTTACGGCGCACCCTGGTATCCCGGCTGGGGCGGTGGCTGGTATGACCGCTGGGACGACCCATTCCCGGCTTACGGCTGGAGCACCTGGAGCCCGCCCGTCGTGGTGGAACGCCAGCCGGTCGTGGTGCAGTCACTCCCGCCAGGCCCGGCGCCGCAATCGTTCTGGTATTACTGCCAAAGCCCGGCTGGCTACTACCCGTACGTCTCGGTATGCCCCGGGGGCTGGACGACCGTTCCTGCCACGCCCCCGCCGCCGCCATCCCCAGCCAAGAAATAACTCACCAATTCCTGCAATTCTTCTCTGAGGCCACATCATGCGACTTTCCCGCCCGCTTTTTCTGCTTCCCGCTGCGCTTGGCGCCCTGGTGCTCGGCGGCTGCGCCACCGCGCCACTTGGGCCGACCATCGCGGTCATGCCGGCGCCGGGCATGCCGTTCGAGCAGTTCCAGGCCATCGACGCGGGCTGCCGTCAGTACGCGCAACAGCAATCTGCGCAGTACCAGACCGGGGCGAGCAACTCGGGGCTGTCCTCGGCGGCGATCGCCACCGGCATTGGTGCAGCGGCCGGTGCACTGATCGGTGGCAACAGCCAGGGCGCCGGTGTCGGAGCGGGCATCGGCCTGCTTGCGGGCAGCGCGGGTGGCGCCGGCAGCTATGGCGACACGCAGGGCAGCGCGCAGCGCGCCTACAACATCGCCTATCAGCAATGCATGTATGCACGCGGCGCGCAGGTGCCGGGCTACGCCGCGCCGCGCTATGTGCCGCCGCCTCCCCCGCCTGCCTATCCGGCGCAGCCGTCCTATCAGCAGGCACCGCAATATCCTCAGCAACCCGCCTATCCGCAGACCTACCCGCCGGCACAGTGAAACGGTTGTCCCGTGGCGCGCGCCACCCCGCTTGCGCACCGTTACGCGGAGTCACAACTGGTCACAGGATGGCAGGTGTTGTGACGAATGCGGCGGCTATCATGCCCCGCGACCATGAGGACCTCTGCTGACACCGCGCCTGCGGGCTCCCCCAAACCGCCCGCGGGCAGCGGCAAGCGGCCTGGGGGCAGCGCGCGTGCGCGCCCTCTGTGGCTCAAGTTCCTGCTCGGCGTGGTGTTGCTCGGCGTCGCTGTCGTGCTGATGCTGGTGTTTGCCGTGACCATGCTCTATCCACGGCTGCCCGCGCTGAGCGAGCTGACCGATTACCGCCCGGACCTGCCGCTGCGGGTGTATTCCAGCGAGGGCACGCTGATTGGTGAATTCGGTGTGCAGCGGCGCACCGTGGTGCCCTTCGCACAGATTCCCCTGCAGGTCCGCGAGGCCTTTCTCGCTGCCGAAGACGCCCAGTTCTACGATCACGGCGCGGTCGATTGGACGGGCGTCCTCCGCGCGGCGCTCGCCGATCTGATGCATGGCTCGGCAGTGCAGGGCGCGTCCACCATCACCATGCAGGTGGCGCGCGACTTTTATCTCAGCCCGCAAAAGACGCCGCTGCGCAAGTTCACCGAAGCGCTGATGGCCTACAAGATCGAGCACGAACTGAGCAAGGACCAGATCCTCGAACGTTATCTCAATCAGGTCTATCTCGGCCAGCGGGCCTACGGCGTGGCCGCGGCCGCGCAGGTGTATTACGGCAAGCCGCTCGACCAGCTCACGCTGGCGCAGATTGCGGTGCTCGCTGGCTTGCCCAAGGCGCCGTCGGCCTTCAACCCACAGACCAATATCAAGGCGGCGCTCATTCGCCAGCATTACGTGCTCGGCCGCATGCTGGCGCTGGGCAACATCACCAAGGCGCAGTACGACGACGCGATGCAGGCGCCGCTGAACGTGGTGTCCGGCCAGGGCCTGCTGCGCTTCAAGGTGGACGCCGACTACGCCGCCGAGCAGGTGCGCGAAATCATGGTGGCCCGCTTCGGCGAGTCGGCCTATACCGATGGCTACAAGGTCTACACCACCCTGCACGACCGCGATCAGGCCGCTGCGGTGAACGCGGTGCGCAGCGGCGTGCTGGCCTATGACCAGCGCCACGGCTGGCGCGGACCGCAGGCGCAGATCGACCTGCCGCCGCACGACGCCGACGCCCTGGGCGTGGCGACCAGGGCGCTCAAGCCCTATGCGAGCGCGGGCAGCCTGCATCCCGCCGTGGTGCTGCATGCCAGCCCCAAGCTGGTCGAGGCCGTGCTGGAATCGGGCAATACGGTGGAACTCAGCGGGGATGCGCTCAAGTTCGCTGCGGCCGGGCTGTCGCCCAAGGCCACGGACAAGCAGCGCATCGACCGTGGCGCCGTGGTCTGGCTGCAGAAGCTGGCCAAGGGCTGGCGCATCGCGCAGATGCCCGACGTGCAGTCGGCGCTGGTGTCGGTCGATCCGAAGGATGGGGCGGTGCGCGCCTGGGTGGGAGGCTTCGACTACAACCATGAGAAGTTCGACCATGTGAACCAGGCCTTCCGTCAGCCGGGATCGAGCTTCAAGCCGTTCATCTATTCCGCGGCCATCGACGAGGGCCTGGCGCCGACCACCATCATCGACGATTCACCCATCACCATCAATCCCGGCCCGGGTCAGCCGCTGTGGACGCCGCACAACTACGACAACGAGCGGCTCGGCGCCGTTCCCGCCACGCTGGCGCTGGCGCATTCCGACAATGTCTGCGCGGTCAAGGTGGTGCTGGCGGTCGGCATTCCCTACGCGCGCCAGTTCGCGTCGCGCTTTGGTCTGCCGCTCGACCAGATTCCACCCTACCCCACCATGGTGCTCGGAGCCGGCAGCTTCACCCCGCTGCAGATGGCCACGGCCTACGCCGTGTTCGCCAACGGCGGCTCGCTGGTCGAGCCCTACCTGATCAAGCGCATCGTCGATGCCCACGGCGCCGAGATCTATGCGCACAAGCCCGTGATCGCCGGAAAGAACGCGCCGCGCATCATCAGCGCGGCCAATGCCTTCCTCAGCAATCAGCTCATGCGGGCGGTCATCCAGCATGGCACCGGCGCGGCGGCACTCGCGCTCGGGCGCACCGATCTGGCGGGCAAGACCGGCACCTCGCAGGACTTCCATGACGCCTGGTTCGACGGTTTCAACCCCGATCTGGTCGCCATCACCTGGATGGGCTACAACACCCAGCGCAATCTCTACCGCGGCGAGCAGGGCGCCAAGGCCGCGCTGCCCATCTGGATGGACTACATGCGCGTGGCGCTGGCCGGCAAGCCCGACGTGCCCTGGCCGGTGCCGCCCGGGATCATCACCGCGCAGGTCAACCCGGCCACCGGCTTTGCGTCCAGTTCGCCCAATGCCGTGACCGGCTACTTCCTGCAGAACTTCCCGCCGCTGGCGATCGACGCGCAGTTGCCACTGCCGGCCGCGTCATCGCCGCAGGCCGCAGGTGGTGTCAACCCGGGCGTCACCACCGGCAGCGGCGGCATGCTGGTCGGGCCGGGTGGGGTGCCGGTGGGCACGTCCACGGTCAGTGTGCGCGGCCAGGGACCGGGCACCCATCCAGCGGCCATCGCCCAGCCGGTGCCGCAACAGCCTGCGCTGTCGCCGGGCGCCATCCTTCCCAGTCTGGGCGCGAATCCATAGCGCGTGCCGTCCGGTCGCCCGGGTGCTTTCTACAATGTCGCCTTCTCCAAGGCGGATTCCATGCGCACCTTTCAAGACATCATCCTGACCCTGCAGACCTACTGGGCCAACCAGGGCTGCGCCATCCTGCAGCCCTACGACATGGAAGTGGGCGCGGGCACCAGCCACACCGCCACCTTTCTGCGCGCCATCGGCCCCGAGCCCTGGCGCGCCGCGTACGTGCAGCCCAGCCGCCGACCCAAGGACGGCCGCTATGGCGACAACCCCAACCGCCTGCAGCACTACTACCAGTTCCAGGTGGTGCTCAAGCCCGCGCCCGGCAATATCCTGGAGCTCTACCTCGGCAGCCTGCAGGCGCTGGGCTTCGACCTCAAGACCAACGACATCCGCTTTGTCGAGGACGATTGGGAGAACCCCACGCTGGGCGCCTGGGGCCTGGGCTGGGAGGTCTGGCTCAACGGCATGGAAGTCACCCAGTTCACGTATTTCCAGCAGGTCGGCGGCATCGACTGCAAGCCGCTGACCGGCGAGATCACCTACGGCCTGGAGCGCCTGGCCATGTATTTGCAAGGCGTGCAGAGCGTTTACGACCTGGTCTGGACCGAAACCGAGGTGGCCGGAAAGCGGACCTTGCTGAAATACGGCGACGTGTTTCACCAGAACGAGGTGGAGCAGAGCACCTACAACTTCGAGCACAGCGATGTGGAGTTTTTGTTGCATGCCTTTGCCGCGCATGAAAGGCAGGCCAGGGCGCTGATGGCTGCGCAGCTCGCCCTGCCTGCCTACGAGCAGGTCCTCAAGTGTGCGCACAGCTTCAACCTGCTCGACGCCCGCGGCGCCATCTCGGTGACCGAACGCGCCGCCTACATCGGCCGCATCCGCAACCTGGCGCGCGGCGTGGCGCAGGAATACCTCGACAGCCGCGCCCGCCTGGGCTTTCCGCTCGCGCCGAAGGACTGGGCCGACGAGGTCAACGCGCAACTGGCGCAGAAAAAGGCAGCCTGAGCTGCAGGGCGACAAAGCCGCCCCGCGCCGCCCGCGCCCTTCGTGCCGCACCCGTTCAACGCCGCCGCCCCGGTTTTCACATTCCGCACCATGACCGCATCCAATCTGCTTGTCGAACTCTTTACCGAGGAACTCCCTCCCAAGGCCCTGCCCGCCTTGGGCCGCGCATTTGCCGACGGCCTGGCCGAGCGCCTGCAGGCCCAGGGCCTGGCCGAAGCCGATGCGGTGGTCACGCCCTATGCCAGCCCGCGTCGGCTGGCTGCGCACATCACCTCTGTCGCCGCCAAGGCCGCCGATCGCGCCGTGGCGCAAAAGCTCATGCCCGTCTCGGTCGGCCTGGATGCCAGCGGCGCGCCCACGCCCGCCCTGCTGAAAAAGCTCGCCAGTCTCGGCCTGGACGCCAGCGCCGCAGCGCGGCTGCGGCGTGAAGGCGACGGCAAGGCGCAGTCGCTGTTCATCGACACCGTGGCCGTGGGCCTCACGCTGGCCGAGGGCCTGCAGACCGCGCTGCACGACACCCTGGCCAGGCTGCCCATTCCCAAGGTCATGGCGTATCAACTGGCCGACGGCTGGAGCACGGTGAAATTCGTGCGCCCGGCGCACGGTCTGGTGGCGCTGCACGGCGCCGACGTGGTGCCGGTGCAGGCGCTCGGGCTCACCGCAGGTTGCCACACCCACGGCCACCGCTTCGAGGCGCTCACCGACCCCCTCGTCCTGCCCGATGCCGACAGCTACGCCGAGGTGCTGCGCACCCAGGGCGCGGTGATCGCCAGTTTCGACGCGCGCCGCGCCGAGATCGCCGCGCAGCTGCAGGCTGCTGCCGCGCGCGCCGGCGAAGGTCTGCAGCCGATCGACGATGCCGCGCTGCTCGACGAAGTCACCGCGCTGGTCGAGCGCCCCAACGTGCTGCTGTGCCAGTTCGATCCGGCGTTTCTCGCGGTGCCGCAGGAATGCCTGATCCTGACGATGAAGGCCAACCAGAAATACTTTCCGCTGCTCGATGCGCAAGGCAGGCTGACCCACCAGTTCCTCGTGGTCAGCAACATCACGCCTGCGGACCCGAGCGCGGTGATCGCCGGCAACGAACGCGTGGTGCGCCCGCGTCTGGCCGATGCGCAGTTCTTTTTCGAGCAGGATCGCAAGCGCACGCTGGAAAGCCGCGTGCCCGGTCTGGACAAGGTGGTCTATCACGCCAAGCTCGGCTCGCAGGGCGAGCGAATGCGGCGGGTGCGGGCGATGGCCGGGGCGATTGCTGCGGAAATGCCGCACGGCGCGACGCTCAAACCGCTGGTCGAGCGCGCCGCGCTGCTGGCCAAAGCCGATCTACTCACCGACATGGTCGGCGAGTTCCCCGAGCTGCAGGGCATCATGGGTCGCTATGACGCGCAGCACGACGGCGAAGACCCGCGGGTGGCGCAGGCGATCGAAGACCATTACAAGCCGCGGTTTGCAGGCGACGCGCTGCCGCGCGGCGAAGTCGGCCTGGCGCTGGCGCTGGCTGACAAGCTCGACACCGTGGTCGGGCTGTTCGGCATCGGCGAGCGCCCCAGCGGCGACAAAGACCCGTTTGCGCTGCGCCGTCACGCGCTGGGCATCGTGCGCATGCTGCTCGAACGCGAAGAGGCGCTGCGCGCGCTGCCGCTGCCCGCGCTGCTGGCCATCGGCAACACCGCCTTTCAGGGCGTGCCGGGCTACCAGGACCCGACTGCGGAGGTCGCCGAGTTCGTGCGCGAACGCCTGGCCAACTGGCTGCGCGAGCAGGGATACACCGCGCTCGAGGTCGATGCGGTGCTGGCGCTGCAGCCGCAGTTCCTCGCCGAGGTTCCCCGCCGCCTCGACGCGGTGCGCGCGTTCTCCGCGCTGCCCGAAGCGCAGGCGCTGGCCGCGGCAAACAAGCGGGTGGGCAATATCCTGAAAAAATCCGAGCTTGCGGTCAGCTCCGACGCGCTCGACCCCAGCCGCCTGGTCGAACCCGCCGAGCAGGCGCTGGCGCAGGCGCTGCAGACCATCGCGCCGCAGGCCGACGCGGCCTATGCCCGGGGCGACTACACCGCCGCGCTCAAGGCGCTGGCGGCGCTCAAGGCGCCGGTCGATGCGTTTTTCGACAGCGTGATGGTCAACGCCGACGACCCGCTGCTGCGCGCCAACCGGTTGGCGCTGCTCGCGCGCTTGCAGGCGGCAATGAACCAGGTCGCCGACCTGTCGCGGCTGGCGGCCTGAACCTGCGGGACAATGCCCCCATGAAACTGCTCATCCTCGACCGCGACGGCGTCATCAACCACGACAGCGACGACTACATCAAGTCGCCCGATGAATGGGTGCCGATTCCCGGCAGCCTGGAGGCCATCGCCCGGCTGAACCACGAGGGCTGGCATGTGGTGGTGGCGAGCAACCAGTCGGGCATCGGCCGCGGGCTGTTCGACATGACCACGCTCAATGCCATCCACCGCAAGATGCACAAGATGCTGGCGGCAGCGGGTGGGCGCATCGACGCCATCTTTTTCTGCCCGCATGCGCCGGAAGATCACTGCACCTGCCGCAAGCCAAAGCCCGGTCTGTTCCAGGACATCGCCCGGCGCTACGAATTGCAGACGCTCGACGGCGTGCCTGCGGTCGGCGACAGCGTGCGCGACCTGCAGGCCGCGCAGCCGCTGGGCTGCAGCCTGCATCTGGTGCGCACCGGCAAGGGTGAGCGCATCGCCGACCTGGGCAATCTGCCCGCAGGCACGCGGGTGCATGACGATCTGGCCGCCTTCGCCACCTGGCTGCTCGAGCAGCCCAGGGCCGCAGCCGACAAGGCGTGATGCGATCGGCCATGCGCTTTCTCCGTTCCCTGCTGTACATGGTCTGGCTGGTGGTCACCGTGGTGCCCTATGCGGTGGTCGTGGTCATCCTGTCCATTTTCATTCGCGGCACGCCGCTGTACCGCTTCACCATGGGCTGGGTGCATCTCGCGTACGGAGGCGCGCGCTTGATTTGCGGCATCCGCAGCAATGTCATCGGCCTGGACCATCTGCCGGACGGCCCGGTGGTGCTGTTGTCCAAGCACCAGTCGGCATGGGAGACCCTGGCGCTGCCACTCATCATGCCGCGCCCGCTGGCGTATGTGTTCAAGCGCGAATTGCTGTATGTGCCGTTTTTCGGCTGGGCGCTCGGGCGGCTGGACATGGTGCACATCGACCGCAGCAAGCGCACCGAAGCCTTCAGCCGCGTGGAAAGGCAGGGCGCCCGAATTCTCAAGCAAGGCAACTGGATCATCATGTTCCCCGAAGGCACGCGCACCGCGCGCGGCCAGCAGGGCGTCTACAAGACCGGCGGCACGCGGCTGGCCATTGCCACCGGCGCCTGGGTGGTGCCCATCGCCGTGACGTCGGCGCGCTGCTGGCCGCGCCAGGCATTCATCAAGACCCCGGGCGTGATCGATGTGTCCATCGGCAAGCCCATTTCTCCAGAAGGTCGTCGACCCGCAGAAATGATGGCCGAGGTGGAGCAATGGATCGAGGCCGAGATGCGCCGTCTCGATCCGCAGGCCTACGCGCATGCCCAGCCCTGATCGTTCGGTGCGCGCCCCGCTGCAAGGCGCAGCGCAGCTCGGCCTGTTCGACTGGGCCGACCCACCGCCCACTGCCGCGCCAAGGGCCGTTGCGCCTGCCAGGCCCGCCGCGCCGCCCGCGCCTTCTGGCTGCGCGCCCTTCCCCACGGAGCACAGCCCGCCCCCTGCGCGCGTGCCCGCTGCCTCCCCCGCGCAGCACTACGACGACGGCATCCATTGCTTCGACTGGACGCTGCGCCGCGCCGCCCGCCGCACCCTGGCGCTGCGGGTGGACGATCGTGGCGTGAGCCTGCTGGCGCCGCGTCTGGCCAGCGCGGCCTCCATCTCCCAGTTCCTGCAGCAGCATGCGGCCTGGGTCGTGCGCAAGCTGCGCCAGCGTGAACAGCGGCTGCAGGCCTTGCAGGCTGCGCGCATCGACTGGGTCGATGGCGGCCGCATTCCCTATCTCGGCCAGCACCTCACCCTGCGGCTGCGCGGTGCCACCCAGTTGCACTGGGACGAGCGCAGCGCCGAGCTGCATTTGCCGCTGCCGCCCGACAGCGACGCGCAGCAGGTGCGCGACAGCGTGGCGGCCTGGCTGCAGCGGCAGGCGCTGGCGCTGTTCCATGCCCGCGTGGCGCACTTCGCCGCACAGCTTGGCGTGCGCGTGACCGCCGTCAAGCTCAGCGCCGCCACCACGCGCTGGGGCAGCGCCAAGAGCGACGGCAGCATCCGCCTGCACTGGCGTCTGCTGCACTTCAGTCCGCAACTGGTGGACTATGTGGTGGCGCACGAGGTGGCGCATCTGCGCGAAATGAACCACAGCCCGCGCTTCTGGGCGCATGTCGGCCAGCTCTACCCCGACTATCGCCAGGCCCGGCTTCACCTCAAGCAGTCCACATTGCCACCCTGGACCTGAACCCCGCCCGGCAATGTTCGGGCTGCGGTGTTACAAAACCAGGGGTTCGGCCGCTGGTGCGGTCTTGTGTTTTTTCGGCTTTCAAGAGGATGACTTCATGCGATTTCTTCACACCATGCTGCGCGTCGGCAATCTGCAGCGCTCCATCGACTTCTACACCCGGGTCATCGGCATGAAACTGCTGCGCACCACCGACCGGCCCGAGCAGAAATACAGCCTGGCTTTCCTCGGCTTCGAGCCCAATCCGGCGCAGGCCGAGCTGGAACTGACCTACAACTATGGCGTCGATCACTACGACCTGGGCACGGCCTACGGCCATATTGCGCTGGGCGTGGACGACGCCGCTGCCGCCTGCGCCCGCATCAAGGCGGCCGGAGGCACCGTCACCCGCGAGGCCGGGCCGGTGGCCGGGGGCAGCACCATCATCGCCTTTGTGCAAGACCCGGACGGCTACAAGATCGAGCTGATTCAGCACGGCACGCTATGAGGCAACGCCGACCAAGTCCCTTGCGCGCTGCGCATCCGGTCTGCGGG
>JAGDVQ010000188.1 GCA_023255715.1 Thiomonas sp.
TGCCCAGACAAGCCACCGCAGATGACCTGCCTGTGCTCACCACCGCTCAGCCGGAATTCGTGCGGTTTTGAGCCGTTCCTGTTTAGAAAACTCCAGAGACAACTTGAGCCTCCCAGGAGCCTGTCAAATTCGTAAAGGGCGCGTGCAAAAAGACCGCTCGGTGCCAAGCATCTCGCGTGCACTGCTGCACCAGGGACTTTTGTTTGACGCTGCGCGCGAATTTTGCTACCTTTGACTCATGTTGACCGCGAGCGCGCCCATTCTCCACCGCATTTTCAGCAATGCGCAAAGCGCTTTGCTGCTGGGTTCCCTCCTACTGGCACTGCCGTTTCGGACCGCGCGCGACTGATTCATTTTTGCAACCGACATCAAGCGCCCGCGGCCTCGCCCCAGGGCGCTTTTTTCTATGCGACTCTTCGCCATGAACCATTTTTCCGATGCAAAGCGACTACCCACCGGTTGCCGGGCCCTGCGCCTGCGACAGTCCGGCCGCCTTGTCGTCGCCTTCCTGTTCTGAACATTCGCATTCGTTTTCTGGAGATTGATTCATGTTGAAGCATCCGCAAACCAAATATCAGGCCTTCCCCCCCATCGGCTTGAAAGACCGCACCTGGCCCGATCAGGTCATTACCCGGCCGCCGATCTGGATGAGCACCGATCTGCGCGACGGCAACCAGGCGCTGTTCGAGCCCATGGATGCGCAACGCAAGATGCGCATGTTCAAGACGCTCTGCGCCGTGGGCGTGAAGCAGATCGAAGTGGCGTTTCCCTCGGCATCGCAAACCGATTTCGACTTTGTGCGCGAACTCATCGAAGGCGGGCATATTCCTGACGACGTCACCATCGAGGTGCTCACCCAGGCGCGTGAGGACCTGATCCGCCGCACCTTCGAGTCGCTGCGTGGCGCCAAGCGGGCCATCGTGCATGTGTACAACGCCACTGCGCCCAATTTCCGCCGCATCGTGTTCAACGTGGATGAGGCGGGTTGCACCCAGATTGCGGTCAATGCGGCCAAGCTCATCAAGCAGTTCGCGGCCGAGCAACCCGATACGCAATGGACCTTCCAGTACAGCCCGGAAGTGTTCAGCGGTACCGAGCTGCCCTTCGCCGTCTCGGTGTGCAATGCCGTCACCGAAGTCTGGCAGCCCACGCCCGAGAACAAGATCATTTTCAACCTCCCGGCCACGGTGGAAATGAGCACGCCGAACATCTATGCCGATCAGATCGAGTGGATGCACCGCCACCTCGACCGGCGCGACAGCATCATTCTCTCGCTGCATCCGCACAACGACCGTGGCTGCGCCGTGGCCGCTGCCGAACTGGGCGTGATGGCCGGGGCGGACCGCGTGGAGGGCTGCCTGTTCGGCAACGGCGAGCGCACCGGCAATGTCGACCTCGTCACCCTGGCGCTCAATCTGTATTCGCAGGGTGTGCATCCGGGGCTGGACTTCTCGAATATCAACGCCATCGCCCGCACGGTGGAGGAATGCACCCAGCTTCCGGTGCATCCGCGTCACCCCTACGCGGGTGATCTGGTGTTCACCGCGTTCTCCGGCTCGCACCAGGACGCGATCAAGAAGGGGTTGGCCGCACAGCGTCCGGACGCCATCTGGGAAGTGCCTTACCTGCCGGTCGATCCGGCGGATCTGGGGCGCACCTACGACTCGGTGATTCGCGTCAACAGCCAGTCCGGCAAGGGCGGCATCGCCTATCTGCTCGAAGCGACTTACGGCCTGATCATGCCGCGCCGGCTGCAGGTCGAGTTCAGCGGCGTGGTGCAGAAGCACACCGACGCCACTGGCAGCGAAGTCACTGCGCAGCAACTCTGGAAGATGTTCAACGACGAATATGTCGCCGTGGCGCGTCCGCTCCACCTGATTTCCTATCACCTCACCGATCACGGCGAACGTCAGGGCATCCGGCTGGAGATCGATGTCGATGGCAAACGCCTGAGCCTCTCCGGCGAAGGCAACGGCCCGATTGACGCCGCGATCCACGCCCTGCGACTGCCGCTGGCCGTACACAGTTACGAGGAGCGCGCGCTGGGCCTCGGCGCGGATGCCAAGGCATCGGCCATCGTCGAAATGGCGATCGACGGGCTGCCCACCAGCACGTATGGCGTCGGCATGGACGCCAACATCGTCACCGCATCGGTACGGGCGCTGGTTTCCGGCGCCAACCGTTTGCTGCACCGGCTGCCGACAGACGCCGCCGAACAGCGTCTCGACGCGCTGCGCGCTCCGTTGCGCGCCGTGGCCTGAAACGCGCAGCGCACGCGGCGCAGCGCCGCCCAGCAGCCGACAGCCGCCCATCAGGGCGGTTTTTTTGTGATCGCGCGCGTGATGACCGCCTCCAGCGGGTTTCTAGAATCCGGCTCACCAAGCTCTTGCGCCACCACATCCATGCAAAACCGCCAGTCCAGCATCCATCTCGCACCGCGCACGACCGAGGGCTGGCGCGGCTATTGGTACCGCGTGATGTACTTTCACGACACACGCGACGAAAAGCTGTTCGATCTGCTGCTGATCGGCGTCATTCTGCTGAGCGTGCTGATCACCATTCTGGATTCGGTGCAGGCGGTGCATGCGCAGGCGCATGGTGTGTTCTACGTGCTGGAGTGGATTTTCACCGTGGCGTTCACGCTGGAGTATGTGGTGCGGCTTTCCGTGGTGCAGAACCCGTGGCGCTACGCCCTCAGCTTTTTCGGCATCATCGATCTGCTCGCCTTTCTGCCGGCGTATCTGGAATTGCTGTTTCTCGGCTCGGTCCATCTGAGCGTGATCCGCACCCTGCGGGTCCTGCGCATCTTCCGGATTCTCAAATTGATGGAGTACACCAGCGCATCCAGCCAGATGCTCGATGCGCTGGCGCGCAGCAGGAACAAGATCTTCGTCTTCGTGCTCAGTGTGCTGACCCTGACCACCATTTTCGGTTCGATCATGTATGTGGTCGAAGGGCCGAGCAATGGCTTCACCAGCATTCCGCGCGGCATTTACTGGGCCATCGTCACCATGGCGACCGTCGGCTTTGGCGACATCACGCCCAAGACCACGCTGGGGCAGATCATCACCTCGGGCATCATCATCGTGGGCTACGGCATCATCGCGGTGCCCACGGGAATCTACTCGGCCGAACTGATCAATTCCTACCGCACCCAGCGCCGGGTCGAGGAACACCGGCAGGCGCAGGCGCTCGATGACACGATCTGCCCGCGCTGCGGCCTGGTCGGGCACATGAGCGATGCCCGCTACTGCCGCCGCTGCGGCGAGCCGCTTGGGGGCATCAAGCCCCAGGACGATCGGGCAACACCTTCCCTGGATTCATCAGGTTCTGCGGATCGAGCGCCTGCTTGATCGCCCGCATCTGCGCCACCGCGACCGCATCGCCGTAGCGCGCGAGCTCGTCGCGCTTGAGCTGACCGATGCCATGCTCGGCGGAGAAGGTACCGCCGCAGGCCGCCGCGGCATCGAACACAATGCGGTTGCACGTGGCCTCATGTGCCCGGAGAAAGCGTGCCGGGTCTGCGCCCAGCGGCGCCTGCACGTTGTAATGCAGATTGCCATCGCCCAGATGCCCGAACACCACCAGCCGCGCACCCGGAATCGCCTGCTGCACCAGCTCGGCGGTGGATTCGACGAATGCGGCCATCTGCGACAGCGGCACGCCGATGTCGTGCTTGATGTTGAGCCCCTCCTGCGCCTGCGCCAGCGGAATCGATTCGCGCAGCTGCCACAGCGCACGACTTTGCGCAAGGCTCTGCGCCACCGCGGCATCGACCACCAGCCCGGCCTCCAGCGCCGCCGCAAGCAGGCCTTCCAGACGCGCCCTGCCCTGCATTTCGCCCTCGGCGTCGCTGGTCTCGAGCAGCACGCACCACGGGCTGGGCAGCGCAAACGGCAGCGTTTGCTGCGGGAAATGCTGCTGCACCAATTGCAGACTGTGCGCGCTCATCAGCTCGAAACCGGTCAGGCCACAGCCCAGCCGAGCCTGCGCCAGATCGAGCAGGTTGATGGCAGCGGCCATGTCGCGCACCGCGGCCAGCGCGGTGATCTGCGCTGCAGGCTGCGGGAACAGCTTGAGCGCCGCCGCGGTGATGATGCCCAGCGTACCCTCGGCGCCGATATATAGATCGCGCAGGCTGTAGCCGGTGTTGTTCTTGCGCAGGGTGTTGAGCGCATCGATCACCTCGCCCTGCGGCGTGACCACCTCCAACCCCAGGCAGAGGTCGCGCGCATTGCCGTAGCGCAGCACCGCCGTGCCGCCGGCATTGGTCGACAGATTGCCGCCGATGGTGCAACTGCCCTCGGCGGCCAGCGACAGCGGGAACAGCTTGCCAACGTCGGCTGCCGCCTGCTGCACAGCGGCCAGCACACAGCCGGCCTCGGCGATCAGGCTGCCGCCCGCCGCATCGATCGCGCGGATACGCTGCAGGCGACGTGTGCTGAGCACGAGTTGCTCACCACTGGCATCTGGCGTGGCGCCGCCCACCAACCCGGTATTGCCGCCCTGCGGCACGATGCGCACACTGTGCAGCGCGCACAGTTGCACCACCTCGGACACCTGCGCGGTATCGCCCGGCAGCACCACGGCCAGCGCCTGCCCGCAATAGCGCTTGCGCCAGTCGGTGAGGTAGGGAGCGCAGTCCTGCGCATCGGTGAGCACATGCGACGCGCCGAGCAGCGCGCGCAGGGCATCGACAAAACGGGTGCGCTCAGCGGGCGTCATGGCGCGGAGCTCCAGACCGCAGGAAGCCGGCAATGCAGACGAACAGCGCGAGCGACAGCAACAACTCGATCCATCCCAGACCTCTGGAGGCGGCGTGAGGATCGGTCAACGCGCGGGTCACGCCCTCGGCCGCGTAGAACCACAGCAGCAGACTCAGCCAGCGCAGCGTGAATGCCCTGCCGCGCAACACCCCAGGAACCGCCGGCAGCAGCGGCAAGACCTTGAGCACCAGCAGCGAGCCGCCCGGATGCAGCGGCGCAATCCAGAGTTCCCACAGCACGCAGAGCAGGATCAGCGCGAGCAGGCTGAGCACTGCACCACGGTGCCAGAGGTGCTGCCGGGATAGAGAGGAGGCCGACATGATCGATCGGATCAGTTGACCGCGAGCTTGAGCGCCGCCTGCGCCAGGCGCTGCCCCAGCGCAATCGCCAGGCGCCTTTCCTCCTCGCTGACCGCGAGCGAAGAGTCCGGCGCCGCATGGTGGCTCGCCCCATAGGGCGTGCCGCCGCTGCGCGTGGTCATCAGCTCGGGCTGGCCCGCATAGGGCAGGCCGACGATGAGCATGCCGTGATGCAGCAGCGGCAGCATCATCGACAGCAGCGTGCTTTCCTGCCCGCCGTGCAGACTGCCGGTGGAGGTGAACACGGCAGCCGGCTTGCCCGCCAGGGCGCCGGAGAGCCACAGCGTCGACGTCTGATCGAGAAAATACTTCAGCGGCGCAGCCATGTTGCCAAAGCGGGTGGGCGAGCCCAGCGCCAGTCCGGCACATTCCTGCAGATCGCTCAGTTCCGCATAGGGCGGCCCATCGTCGGGAATCGTGGGCGCGGTTTGCTCGGCCACGGTGCTGACCCGCGGCACGGTGCGCACCCGCGGCAGCGCGCCAGGCACGCTGGCCACACCCTGCGCAATGCACTCGGCCAAGGTGCGCGTGCCGCCGTGTACGCTGTAATACAGAATCAGAATGTCTTTCATGTCGCTATCGTATTGCCATGTCCCGTCCGCGCACCTCCGAAACGCACGCAAGCCATCGCCGGGCCGCCCCAGGCTGGCTCGTTTCCCGTGGAGAGTCGGCCCGGGGGGCGCTCCTCCCTGTGCTGCGCACTCTGGCAAGACGCTTTGCGCAGGACAATCTGGCGCAGACCGCGGGCAGCCTGACCTTCACCACCCTGATCTCTCTGGTGCCGCTTCTGACCGTGGTGCTGGCGGTGTTTACCGCGTTCCCCGCCTTCGACCGGTTGCAGGGGCAGGTGCAGTCGCATCTGGCGCAGTCGATGCTGCCCGAGGCGCTGTCGGACAAGGTTTCTCACTATCTGAGCGATTTCGCCGCGCGGGCCAAGGGGCTGGGCGTGGTCAGCGTGCTCTTTCTGATCGTCACGGCTACCTCGATGATGCTCACGGTCGACCGCGCGCTCAACGCCATCTGGCGCACCCCGCGGCCCCGTCCGCTGGCGCAGCGGGTGCTGCTGTACTGGGCCGGTTTCACCCTCGGGCCGCTGGTCCTGGGCGCGAGCATCGGGCTGATGAGCTATGTCGCCGGGGCACACCGTGGGCTGCTGCATCACTTGCCCGGCGTCGCCAGTGTGTTGCTGAGCCTGGCTTCCTGGGCGGTGATGGCCGCTGCGCTGGCGGCCATGTTTCGCTTCATCCCCAACACCGAGGTGCAGTGGCGCGACGCGCTGATCGGCGGCGTGGTCGCCGCAATGGCATTCAGCCTGGGCGGACGGGCGCTGGCGTGGTATTTCTCCTCGGTGACCACCTACACCGCGGTGTACGGCACGTTCGCCACCCTGCCCCTGCTGTTGTTGTGGATCGACTTCAGCTGGATCGCCGTGCTGGTGGGCGCGATGATTGCGGCCTATCTGCCCTCGCTGCGGGGGCGGGCGATCCGCCACGACGGCTACGCCGGGGCCGAATTTCTCGGCGCGATGCAGGTGCTCGAGCAGCTTCACCACGCGCAGCAGGCGCCGGATTGCGGGCTGTCGGCTGCTGCGCTGTCGCGGCGGCTGCAACTCGATCCGCTGCAGTTGCAGGACTTGCTCACCGTGCTGGAACGCCTGGGCTGGGTGGGCAAGATCGCACCAGGAGCCCGCGGGCCGTCGCGCTGGGCGCTGCTCTGCAATCCGAAGACCACCACGGTCGGGCCATTGATCGACGCGCTGTTGCTCGACAAGCGGCATGCGATGCGCACCTCGCCCCTGCTCGGTCACCTGCTCAGCGACGACGAACGCGACTGGAGCCTGGATCGGCTGCTGACCGATCCTGCAGTCACAGCCGGTTCGACAGCGTCTGCCACCACATCACCCAGTCCCCCATCAGACTGAACAGCGGGCGCTTGAAGGTGGCCGGGCGGTTGTGCTCGACGAAGAAATGCCCCACCCAGGCAAAGGCATAACCGCAGCCCACCGCCGCGAGCAGCCACCACGGGTTGCCTGTGAACACCAGAAAGAACAGGCAGATCAGCGCCAGCGTGGAGCCGATGAAATGCAGCCTGCGGTTGAGCGGGTGGCGATGCTCGGCCAGGTAGAGCGGGTAGAACTCGGCAAAATGGCGCGCTGCGGCCAGTCGGGCTGGGTCGGGCGGTTGCTGCGCTGCGGGCAGGTTGTGGGGATGATGACGTGCGCGCATGGTGCATCTCCGGTCGAGGTGCAACTATAGGCAGTTTGGCAGCGATCAGCCGCCGCACAGCCGCAGTCGCGCGGCGCGGTATTCGGCGGACAACTGCTCCACCAGCGCCGCTGCACCCTGCACCTTGCGGACCGCGCCGATGCCCTGACCACAGCCCCAGATGTCTTTCCACGCCTTGGCGCCGCCCAGCGCCGCGGCGAAGTCCATCTTGCTCGGGTCGCCTTCTGGCAGGTGGTCGGGGTCGAGACCAGCGGAGGCGATCGAGCCGCGCAGATAGTTGCCGTGCACCCCGGTGAACAGGCTGGAATAGACGATGTCCTGCGCGCTGCTGGCGACGATCATCTGCTTGTAGGCGTCCACCGCGCGGGCTTCGTCGGTCGCGATGAACGCACTGCCGATGTAGGCCAGGTCTGCGCCCATCGCCTGTGCCGCAAGGATGGCGTTGCCGCTGGCAATCGCGCCAGACAGCACGATGGGCCCGTCGAACCAGGCGCGGGTTTCCTGCACCAGCGCAAACGGCGACTGCGTGCCGGCATGCCCACCCGCACCCGCAGCGACCACGATCAGGCCGTCGGCGCCCTTGTCGATCGCCTTGTGCGCAAAGGTCTGGTTGATCACGTCGTGCAACACCATGCCGCCCCAGGAATGCACCCCCTGGTTGACCTCGGGCCGTGCGCCCAGCGAGGTGATGACGATGGGCACCTTGTATTTCGCGCACAGCAGCATGTCGTGTTCCAGCCTGTCGTTGCTGCGATGCACGATCTGGTTGACCGCAAACGGCGCGGCCGGCTGGTCGGGATGCGCCGCGTTCCACGCCGCCAGCGCCTCGGTGATTTCGGCCAGCCATTCGTCGAGCTGCGACGCCGGCCGGGCGTTGAGCGCCGGAAAGCTGCCGACAATGCCCGCCGTGCACTGCGCGATCACCAGCTTGGGGTTGGAAATGATGAACAGCGGCGAGCCGATGACCGGCAGCCGCAAGGAGGACAACAGTTGGGGCAGCGCCATGTCAGTTCCCCACGGCCGTTCGGAAGGCACTGACGCCCCCCTCGGGGGGAAGAGAGCGCAGCGAGTCAGGGGATCTTTTCATCTCAGAACGCCTCCACCGGCAGGGTCATCACACTGTCTGCGCCCTGCAGCACCGCATCGCGCAACGCGCTGCAGCGGGGCAGGAGATGCGCGCAGTAGAACGCCGCCGTGGCACGCTTGGCCATGGCAAATGCTGCATCCTCGGCGCCGAGCTGTGCGGTGGCCAGCCAGCTCTGCGCCAGTTGCCAGCCGGCAAGCAACGTTCCCGCGAGCAGCAGATACGGCACGCTGCCGGCGTACGCGGCATTCGGGTCGGTCTTGCCGTTGGCCGCGATGAAGGCAACGACCTGGGCGTAGGCCTGCCGTGCCTGCGCCAGTTGCTCCGCCATCGCCACCGCCTGCGCATCGCCGGTGGCCCTGAGCGCGTCCTCGGTCTTGCCCACGCGGCTGGCGAAGTTCATCGCCAGCGCGCCGCCGTCGCGCACGGTCTTGCGACCGACCAGGTCGTTGGCCTGGATCGCGGTCGTGCCTTCGTAGATGGTGAGAATGCGCGCGTCGCGGTAATACTGTGCGGCGCCGGTGTCTTCGATATAGCCCATGCCGCCATGCACCTGCACCCCCAGGCTGGCGACCTCGAGGCTCATTTCGGTGGAAAAACCTTTCACCAGCGGCACCAGAAATTCATACGCCGCCTCGTGCGCCGCGCGCTGCTGCGCGTCGGGGTGCGCACGGCCGACGTCGTGCAGGCTGGCTGCCACCAGCGCCAGCGCCCGCGCGCCCTCGGTGAGCGCGCGCATGGTCATGAGCATGCGGCGCACATCGGGGTGATGGACGATGGGCACCGCCTGCGCGCTACTGCCATCGACCGGGCGGGACTGCACCCGGTCCTTCGCGTAGGCCGCTGCCTTCTGATAGGCCGCTTCCGCCACCGCCACACCTTGCAGACCCACGGCATAGCGCGCGGCGTTCATCATGATGAACATGTATTCGAGGCCGCGGTTGGGTTCGCCGACCAGCTCGCCGATGGCGCCCGGCCCCACCTCGCCCTTGCCGTCGCCATACACCAGCACCGCGGTCGGGCTGGCCTTGATGCCCAGCTTGTGTTCGATCGAGGCGCACCACACATCGTTGCGCCGCCCGTCTTCCAGCATCTTGGGCACGATGAACAGCGAAATGCCCTTCACCCCCGGCGGTGCGTCGGGCAGGCGTGCGAGCACCAGGTGGACGATGTTCTCGGCCATGTCGTGCTCGCCATAGGTGATGTAGATTTTCTGTCCGAAGATCCGGTAGGTGCCGTCGCCCTGTGGCTCGGCGCGGGTGCGCACCAGCGCCAGATCGGAGCCGGCCTGCGGCTCGGTGAGGTTCATCGTGCCGGTCCACTGGCCTGCAATCAGCCGGGGGATGAAACGCCGCTTCTGATCGTCATTTCCTGCGGTGAGCAGCGCCTCGATCGCGCCGTCCGAGAGCAGCGGGCAGAGCGCAAAACTCAGGTTGGCGCCGTTGAGCATTTCGGTGCAGGCGGCGGAAATGCTCTTGGGCAGGCCCTGGCCGTCGAACTGCGCGGGGTGCTGCAAGCCCTGCCAGCCGCCTTCGGCAAATTGCTGGAAAGCCTGCCTGAAGCCAGGGGTTGTCGTCACTACGCCGTTGCTCCAACTGCTGGGTTGCAGGTCGCCGGTGCGGTTGAGTGGAGCGATCACCTCCTGGTTGAACCTGGCACATTCTTCCAGCACGGCGCGTGCGGTGTCGGGCGTGGCGTCCTCGAAGCCGGGGAGTTGGGAAATGGACGCCAGACCTGCGAGATGTTCCAGGTCGAACATCATGTCGCGGACGGGTGCGGTGTAGGCCATGCGAGTCTCCGGTTTGGGGCTGCTGATTTCGGTTGTTGACCGGTGCGGGCTGTTCTGTGCAGCCTCTGCGGTTGTGAACGGGCTGGAGCGCGGGGGTCAGATTTGCTTGACCATTTCCGGCACCGCGGTGAACAGATCGGCCACCAGGCCGTAATCGGCCACGCCGAAAATCGGCGCTTCCTCGTCCTTGTTGACTGCGACGATGACCTTGCTGTCCTTCATGCCGGCCAGATGCTGGATGGCGCCGGAAATGCCCACTGCCACATACAGCTGCGGTGCGACGATCTTTCCGGTCTGCCCCACCTGCCAGTCGTTCGGCGCGTAGCCCGCGTCCACCGCAGCGCGGCTGGCGCCCATGGCTGCACCGAGCTTGTCGGCCAGCGGGGTCATCACCGCCTCGAAGTTTTCCTTGCTGCCCAGACCGCGCCCGCCGGAGACGATGATCTTGGCCGCCGTGAGTTCGGGGCGCTCGCTCTTGGTGGTTTCGCGTCCGACCAGGCTGGACAGGCCCGCATCGGCCACGGCGGGAATGCTGTCCACCGTGGCGCTGCCACCACTGGCTGCCACCGGGTCGAAGCCGGTGGTGCGCACGGTGATGACCTTGATCTTGTCGCTGCTCTGCACCGTGGCGATGGCGTTGCCGGCGTAGATCGGGCGGTCGAAAGTGTCGGGGGCAAGCACGTGGATGATGTCGGACACCTGCGCCACATCGAGCAAGGCCGCCACGCGCGGCGCGATGTTCTTGCCGAAGGCGGTGGCCGGTGCCAGGATGTGGCTGTAACCCGGCGCCAGGGCAAGCACCTGCGCCGCCGTGGTTTCCGCCAGCCCGTCAGCGAGCTGCGGCGCATCAGCGCACAGCACCTTGGCAACGCCTGCCGCCTGCGCGGCAGCCTGCGCCACCCCGGCGCAGCCCGCGCCTGCAACCAGCACATGCACCTGGGGATCGCACAGCAGCGCTGCGGCAATGGTGTTGAGGGTGGAGGGTTTGAGAACCTGGTTATCGTGTTCGGCAATGACGAGTGCGGTCATGGATCATCCTTGAATGGTGGCGGATCGGCGGATCGGTCAAATGACCTTGGCTTCCGTCTTGAGGCGAGCGATCAGCGTGGCCACATCGGGCACTTTCACGCCGGCACCGCGCTTGGGCGGCTCGACGACCTTGAGAGTCTTGAGGCGCGGCGCAACATCCACGCCGAGTTCCTCGGGCTTGAGGGTGTCGAGCGGCTTTTTCTTGGCCTTCATGATGTTGGGCAAGGTGACATAGCGCGGTTCGTTCAGCCGCAGATCGGTCGTGATGACCGCGGGCAGCTTGACCGCAATGGTCTCCAGCCCGCCATCCACCTCGCGGGTGACCTGGGCCGAGTCGCCACGCAGTTCCACCCTGGACGCAAACGTCGCCTGCGACCAGCCCAGCAAGGCGGCCAACATCTGCCCGGTCTGGTTGCTGTCGTCGTCGATCGCCTGCTTGCCCAAAATGACGAGTTGCGCGCCTTCCTTGTCGATGACCGCCTTGAGCAGCTTGGCCACGGCCAGCGGCTGCAAGTCGGCATCGGTGTCCACCAGCACCGCGCGATCGGCGCCGAGCGCCAGCGCAGTCCGCAAGGTTTCTCCGCTGGCTGCGCTGCCACAACTCACGGCAACGATCTCGGTCGCTGCGCCCTTTTCCTTGAGACGCACCGCCTCTTCCACGGCGATTTCGTCAAAGGGATTCATGCTCATCTTCACGCCAGCGGTATCAATGCCGCTGCCGTCGGACTTGACCCGGATCTTGACGTTGTAATCGACCACGCGTTTGACCGCGACCAGCACTTTCATGCCTTGCTCCTGTGAATTTGGACTCTGCGCTCAGTATAGGAAGCACCCCACCGTCATCCGGCGAGGCGTCCACAATAGAACGACCGTTCGTTTTTGAAGTGTAGCGACTGACGCAGGACGTGGGCAAGCCCCAGCCTTGTCCAACGGCAAAGGAGTCTGGACGGGGCGGCGTGATTCCAACGGCAAAGGAGTCTGAGCGGGAGTTTTAGGGGTCGATCATTGCGGGATGGTGATCGACATGAAGACGACAAGGCTGGAGACGATCGGGCAAGTCCGGGAGTTCCTGGCAGGGATCTGCGACGTTGAGCTGCACGTCGTTGAGGACGAGGCTGAGCGACGGCGGTTCGTGGAACGCACGCTGCGTTGGTTCGGCTACTTTCGGCGGCCTCGCAGCGAGCGCGGCCTGCTGTTCGCCTATGTGCAGCGGGTCTCGGGCTACTCACGTGCCCACGTCATTCGGCTCATTGCGCAATACCGTGAAAGCGGCACGCTCGATCAGCGCGAGCGCGGCACGCGCACGCAATTCCCACGTCGCTACACGGACGAGGATGTCGCACTGCTGGCCGAATTGGACAGCCTGCACGACACGCTCTCGGGGGCGGCCACGCGAGCGCTGGCGCAGCGTGCCTGGCGGGTCTATGGCGATGCGCGCTACGCACGCTTGGCGCAGATCTCGGTGTCGCATCTGTACAACCTGCGTGCAGGCCAAGCGTACCGCCAGCGGCGCCAGACCTGGACGAAGACGCGGCCCAGCCCGGTGGCGATCGCGGTGAGGAAGGCGCCGGCGCCCAACGGCCTGCCGGGCTACATCCGCATCGATACCGTCCACCAAGGCGATCTCGACGGGCTCAAGGGCGTCTATCACGTCAACGCGGTGGACATCGTCACCCAGTGGGAGGTCGTGGCCGCCGTCGAGCGCATCAGCGAGGCGTACCTGCTGCCGGTCATTCAGATGCTGCTGGAGAGCTTCCCCTTCGAGATACGGGGCTTTCATTCCGATGGCGGCAGCGAGTACATCAACCGCGACGTGGCCCGCCTGCTCGAGAAGCTGCGCATCGAGTTCACCCGTTCGCGCCCGCGCCAGACCAACGACAACGCGCTGGCCGAATGCAAGAACGGCGCGGTGGTCCGCAAAGTCATGGGTTATGGTCACATCCCGCAGAAGCACGCCACAGCGATCAACCGCTTCCACGCGGACGCACTCAATCCCTATCTGAACTTCCACCGGCCCTGCTACTTCGCGGTAGACACGGTGGATGCACGCGGGCGTATCCGCAAGACGTACCCAAGCGAGCAGATCATGACGCCGTGGGACCGGCTGCGCTCAATCCCGGACTTCGAGCAGTACCTCAAGCCCGGCATCACCGCCCAGAGCCTGAGCGACACTGCCATGACCATGACCGACTCCCAGGCCGCGCAGCAGCTTCAGGACATGCGTCGCAGCCTGTTCGCCTCCTTCCGTCGCAAACGGGTCTGAGCGACTGCCAAGGGCCGCGGCATAATCCGGGAGCGGGAGTTGCCCACCGCCGTGCCGGCCGTGGACAACTCCCGCTTTCCGATAGAGATACAGCGACTCCTGAACCCCACACCGCCTACAGGTTCAGACTCCTCTCAGGATTGGAAAATACTG
>JAGDVQ010000039.1:0-5302 GCA_023255715.1 Thiomonas sp.
CCGCAACCAAAATTTTGTCAATGAAGCCAAGCACTTAGCGGTGCTTGGCTTTTTTGTTTTGAGCATGGAAGGGCCGTCAGTCGCCTATATGAACTTCCCGATCTGATTTCTAAGGCGTCGTCCCACGTTCCGGCATAACCGTTAACCAGCCGACGTTCTTGCCTACACGGTCGTCTTGTGCCAGCGGCAAAACCACCGATGGGTGTTTTTCCACCCGCCATACGCTGCCGTCAGATCTCGTCACGGGGCGCCGGTGCGAAGAATCCAGAACACGACGTTGATCAATCGGCGGTTGTCCTGCGCAACTCAACCCCAAACCCCGCCTCGCCCCGGTAGATGGGGTTCAAGCAAAGCTCAGTGCCTGTTGGGTAGGTCGTGTCGATGTAGCGTCTCGGGCATCTCAATCGGGCGGCTCTTGCGAACAACACCGTCAGGCCACATCTCTTGACGACACTATCTAACCCCTGATCTGGCTTGAACTTTCGATTGCCTGCACAATCTATGGCGCTGCTGTATCCAAACGTATCGGAGTGACACATGTTCAATCTCATCAAAACCGCCATCCTGATGGCCGCGATCACCGCGCTGTTCATGGTGATCGGCTCCATGCTGGGCGGCCAGAAGGGCATGGTGCTGGCGCTCTTGTTCGCCCTGGGCATGAATTTCTTCAGCTACTGGTTCAGCGACAAGATGGTGCTGAAGATGTACAACGCGCAGGAGGTCGACGCCAGCAGCGCGCCGCAGTTCTACGCCATGGTGCAGGAACTCGCGCAGCGCGCCGGCCTGCCGATGCCGCGGGTCTATCTCATCCAGGAAGACGCGCCCAACGCCTTTGCCACCGGCCGCAACCCGGAACACGCCGCGGTGGCCGCGACAACCGGCATCCTGCGCGTGCTCAGCGCCCGCGAGCTGCGCGGGGTGATGGCGCATGAGCTGGCGCATGTGAAGCACCGCGACATTCTCATTTCCACCATCTCTGCCACCATGGCGGGTGCCATTTCCGCGCTGGCGAACTTCGCCATGTTCTTCGGCGGCCGTGATTCCGAGGGACGACCGGCGAATCCCGTGGCCAGCATCGCCGTGGCGCTTCTTGCTCCGCTGGCGGCCAGTCTGATCCAGATGGCCATTTCCCGTGCCCGCGAGTTCGAGGCCGACCGTGGCGGTGCCGAGATTTCGGGCGACCCGGCCGCGCTGGCCGCTGCCCTGCAAAAAATCGAGGCCTACGCGCGCGGCGTGCCATTCGCTGCGGCGGAGGCGCACCCCGCCACCGCGCAAATGATGATCCTCAACCCCCTGCACGGCGGAGGGATTGCCAAGCTGTTCAGCACCCATCCTGCCACCGAGGAGCGCGTTGCCCGGCTGATGCAGATGGCGCAGCAGGGCAACGTCAACGCCTGGCAGGGCTGACCGTCGCGGTGTAACGCAATAAAAAAATGCGGCGTGGCAACGCAAGCTGCCGGGCCGCATTTCTGAAGCGTTCTACCTCCGACGCCCCAGTTGCAGGCCCTCGAGCGCGCTGTCGATGATGACCCCGGCAATGCTGTAAAGAATGGAGCCAAGCAGCGCCGCGCCAAAGCTGCGCACTGCAAAGCCATCGATCACGCCCGACGCGGCGTAGAACATCGCAGCGTTGAGCACAAAGAAAAACAGCCCGAGGGTGAGAATGGTGATCGGCAGGGTGAGGATGAACAGGATGGGCCGCACCAGCGCATTGAGCAGGCCGATGAACAGCGCCGCCCACATCGCGGCTGCAAATCCCGACACCTGGACGCCGCTGTACAGGTAGGCCACGGCCAGCAGGGCACAGGCGGACAGCAGCCACTTCAGCAGGAGTTTGAGCATGATGGGCTCCTCGAAGGTCAGCCATCCGCGACCAGGCGTTTTGCCAGCGCCGCCGCCAGACCGGTGTAGTTTGACGGGGTCAGCGCCAGCAGGCGCTGACGGTCGGCCTCGGGCAGGTTCAATTCGGCGATGAACGCGCGCATCGATTCCTCGGTGATGGCCTTGCCGCGGGTGAGTTCCTTGAGCTGCTCGTAGGGGTTGGGCAGTCCGTGGCGGCGCATCACGGTCTGCACCGGCTCGGCCAGCACTTCCCACGCAGCGTCGAGATCTACGGCCAGGCGTTCGGGGTTGACCAGCAGCTTGTCCAGACCGCGCAGCAGCGCGTCCCAGGCCAGCACGCTGTGACCGAGCGCCACGCCCATGTTGCGCAGCACGGTGGAATCGGTGAGGTCGCGCTGGAACCGCGAGATCGGCAGCTTGTCGCTCAGGTGCCGCAGCAAGGCGTTGGCGATGCCCAGATTGCCCTCGGCGTTCTCGAAGTCGATCGGGTTGACCTTGTGCGGCATGGTCGACGAGCCGATCTCGCCTGCCTTGGTCTTTTGCCGGAAATAGCCCCAGGAGATGTAGCCCCAGATGTCGCGGCTGAGGTCGATCAGGATGGTGTTGGTGCGGGCCACGGCGTCGAACAGTTCGGCCATCGCGTCGTGCGGCTCGATCTGGATGGTGTAGGGGTTGAATTGCAGCCCGAGCGATTCGACCACCAGGCGCGAAAACGCCTCCCAGTCGACCTCGGGATAGGCGGCCAGATGGGCGTTGTAGTTGCCCACCGCGCCGTTCATCTTGGCGGTGAGCTGCACCGCCTCGATTGCGGCGATGGCGCGCCGCAGGCGGTGCGCGACATTGGCGAACTCCTTGCCCAGTGTGGTCGGGCTGGCGGTCTGGCCGTGGGTGCGCGACAGCATCGGCTGCGCGGCGAGTTCGCCTGCGAGGTCGCGCAGGCGCTGCAGCACGCGGTGCAGCAGCGGCAGCAGCACCTGGCGGCGCGCGCCGCTGAGCATCAGTCCGTGCGCGGTGTTGTTGATGTCTTCCGAAGTGCAGGCGAAATGGAAAAACTCCGCGTGCTCCTCGACCCCGGGAAGGTGCGCCGCCTGCGCCTTGAGCCAGTATTCGACCGCCTTGACATCGTGGTTGGTCGTGCGCTCGATCTCCTTGATCTGCGCCGCCTGCGCGCTGCCGAAGCCCTCCACCAGCGCCTGCAGCGCGGCGCGTGCCGCAGCAGGCAGCGGGGGGAATTCTGGCAGTCGCAGGTCGGACAGGCCGATGAACCAGGCCACCTCGACCTGCACGCGGCTGCGCATCAGGGCGGCTTCGGACAGATGGGCGCGCAGGCTGTCGACCTTGGTGCAGTAGCGCCCATCCAGGGGCGAAAGCGCGTCCAGGGTGGACAGCGGCGCGGGTTGCGGGGAAGGATTGGTGTTCATGTCTGCATTGTAGGAAGTGGGAGACGCCGGTCTGTGCGGGGCAGGCATGGCCCAGCCTCCCATCAAGGCCGGTTGATATACTGAATTGCCTTTTTATTGCTGCTCCACAACATGAAACTCATCGGCTCCCTGACCAGTCCTTACGTGCGCAAGGTGCGCATCACACTGGCCGAGAAAAAAATCGACGCCAAGTGGGAAGAGGAAAACGTCTGGGCGGATTCGACGCAGATCATGCGCTCCAACCCGCTGGGCAAGGTGCCCTGCCTGGTGCTCGACGATGGCGAGGCGATTTTCGATTCCCGCGTGATTGTCGAATATCTCGACACCCTCACCCCCGTGGGCAAGCTCATCCCGGCCGGTGGTCGCGAGCGCGCCGAAGTGCGCACCTGGGAAGCCCTGGCCGATGGCGTGATGGACGCCGCAGCCACTGCACGGCTGGAACAGACCTGGCCCGGCCGCACCGAGGCGCAGCGCTGCCCGGCGTGGATTGCGCGGCAGATGAGCAAGGTGGAATCGGGCATCAAGGCCATGTCGCACGGCCTGGGCGACAAGCCGTTTTGCTGCGGCAACCACTTGAGCCTGGCCGACATTGCCGTGGGTGCGGCGCTGGGCTATGTGGTGTTTCGCTTTCCCGAACTGGGTTGGCAGCAGCAGTATCCCAACCTCGCCAAGCTGTACGACAAGCTGATGCAGCGCCCGTCGTTTCACGATACGGTTCCGCCGCAGAGCTGAAACAAAAAGGCCTTCAGGGTTGTCTTCATGCGGCTTGCGCCGCATCCTGCGCCCAGCGCAGGGCAAATGCCGCGGACTGCAGCCGCACCGCGGCGCGGTCGCCCTCGAACAGCCTGTGACGGGCCTGGCTGTGCGCCCCATCGCCATCGCGCCAGGCCAGACCAAACCACACCGTGCCCACCGGCTTGTCCGGCGTGCCGCCGCCCGGCCCGGCAATTCCGGTCACTGCAACCGCAAGGTTGGCTTGTGCATGCTGCAACGCGCCCAGCGCCATGGCGTTCGCCACCTCGGGGCTGACCGCGCCCACTTGCGCAAACAGGGTGGCGTCCACGTCCAGCAGATCGGTTTTCGCGGTGTTGCTGTAGGTCACCATGCCGCGGTCGAACCAGTCGCTCGATCCGGCGACGCTGGTCACAGCCGCAGAGACCAGGCCGCCGGTGCAGGACTCGGCGGTGACCAGCCGCCAGCCGCGCTGACGCAGGACCGCGCCGAGCGCGGCGGCCTGCCTGCAAAGCGTGTCGAAATCGGGTGACTGCATGAATTCAGAACAGGGCGTAGAGCCGGATGCCCAGCGCCATCACCAGCAGGGTGAAGGCGGCGGCGATCAGGTCGTCGAGCATGATGCCGAAGCCGCCTTTCACATGGCGATCGGCCCAGCCCACCGCCAGCCATTTGCCTGCGTCGAACGCACGAAACAGCAGGAAGGCGGCCAGTTGTTCGGCCCAGCCTGAGGGGGTGACCAGCAGCAGGATGAGCCAGAACGCGATGATTTCGTCCCACACCACGGGCGATGCGTCTTCGAGGCCGAGGGCGCGCGAGGTGTGGCCACAGGCCCAGACACCGAGGAGGGCGCCGACGCCAATGACGACGGCCCAAGCCAGCGGGGACAGCCACAGGGACAGCAGGGCGTAGCTGGCCCAGGCGAACAGGGTGCCGGCCGTCCCGGGGGCGATGGGCGACAGGCCGCTGCCAAAGCCCAGCGCGAGCACGTGCAGCGGGTTGCGCCACATGAAGCGCCAGCTGGCGCGCGGTTGCGTTGTGGAGAGTGGGGGTGCGGCGGTCATGGAGTCAGGCGCTGCGGAAATGGTCGAAGCCTGCAAAGGCATTGTCCAATACCTGGCCGTGCGCGTCGATCAGTCGCAGACCGGGCTGAGACGCGATGCGGCCGATGCGGGTGACCGCGGTGGCGGCTTGCGCTGCGGCGGCCTGCACCGCGTCGCGTGCAGCGGGAGCGGCAGTGAACAGAAGCTCGTAGTCGTCGCCACCGGCGAGCTGGCACAGGCGGCGGCGTTGCAGTGGCTGCGCAC
>JAGDVQ010000039.1:5315-13435 GCA_023255715.1 Thiomonas sp.
GTGGCCGAGATCGGCCAGCAGGCCGTCGGACACATCGATGGCCGCGTGCGCCACGCCGCGCAGCGCCAGCCCCAGCGCGACACGCGGCGCAGGCCGGTCCATGCGGACGAAGGTCTCGGTCTGATCCGCCGGTGCCAGCGCCCATTCCCCCAGGCGATGCCCGAGCGCCAGCCGCGCATCGCCTACGGTGCCAGAGACCCACAGATCGTCGCCGGGCCGTGCACCGCTGCGCAGCAGCGCCTGTTCTTGCGGCACGGTGCCGAGCACGGTGATGCACAGATTGCGCGGCCCGCGCGTGGTGTCGCCGCCGACCAGCTCGATGGCGTGCGCGTCCGCCAGCGCGAACAGCCCGCGGGCGAAGGCCTCCAGCCAGGCGGTATCGGCCTGCGGCAGTGCCAGCGCCAGGGTGAAGGCCAGCGGCTGCGCGCCGACCGCGGCCAGGTCGGACAGGTTGACCGCCAGTGCCTTGTGTCCCAGCGCCTCGGGTTCGGCATCGCTGAGGAAATGTCGGCCCTCGACCAGCATGTCGCTGGAGACGGCCAGCTGCTCGCCCGCAGCGGGTGCGGGCAGCAGCGCGCAGTCATCGCCCACGCCCAGCGCGGCGCGGCGCACGGGCCGGGTGAAAAAACGGGCGATGAGGTCGAATTCGCCGAGCGAAGCGGTCATGGAAGGCTGGAGGCAGCAGAGCGTGTTCGCTGCATGTTCGCACAACGGCGCGCAGTCAGGCTCCTAGAATCGGTCGCTTGCGTAGCGACAAGATGCGAAACGTTCACAACGGCTGCGCGATGCGGAGACAGACATGTCCAGCCCCGAAGATCCCAAGGCCAAGCTGCGCCAGGCCGCCCTCGAATATCACGAATTTCCCCGGCCCGGCAAGCTCGCCGTGGTCGCCACCAAGCAACTGTCCAACCAGCGCGACCTGGCGCTGGCCTACTCCCCCGGCGTGGCGTCCGCCTGCGAGGAAATCCACGCCCGCCCGGATGACGTCTTTCGCTACACCGCGCGCGGCAATCTGGTGGCGGTGATTTCCAACGGCACCGCGGTGCTCGGTCTGGGCGACATCGGCCCGCTGGCGGCCAAGCCGGTGATGGAAGGCAAGGCGGTGCTGTTCAAGAAGTTCGCTGGCATCGACGTGTTCGACATCGAGGTCAACGAAAAAGACCCGGCCAAGCTGGTGGAGATCATTGCCGCGCTGGAGCCCACGTTCGGCGGCATCAACCTCGAAGACATCAAGGCGCCGGAGTGCTTCGAGGTGGAGCGCAAGCTGCGCACCCGCATGAACATCCCGGTGTTCCATGACGACCAGCATGGCACCGCGATCATCGTCGGCGCGGCCATTCTCAATGGCCTGAAGGTGGTGGGCAAGGACATCGCCCAGGTCAAGCTGGTCTGTTCGGGCGCGGGGGCGGCGGCGCTGGCCTGCCTCAGCCTGCTGGTCGATCTGGGGCTGCCGCGCAAAAACATCTGGGTCAGCGATCTGGCCGGGGTGGTTCACACCGGCCGCACCGAGCTGATGGACGAGGACAAGCGCCGTTTCGCGCAGGACACCCCGGCGCGCACCCTGGCCGAGATCATCGACGGCGCCGACGTATTCCTCGGTCTGTCCGCCGGTGGCGTGCTCAAACCCGAATACACGCAGCGCATGGCGGAAAAGCCCATCATCCTGGCATTGGCCAACCCCACGCCGGAGATCCTGCCGGAAGAAGCCCGCGCGGTGCGGCCCGATGCCATCATCGCCACTGGGCGTTCGGACTATCCGAACCAGGTCAACAACGTGCTGTGCTTTCCGTACATTTTCCGCGGCGCGCTCGACTGCGGCGCCACCACCATCACCGCCGAGATGGAGGTGGCCGCGGTGCATGCCATTGCCGAACTGGCGCAGGCCGAGCAGAGCGACGTGGTGGCCGCAACCTATGTGGGCGAGCCGCTGCGCTTTGGCCCCGATTACCTCATTCCCAAGCCCTTCGATCCGCGGCTGATGATCAAGATCGCTCCGGCGGTGGCCGAGGCCGCGGCCAAAAGCGGCGTGGCGCGCCGGCCGATTGCCGACATGGACGCCTATCGCGACAGCCTGCAGCAATTCGTCTATCAGTCCGGTGCGCTGATGCGGCCCATGTTTTCCATCGCCAAGAAGGCGGCGAAAAAACGCATCGTCTATGCCGAGGGCGAGGACGAGCGCGTGCTGCGCGCGGTGCGCGTGGTGGTCGACGAGCATCTGGCGCGGCCCATCCTGGTGGGGCGGCCCGCGATCATCGCGCAGCGCATCGACCGCTTCGGGCTGCGCCTGGAACAGGGGCGCGATTACGACGTGGTCAATACCGATCACGACGAGCGCTACCGTGATTTCTGGCAGAGCTACCACCAGCTCGCGGGCCGCAAGGGGGTGACCCCGGCGATGGCCAAGATCGAAATGCGCCGCCGCCTCACCCTCATCAGCTCGATGATGCTGCACAAGGGCGAGGCCGACGGCATGCTGTGCGGCACCTGGGGCCATACCCATATTCACCTGCACTACATCGATCAGGTCATCGGCCGCCGCCCCGGCGCCAATGTCTATGCGGCGATGAATGTGCTGGTGCTCCCCGGGCGGCAGGTGGCCCTGGTCGACACCCATGTCAACTTCGACCCCAGCGCCGCTGAAATTGCCGAAATCACCAGCATGGCTGCGCGGGAGCTGCGGCGCTTCGGCATCAGCCCCAAGGTGGCGCTGCTGTCGCATTCCAACTTCGGGTCGTCGACCGCACCCAGCGCGGTGAAAATGCGGGAAGCCCTTGCCGTGCTGCGCGCGCGCGAGCCCGATCTGGAAGTCGATGGGGAAATGCAGGGCGACACTGCGGTCGATCCAGCCTTGCGCGCCAGTCTGATGGCCGACTCCACCCTCAGCGGCGAGGCCAATCTGTTGGTGTTTCCCGATCTCGACGCGGCCAATATTTCGTACAACCTGCTCAAGGCCACCGCGGGCAACAACATCGCCATCGGCCCGATTCTGCTCGGTGCGGCCAAGCCGGTGCACATTCTCACCGCGTCGAGCACGGTGCGCCGCATTGTCAACATGACCGCGCTCACCGTGGCCGAGGCGAATCTCTGAGGCACTCTTTCAAGCAAACGCCGGGCCGCCCCAAGTTTGCTTGACCCCCACGGGGGGCGGTTCGGCGAGCCGCCCTGGGGCGCTCTCAGACCGTCCCAGAAGGCCCTGCGCTGGCCATGGGCCTGACGGCAGACCGTAAAGCCTGCCTAAAAAATAGGCGAATCCTTGTGTTTTCGTGGCGATTTCGCTACGATCGGGTCTTTACCGATATGGGCTTGCGGCGAGAGCCTGTTCTGACTCTCGCCAAGCATTTGCTCCTATTTTCACGCTTTTGCGTCCAACTGCCTCTAACCGCGCATCAATGCGCGCTGCAGCATGAATCGCCGGTGCATTCGTTCCACGCTGCGCTCCCTGCTCCTGACCGCACTCCTGCTGGCCACGCTGCCATTCGCGGTGCCTGGATGGATGTCCGCGCAATGGTCCGCCTTGTCCTCGGTGCAAGCCCGCGAACTGCCTGACCGGGCAGCCGAATCTGGTGCGATTCCTGTTGTATCTGTTGCCGACCTGCCTGAGCAGGCGCGTGATGTGCTCCGGCGCATTGAACAGGGTGGTCCGTTCGCCTACGAGAAAGACGGCATCGTCTTCGGAAACTATGAACGGCTTCTACCCTCCAAACGCCGTGGCTATTACCGTGAATACACCGTTTCGACTCCAGGCGCCCGCAACCGGGGGGCGCGCCGCATTGTGTGCGGTGGAGTCCAGCACCATCCGGAAGTCTGTTACTACACCAATGATCACTATGCCAGTTTCCGACGCATCGCAAAATGATGCCGATCCCGCCGTGCTGCTCAAGTCAGTGCGGCCCAATATCGTGCAGTCGATCCGGGCTTACCGCGTTGCCCAGCTGCAGGACGCAGCCGAGACGACCGGCCAGCATTTTCTCTACGCCAATCTTTCCGAGGCAACCACCAAGCAGGAGGTGCTGGAAACGATCGCGCGTTCCTTCCAGTTCCCGAAGCACTTCGGCAAGAACCTCGACGCCCTGCACGACTGTCTGACCGACGTGGTGCATGGCAGCGGGCCGCAGCCGGGCATGGTGGTCGTGCTCGAACAGTTGCCTGCCACGCAGCGTTTCGACAAGGAGGCGCGGGAAACTCTGCTCGACGTGTTCCGTGACGCCGCCGATTTCTGGGCGGAGCGCGGCGTTGCCTTCAGGGTCTTCTATTCTTTTCTGTAACCCGCACTCCTGGCCGGGAGGAGATGCGGGGCGAAGCGGTACCGGAATCCAGAGTCAAGGCCGTCAAGGTCTGCACACCCTGGGAAGGGGCCTGGGCGCAGCTGGTGGTTTGAACGCCTCACCCCTGAACTGAATATGGCGCAAGGCGGTTCGCCCTGCGCCATGTTTCATTTGGATTAATCCGTCCCCACCTGGGGGCAACGCGGGTACACAAACAGCGTGAACAGGCCCTAGACCGACGTCGGGATCAAGCTTGCGTTGGCAATGCCTGCGCCAGCGCAACGTACTCCGCGGTGCTGACTTCCTCGGCGCGGCGTTGCAGGTCGAACTGGCCGCCAAAGCCCTGGCGCTCCAGCCAGGGGCCGAGGCTGTGCCGCAGCAGCTTGCGCCGCTGCGAAAACGCAGCCGTCACCAATGCCGAGAGCACGCCGCGGTCGAGGGCCGGCAGGGCGTGCGCAGGCAGCGGCACCATGCGCACCACGGCGGAATCGACCTTGGGCGGCGGGTCGAAGGCCTCGGGCGGCACGTCGAGCAGGTTGTCCATGCGGTAGCGCCACTGCAGCATGACCGACAGCCGCCCGAAGTCGCGCCCGCCAGGGGCAGCCACCATGCGGTCGATCACTTCTTTTTGCAGCATGAAGTGCTGATCCCGCACTTGGCCTGCGACATCCATCAGGTGGAACAACAGCGGCGTGGAAATGTTGTAGGGCAGGTTGCCGACGATGCGCAGATCGGCGCCCAGACTGGCGAAATCGAAGTCCAGCGCATCCGCCTCGATCAGCTCGACCCTGTCAGGCGCCTGCCTGCGCCAGCGCGCGGCCAGATCGCGGTCGATTTCCACTGCGGCCAGACGCGGAATGCGCTGCAGCAGCGCCAGAGTCAGGGCACCCAGACCGGGGCCGATTTCGACGAGCTGCTCGCCAGGCTGCGGGTGAATGCAGTCGACGATGGCTCGAATGATCTGCTGGTCGATGAGGAAATGCTGCCCGAAGCGCTTGCGGGCGACGTGTGAGGTCTGCGCCGCGCCGCGCCTGCGCTCAGTCATTTTCCGGGATGTGCACGTAGGTGCGGGCGCGCACATCACGCACCAGCTCATCGAAATCCTGCGCCGCCTTCTGGCGCTGCAGCACTTCCTTGGCCAGGGCGCGTTTCTGCGCTTCAGCCAGGGGGCGCACGGCGCGGTCGACCAGTTGCAGCAGCACCATCTTGTTGCCCATCACCAGGGGCGCGGACACATCGCCCGGGTTGAGGCGCTCCAGCGCGGCGTCAAGCACGGGGTCGAGCTGTCCGGGCAACACCCAGCCGAGATCGCCGCCTTTGGCGGCAGTTGCCGGATCTTGCGACAGTTCGCGCGCCTTTTCGCTGAATTTGACCTTGCCGCTCTGCACCGCCTGTGCGACGGCGTCGAGTTCCGCCCTGGCGCGGGCGCGCTCGGCATCGGTCGAGGCGCGCAGCACGATCTCGCGCACATCGCTCTGCATCGCGGTTGTCGGCGCAGCGCCTTCACCGCTCGCGTTCAACAGCTTGAGAATGTGAAAGCCCGCGGCGCTGCGAATGACAGGACTGACCTCGCCGGGCTGCAGATTGCGCACGGTGTCCACGAACAGCGTGGGCAGGCGATCGGCAGGGCGCATGCCCAGATCGCCACCTTGCTTTGCGCCCTCGCCTTGCGATTCCTGTTTGGCGAGCTGGGCAAAGTTGGCGCCATCCTTGAGCTGGGCGGCAATGGCGTCCATCTTTTGCTTGACAGCGGCCACCTGCTCGGGGCTGGCGCCCTGCGGCACCGGCAGGAAGATCTGCGCAATGTCGTATTGCGCCTGCGCGCTGGTGGCTGCGGCGTTCTGCTTGGCGAGGAACTCGTCGATCTGGCTTTCCGTGACAGGGGGAAGTTGGGCCATGGTGCGCTCGCGCAGGCGGCTGATGAGGATTTCGCGCTGGAGCTGATCGCGGTAGGTGGTCCAGCCCATGCCCTCGCGTTCGATTTCCCGCCGCAATTCGGCCACGGTCAACTTGTTGTTGCTGGCAACCTGCGCCACCGCGCGGTCGATGGTGTCGGCGCTGACATTCATCCCGATCTGCTCGGCATATTGGGCCAGCGCCAGCTCGTCGATCATCTGGCCCAGCACCTGAGTGCGCAGTTGCGCGGCAGGCGGCAGGGCGGCACCGGCCGCCTGCGCCTGCTGGCGGGTGGCCTCGACGCGCAGACGCAGGTCGTAGTCGGTGATCACCTGATTGCCGACGATGGCGGCGATGCCGTCGCTGGAGCGTGTGCTGCCGAAGCTCGACGGCATGGCCGGCGGAGCCGCCATCGGCGGCGTTGCGGCGGTCGCGGCCCCCGGGGCGGACAAGCCGGCGCCCGCACCCGAGCCCGGCGGCAACCGCAGGCCCTGCGCATGTGCACAAACACACACAGTCCCCAGGGCGCTGGCCAGAAGGGCGGCCAGAAGGGTGCGAGACAGACAGGACTTATTCATAGTTGGAAAAGCGGCTCGGGGGCGCGGTGGATTGCTTGAGGATCTGATAGCCGGGGATATTCTGCTTGAGCGCCGAGATCGGGTTGTTTCCCAGACGCGAAAAGCCGACGAGTTCGAGCTGGAACAGGATGCGGGTATAGGCCGTGGCCGGAGTGAGCGAGCTGCGCTGCAACACCACGCGCCCGACCCAGCAGCCGCCGTCGTACTCGAAGCCGAGCAGACCGTCGTTGAAGCGCTTGTCGAGAATGCTGTAGTTGGCCTGCCCCACCGAGTACCAGCGCGGGCTGAGCTGCCATTGCCACGCGGTGTTGATGTAGCGCAGCGGAATCTGCCCGGACGCCGCGCTCTGATAGAGGTAGCTGGTGCTCACGGTCTTGTACGCATCGGGCGACCAGCGCGCGCCGGCAGCGATCTGCTGGGTCTGCTTCAGGCGCATGTTGTATTGCAGCGCGGCGTTGGCGCTCCAGTGCGCATCGAAATTGACGCTGGCCAGCGCGAAGGTGTCGTTCAGCCCGGCGGGGACCGGGTTGCCGCTGAGCACCACGCGCTGCGGCGAAAACAGCACCCGCTGCGCCAGGGTCAGCCGCCCGAGCTCCACCCCGGTCTGCGGATCGAGCAGCCGCGTGGTGACCCCGCCGGTCAGGTTGTTCGCGTCGGCGATGCGGTCATTGCCCGAGAACACATTGTCGGTGTAGATGGTCGACAGGTTCAGGTCGAGGTCGGCGCTGTCGAAGTTCGGCAGGTTCTGCTGGTTGCGGTAGGGGGTGTAGACGTAGTAGAGGCGCGGCTCGAGCGTCTGCGTCAGGGCGCGGCCGAATAGCCGGGTGCGGCGCTCGAACACCAGCCCGCTGTCGAGGCTGAAGGTGGGCACGGCGCGGTCGGCGGTGGTGGTGCCGTCGGGCATGGGCGTGTCGGTGACGTAGCGCGTGAGGTTGAACGACAGTTTCGGGGTGACAAAGCCGCCGGGCCGCACCAGCGGATAGCTGATCTGCGGGTTGAGGTAGAGCCGGTCGCCGGAGAGCGCCGTGGGGTTGGTGAAGCGGGTTGCTGCCGCGTCGAACTGCCACGACAGCCCGGTGTAGTTCGCGCTCTGCAGATGGGTGTAGAGCTGCGGCTGCTGGTTGTACGGCACGCCGATGGGGGCCGCGGCGTTTTGTAGGGTCTGCCAGCGGTTGACGCTGAGTTGCATATAGCCCAGCGGCAGGCCGTAGGTCAGGCTGGCCTGCTGCGGCAGGGTGCGGTTGGCGCCGATGACCGGGTTGACGCCGCCGAAATCCTGCCACCAGTTGTCGTCGGACACCTGCTGGTAGTTGAGCGCATAGCTCAGGCCGTGGCCGAGGTTGCCGTTCTGCTGCAGATACCCGGCCCAGCGGCTGCCCCC
>JAGDVQ010000002.1:0-5630 GCA_023255715.1 Thiomonas sp.
GCCGTGGCCAGTTCCGCGATTGGACTCGCTGCGACGGCACGCGCGCGCTTTCCCGGCTGCGTGCTCGATCCGGCAGGCAAGCACCCCGCGCAGCGGGTACCGCAGGTCTGGAGCGTGCGCGCCGCGCAGTGCTGGCGCGCCGATGCGCTGACCAAGGTCGCGGCTCTAGCTGCACCCGCGCAGCGTGAGGCGCTACTTGCCCGGCTGGGCGGCACCCTCGTGCATCCCGCGCAGGAGCAGGCCGCGTGAAAACCTACCCGCGCGGCTTCATGCCGCTGTTGCACGGCACCCTGCTGACACTGCTGGGCAGCGGTTTGTTGCTCGCGCCGGGCGCGCTGCAGATGCGGCTGGAATGGGACATGCCCTGGGTTCTGTCCAGCGGATTGCGGGTGTGGGTGGCTGCGCTGCATGCGCTGAGCTTTTTGCTGATGTTCGCGCTGGTCGGTGCGCTGTGGACCGTGCACATCCGCACCGGTTGGGTGCGGCGGGAGAACCTGACCAGCGGCGCGCTGTTGCTGCTGGCGTTCGCGCTTTTGGGGCTCAGCGGGCTGGCGCTGTATTACGCCGGCGGCGAGCGCTTGCCGGTCTGGAGCGCGGTGCTGCATCTGCTGGCTGGCGGGGCGCTGCCCGCGCTCTACGTCGTGCACCGGCTCGGGGCGCGGGCGGCAGCGGCGCGCGCCTGGCCGCTGCGCTGCCGCGTTCAGGCGACTGCCTGCGCCAGCACGGCGCGCACCGCGCCATCGGCGTCGCAGACGGTTTCCACCCGGCCATAGGCCGAGTGCTTTTCGAGCAGCTGCACCATCGCCGGGCCCTGGCCGAGGCCGACCTCCATGCCCAGCCAGCCGCCCGGCCGCAGCAGCGGCGGCGCTTCGCGGATGAGGCGCATCAGGATGCGCACGCCAAACGGCCCGCCGTCGAACGCCAGATGGGGCTCGTGGCCGACGATCTCGTGCGGCATGGTGTCCATTTTCGCGGTCGAGATGTAGGGCGGCAGCGACACCAGCAGATCGACCTTGCGGGCGAATGCGGCACCGAAAGGCGCCAGCAGATCGCCGGTGTGCAGGGTCACACGCTGCTCGAGGCCGAGTTGCCGCGTGTTGTCGCGGGCCAGTGCAATCGCCGCTTCCGAAATGTCGGCGCCGTGCACCTGGGCCTGCGGCACCGCGTGCGCCAGCGCCAGCGCCAGATTGCCCGAGCCGCAGCAGACATCGATGGCGATCGGTGCCGCCGCCGCATCTGCAGCCATTGCACGCAGCTTTTGCGCAGCAACCGTGCCGAGCAATTCGCTCTCGGCCCGCGGAATCAGGGCCTCGGGCGAGGCCAGCAGTTCCAGTCCCATGAAACGTTGCCTGCCGGTGAGGTAGGCAATTGGCTCACCTGCGATGCGCCGGGCAATCAGCGCGTCGAGTGTGGCGAGCTGCGCTGTGCTCAGCGGCTGCAGCGCAGTGTCCATTGCTGCGTGGATCGACAGTGGCGTGCCACCGGCGAGCAGCCAGAGGGCACGCAGGGCGGAATAGGGGGTTTCTTCCGGCTTGTCCGGCAGGATGTCCAGCGCGGTGGTCAGCCGTGCCAGGCGTTGCTGAAAGGCGGGCAGACCTTCATTGCCGAGGGCTTGGAGTTCGGTGTCGTGCATGGGATTCATAGAGGATTCGGCAACGCTCAGGCAGCGTTTTCCGCACAAGGGTTGAGCACCGTCTCGACCAGCGCGGGCCGGGCATGCAGGTAGCGCGTGGTGCGGCGCTTGGCATCGATGTCGGCCAGCACCGCAGCGGCCTGCTGCGCAGTGCAGCCGAGCGCCGCGGCCAGTTCTTCGGCGCTGTAGCCGTGGTTGCGCGCCCACAGCGCCAGATCCATCTGCGCCCAGGGCAGGGCGAAATAGAACTCGTCCTGCCCTTGGGGCAGGCTGTAGGTGTCGGTGGTGGGAGCGGCGTTGCACACCGCCTCGGGCAGCCCAAGGTGCCGCGCCAGGGCATAGACCTGCGACTTGTACAGATGCGCGATCGGCTTGAGATCGGCCGAGCCATCGCCGTTCTTGACGAAGAATCCCTGGTCGTATTCCAGACGGTTGGGCGTGCCGATCACGGCGTAGTTCAGGCGGTCGGCATGGAAGTATTCCAGGGTCTTGCGCAGGCGCTGCTTGTGGTTGGTGGCGGCGACGATCTGCAGATATTCGCGCAGCGGCAACCGCACGTCGTGCATCTGCCCGTCGGGCGACTGGGCGATGAGCCGAAAATGGTTGATGCCGCCGGCCAGCCCGCCCGAGATCGCGAGCTTGATTCTCCACTGCGGGGTGTAGTCGGGCAGCACCGCACGCACGGCTTCATCGCGCCAGCGGTAGCAGCCAATGGCCTCCAGCGCCGGGGCGATGTCTTCCACCGCATGGGGGATGCCAAGCTGCTGCGCGACCTCGGCGCCGAGGCGCGTGCTGCTGCCGGAGGAATCGCGCTCGGGCATGAGCAGCCCGAACACTTTCTGCGGGCCGAGTGCGCGCACCGCCAGCGCGGCACATACCGAGCTGTCGACTCCGCCCGAAAGCCCCAGCACCACCCCGCGCTTGTTGAAGGCGCGCAGGGTCTGGACGATGAACGCTTCGACGCGCGCGGTTTCGGCGTCGCAGTCGATTGCGAGCACGTCTGCTCTTAGCATAGGCCGGTCCATCACGTCTCAGGCCGCCAGCTTGCGCTGCACATAGGCGGCAATCGCGGCGACGCTGTCGAGGTTTTCCGGAACCATCTCGATGTCCGCAACCTGGATGCCCCAGGTTTCTTCGAGGAACAGGATGAGTTCGAGCACCCCGGTGGAATCGAGGATGTGCAGGTCGAGCAGCGAGTCGGTGTCGCTGTAGGACGTATCACGCGCGCCCAACAGGAAGTTGCTGTCGATGTACTGGCGGATTTTTTGCTGGTTGTCGGCCATGGTGGTCAGGTATGAAACTTCAGGAGTGAGGGAAGGAGGGTTCAGCGCAACCCGGTCTTTTTGATCTTTCCGGTCTCGGTGCGGGGCAGGGCGGGGACGAACTCGACGATCTTCGGCGCCATGAAATTCTCGATGTGCGCCAGGCAATGCTTGATGACCTCGCGCTCGGTCAAGTTGCAACCGGGCTTGCAGACGACAAACGCCTTGACCGCCTGGCCCAGCAGCGGATCGTCCACGCCGATGACTGCCGCCTCGAGCACGCCGTCGAGCGCGTGCAGCACGTTTTCCACCTCGCGCGGGCTGACCTTCTCGCCCCGGCTCTTGATGATGTCGTCGCGGCGCGCAACGAAGTACAGCCAGCCTTCTTCGTCGGTGCGGAACAGATCGCCCGAATACAGCACCATCTCGCCGGGAATCGGCCCGGGGCGCAGGCGCTGCGCGGTCTGCTCGGGCTTGCGCCAGTAGCCGCGCATCACATGGCTGCCGCGGATGACCAGTTCGCCGGTGGAGCCATTGGGCAGTCGGCGGCCGTCATCATCGACCAGCCAGACTTCTTCGTTGGGCATGCCGCGGCCCACACTGCCCGGGCGGATGTCGAGTTGCTCGGGCGGCAGGTAGGTCACGCGCTTGCATTCGGTCAGTCCGTACATGGAGTAGAGCGTGGCCTGCGGAAACAGCGCGCGGATCTGGGCGATCTGCGTATTCGGCAGCGCCGCCGCGGTGTTGGTGATCAGCCGCAGCGCGGACAGGTCGAATTCCTGCAGGGTCTTGAGACTGGTCAGCAGGGTGAACATGGTCGGCACTCCGGGAAACACCGTCACCCGCTCGTGCGCCATATTGGCCAGCACCTTCACCGGAAAGGTGAACGAGCGCTCCAGCAGCACAGTTGCGCCCAGGCTGAAGGCCATCAGCACCTGATAGAGCCCGTAGTCGAAGGCCAGCGGCAGCGCGCAGCAAATCACGTCGTCCTGCCGCAGTCCGAGATAGCCGCGCACCGAGCGCAGCGCGGTGAGCATGTTCAGATGCGTGAGCATCACGCCCTTGGCGTCGCCGGTCGAGCCGGAGGTGTAGATGATCGCAGCCAGATCCTGGTCGATCAGATCGGGGTGTGTGGCAGAGCATGCTGCACCGGGCAGGATCGGCGGAAACGGACGTTCACGCGGATCGGGTGTGCCGCTGTCGGGCTTGCCCTGGGCATAGCTGGTCAGCATGTAGCAACGGCGCACGCTGCGGTTGTGCGCCAGCGCCGCGCGACTGACCTCGGACAACTCCTGCTGGGTGAGCAGCGCGCAGGCCTCGGCGTCGTTGAGGATGTAGGCCAGCTTGTCCGCCTTGGTCAGGGTGTTGACCGGCATGAACACCGCGCCCACCTTGAGCACCGCGTAAATGGCGGCCACCATTTCCACGCAGTTGTCCAGAAACAGCGCCACCCGCTCGCCGCGCTGCACACCGTCAGCCCGCAGTGCGGCAGCAATCCCCTCCACCAGACGGGCCATGTCGGCATAGGTGGTCGATACGCCCTCGCGCACGATGGCGCGATGCGCGGCACGCTCTGCGGCGGTCGATTCAAAAGTGTGATGGAGCAGCATGCGTGTCAACAAGTCATCTGAAAATCGAAGAATACGGGCGACATTCCCACTCTTGACACCCCGCATTCACGATCAAGGCGGCAGACCGTGACATTTTTGGAGGGAATCGTTCCAACGATGCGCGGCGCGCAGGCAAAAGAATCTGCCGAGGCAGGCTATGCTTGAATTTTTTGTTTCAGGATGCGCACATGGGACTGGGGCTCTACATCATTGGCGATGAAATTCTGTCTGGAAAACGGCAGGACAAACACTTCCCCCATGTGCTCGAACTGCTCAAGGCGCGCCAGATGCGGCTGGACTGGGTGCAATACCTGGGCGACGATCCGGCCCTGTTGACTGCGGCCTTCCAGGCCAGTTTTGACCGCAACGATGTTGCGTTGAGCTGCGGCGGCATTGGCGCCACACCCGACGATCACACCCGCCAGAGCGCGGCGCGGGCACTGGGGCTGTCGCTGGAACTCCATCCCGAGGCCAAGGTATTGATTCAGCAACGTGTGATCGAGGCACAACTGGGCGATGTGAACGCGCCGGCCAACCAGCAGCGTCTGCAGATGGGCATGTTTCCGCAGGGCAGCGCCATCATTCCCAATCCCTACAACAGAATTCCCGGGTTTTCCATCCGCCAGCATTACTTTGTGCCGGGATTCCCCGTGATGGCCTGGCCGATGCTGGAGTGGGTGCTGGACGGCCCACTCGCGCACCTGCATGGGCAAGGCCATCAGGTGGAGCGCGCGGTGATCGTGCGCAAGGCCATGGAGTCTGACCTGACGCCGCTGATGGAAGACATCGAGAAACAGTTCCCGGGCATCAAGGTGTTCAGCCTGCCCAGCGTGGATCACCCGGTGTGGGGGCGGCATATCGAACTGGGCGTCAAAGGACACGCTGCAGGTGTCGACCAGGCTTTTGCCTATTTGTGCGCGCACTTGCCCGAGGGTATCTGGGAACATGCACCAAAGTGAATCAAGACGTCCCATATTGGTGCATTCCAGAAATATGCACCAATATGAGGCGGCGCCTTCGGTCTGTAGGCGTGCCCATGCAACAGTGCCAGGTCGCTTCGACACAATGGTGCCTCGCGAACAGATGGCAAACGGGCAGAACTGGGCACGCTTTCTGCTAGATTGT
>JAGDVQ010000002.1:5730-7304 GCA_023255715.1 Thiomonas sp.
GCCTCGCGAACAGATGGCAAACGGGCAGAACTGGGCACGCTTTCTGCTAGATTGTTTTCACTGCGCGGAGCATTGCAGCAAACGATGTTGCGTGCCATCTTTTGATGCGAAGAGAAGCACGCAAACGCATTTCAACCTGACAGGAGATTTTCATGAGCAAAACAGTCGCCGATGTGATGGGCATGGTCAAGGAGCACGATGTCAAATTCGTGGACTTCCGCTTCACCGATACCCGCGGCAAGGAACAACACGTGACCGTGCCGGTGTCGCATTTTGACGAAGGCAAATTTTCCGATGGCCATGCCTTCGACGGCTCGTCCATTGCCGGCTGGAAGGGCATCGAGGCCTCGGACATGCTGCTCATGCCCGATCCGAACACCGCCAACATCGACCCGTTCTACGAGGAAACCACGCTGCTGCTGAGCTGCGACGTGCTCGAGCCCGGTGACGGCAAACCCTACGACCGCGACCCGCGCTCCATCGCCAAGAAAGCCGAGGCCTACCTCAAGGCATCGGGCATCGGTGACACTGCCTACTTCGGCCCCGAGCCCGAGTTTTTCATCTTCGATCAGGTCCGCTGGAATGTGGATATGTCCGGCTGTTTCGTCAAGATCGATTCCAATGAGGCCGCCTGGGCCACCGGCGACAAGATGGAAGGCGGCAATATGGGCCACCGCCCGTCGGTGAAGGGCGGCTATTTCCCGGTGCCTCCGGTGGACAGCCTGCAGGACATCCGCTCGGAAATGTGCCTGCTGCTCGAACAGATGGGCGTGCCGGTTGAAGTGCACCATCACGAAGTGGCCAATGCCGGCCAGTGCGAAATCGGCACCAAGTTCTCCACCCTGGTGCAGCGCGCCGACTGGACACAGGTCCTCAAGTACGTGGTGCAGAACGTCGCCCACGCCTACGGCAAGACCGCGACCTTCATGCCCAAGCCCATCGTCGGCGACAACGGCTCGGGCATGCACGTGCACCAGTCCATCTGGAAGGACGGCAAGAACCTGTTTGCGGGCAACGGCTACGCCGGTCTGAGCGAATTCGCGCTGTATTACATCGGCGGCATCATCAAGCACGCCCGCGCGCTCAACGCCATCACCAACCCCGGCACCAACAGCTACAAGCGCCTGGTGCCCGGATTCGAAGCGCCGGTGATGCTGGCTTACTCCGCGCGCAACCGCTCGGCGTCGATCCGCGTGCCCTTCGTGCAGAGCGACAAGGCCCGCCGCATCGAAGTGCGCTTCCCCGACCCGACCGCCAACCCCTATCTGGCGTTCTCCGCCATGATGATGGCCGGTCTGGACGGCGTGGAAAACAAGATTCACCCGGGCGAAGCCGCCAGCAAGAACCTCTACGACCTGCCGCCGGAAGAAGAAGCCAAGATCCCGACCGTGTGCTCCAGCCTCGACCAGGCGCTGGACTATCTCGACAAGGACCGTGCCTTCCTGACCAAGGGCGGGGTGTTCAGCGACGACTTCATCAGCGCCTACATCGACCTGAAGATGGAGGAAGTCACCCGCTTCCGCATGACCACGCATCCGGTCGAGTTCGACATGTACTACTCGCTGTAATCGGGC
>JAGDVQ010000002.1:7404-13178 GCA_023255715.1 Thiomonas sp.
CCGCATGACCACGCATCCGGTCGAGTTCGACATGTACTACTCGCTGTAATCGGGCAGTGTGAGACAAAGGCGGCCTGCGGGCCGCTTTTGTTTTGGTCATTCCGCCACGCTGTGTCAGCCCGTGACCCGCCTCAAGCGTTGCCAGACTTACACTGCATTCTGCTCTTGACCTCGCACCACCATGACCTTGCTCGACCGTTTCACAGTTCTCCTTGCCGCGTTCGCCACGTTTGCGGCCCTGGCGCTTGCCGGCACTGCGCAGGCCCAGACCGACCCGCAGCGGGTCTATCGCTGTCCGGACAATTCGTACACCAACGATCTGTCGGAAGTCAAAGCCAAGAATTGCAAGCTGATCGACAACGCCAATGTGAGCATTCTGTCGAGCCCAGGCATGGCGCCCAAGGTCATCGGCTCGGGCGCCAAGGAGGGTGGGCAGAAGGCGGCGCAGAACGAGAATCAGGCTGCGCGCGTTGCGCCTTCGACGCAGAAGGAGCGCGACGCGGAAGCGCGGCGCATCCTCGAGCAGGAACTGCAACAGCAACAGGCCTTGCTGGAGCAGCAGATCAAGGCCTACAACAACGGCCACCCCGATTACCTGCCCAGCGAGCGCATCGCCGGGGGAGGCGTCAAGGGCGGGGAATACGCCCAGCGTGTGGCAACGATGAAAGACCAGCTTGCCATGACGCAGGCCAATATCGCCGCGCTGCAGCGCGAGCTGCAGAAGTACCCGCAATGAATCGGTCCGGCGAGTCGGATTGGGGATGAGGGATGGCCGCGCCGCACTCGACAAGCGAATACCCGGGCCTGGAATGGCTGACATCGATGGCGGCACTGGTGGATGCAGAAGGCCTGATCAGCTACGCCAATCCGGCCCTGGAAAACGGTCTGGGCGTTTCCCGCCGTCAGTTGAAAGGGCAGGATCTTGGCCACTGGATGGATTGCCCGGCTCTCTGGCGCGACGCGCTGGAACAGGTGCGCAGCAACGAGTTCAGCAGCAAACGCTTCGACTGTCTGATGCGCCTGCGCGATCTGCGTGACCCGGTCCAGGTGCAGGTCATCGTGGCGCGCACCGAACACCCGGACGGCCTGTTGCTGGCCGAAATGGTGGAGATCAGCCAGCAGGCTCGGCTGGAGCGCGAGGAGCAGTGGCACAACCAGGCGCAGGCGAACAAGGAGCTGATCCGCAATCTGGCCCACGAGATCAAGAACCCGCTGGGCGGCATCCGTGGCGCGGCGCAACTGCTGCATGCCGAACTGCCCTCGCTCGAACTGCAGGAATACACCCAGGTCATCATTGCCGAGGCCGATCGGCTGCAGACCCTGGTGGACCGGCTGCTGGCGCCCCACCGCAAGCCGCATGTCGTGGGCGACGTGAACATTCACGAAGTCTGTGAGCATGTCCGCACCTTGCTGCAGGCGGAGTTTCCGCAAGGACTGACCATCGAGCAGGACTACGACGCCAGCCTGCCCGAATTCCGTGGGGACAAGGAGCAGCTCATTCAGGCCGTGCTCAACATCGCGCACAACGCGGCGCAAGCCCTGCAGCAGCGCATCGCGGCAGGCGACGCGAAGATTGTGTTCCGCACCCGGGTGGCGCGGCAGATCACGGTGGCCCGCCAGCGCTACAAGCTGGCACTGGTCTTGCATATCGTGGACAACGGGCCTGGGGTGCCGGCGGAACTGAAGGATCGCATCTTTTTTCCGCTGATCTCGGGCAGAGAAGGAGGAAGTGGACTCGGACTCACCCTGGCCCAGACCTTCGTCCAGCAACATCAGGGAACCATCGAATGCGACAGCCAGCCCGGCAAGACCGAATTCCGCATCACCATTCCGCTGCCTTGACAGGTTGCAGCCGGTTCTGCGCTCGGAGTGCGCGATGAAACCGATCTGGGTGGTCGATGACGATGCCTCGATCCGCTTCGTGCTGGAAAAGGCGCTGCAAAAGGTCGGCATGGAGGTGCGCAGTTTTTCCAATCCGCGCGATGTGCTGAGCGCGTTCGAAGAGGGTTGTCCCCAGGTGCTCATCAGCGATATTCGCATGCCGGGCGGCAACGGCATCGATCTGCTGCAGCAAATCCGCCAGTCGCATCCTGGTCTGCCGGTCATCATCATGACGGCGTATTCCGATCTCGACAGTGCCGTCGCCTCGTTGCAGGGGGGCGCGTTCGACTACCTGAGCAAGCCCTTCGACGTCGACAAGGCGGTCGACCTGATCCAGCGTGCGGTCGATGAAAGCCTGCGCGAGGAGCAGGCCGAAGATGCGCAGCAGGAGGCGCCCGAACTCCTCGGCCAGGCCCCGGCCATGCAGGACGTGTTCCGCGCCATCGGTCGGCTGGCGCATTCGCAGGTCACCGTACTCATTACCGGCGAATCGGGCTCCGGCAAGGAGCTGGTGGCGCGCGCGCTGCACAAGCACAGCCCGCGATCGGGCGGTCCGTTCGTCGCCATCAACACCGCAGCCATCCCCAAGGATCTGCTGGAAAGCGAGCTGTTCGGCCACGAGCGCGGCGCGTTCACCGGCGCGCAGACCCTGCGGCGCGGTCGCTTCGAGCAGGCCGAAGGCGGCACGCTGTTTCTCGACGAGATCGGCGACATGCCGCTGGAGTTGCAGACCCGCCTGCTGCGGGTGCTGTCCGACGGACACTATTACCGTGTGGGCGGACACAGTGCGATCAAGTCGCATGTGCGGGTGATCGCCGCCACGCACCAGAATCTGGAACAGCATGTCGCGCAGGGCAAGTTCCGCGAAGACCTGTTCCACCGCCTCAATGTGATTCGCCTGCGTCTGCCGCCGCTGCGCGAGCGCAGCGAAGACATCGCGCCGCTGACCCGGCACTTCCTGCAGCGCAGCGCGCAGGAGCTCGGCGTCGAGCCCAAGCGCATCTCGGCCGAGGCGCTGCAGGTGCTGCAGCAATTCCCATTTCCCGGCAACGTGCGCCAACTGGAAAACCTGTGTCAGTGGCTCACCGTCATGGCGCCGGCGCAGGTCATTCAGGTCAAGGATTTGCCGGAGGATGTTCGTCCCCGAACCGTTGCACAGCCCGACGGCAAGGGCCAAGCGGCAGACGCCTCGCATGCTGGCGCGCTGGACGATCTCGCGCAGGCCGAAGCTGTTTCCTCACGGCCCGCGCCGGTGGCCCCGGCAGAAACCGACTGGGAAACCCGCGTGAAACAGGTCGCGCTGAGCCTGATGCGCGGCGGCACGCCAGACGTCATGCATCACCTGACGCAACGCTTCGAGCGCGCGGTGATCTCCGCCGCGCTGTCGCAAACTCACGGCCGCCGCATCGAGGCGGCACAAAAGCTGGGGATCGGCCGCAACACCATCACCCGCAAGATTCAGGAGCTGGGGATGGAGGACTGAGGTCTACAGCGCCAGTTCGGCGATCACCGGGGCGTGGTCGCTCGGACGTTCGTTCTTGCGCGGGGTCTTGTCGATGCTGCACGACTGCAGCGCGGGACGCAGCGCGGCGCTCACCAGGATGTGGTCGATGCGCAGACCCTGATTCTTGCGGAACGCCAGGTTGCGGTAATCCCACCAGCTCCAGCTCTTGGGCGGCTGCTCGAAGGCGCGAAACGCGTCGATCAGCCCCAGATCGAGCAACTGCCGGAAATGCGCGCGCTCCTCGGGGGTGCAGTGGATCTGCCCAGCCCAGGCCACCGGGTCGTACACGTCGCGATCGTCCGGCGCGATGTTGAAATCGCCAAGCAGCACCAGCCGGGGGGAGCGCTGCAGCTCGGCGATCACCCAGGCCTGCAGGGCATCGAGCCACTGCATCTTGTAGGCAAACTTGTCGCTGTCGGGCGCCTGGCCGTTGGGGAAGTAGCAGTCGATCACCCGCACCCCGTCCACCGTGGCCGCAATCACCCGCGCCTGCGCGTCATCCAGACCGGGAATGCCGCGCTGCACCGCCTCCAGCGGGTGCCGGCTGAGCAGCGCGACGCCGTTATAGGTGGGCTGGCCGAAAAACGCGGTTTGATACCCGGCGGCCGCAATCGCCTCCATGGGGAACTTGTCGTCGGTCAGCTTGGTTTCCTGCAGCGCCAGCACATCGGGCTGCTGCGCCTGCAGCCAGTCGAGCACTTGCGGCAGGCGCACGGCGAGCGAATTGACATTCCAGGTGGCGATTTTCATGGGGCGCGCACAGGCGGAGAAAGCGGGCGGAGAAAGCGCCGCAGTCTACGCCACCGTTTCGAGCGCGGGGTAGTCGGTATAGCCGTGCTCGCCGCCGCCGTAGAAGGTGGCGGGGTCGGGTTTGTTGAGCGCGGCGCCCAGCCGGAAGCGCTCGACCAGATCGGGATTGGCGATGAACGGGCGGCCATATGCCACCGCGTCGGCCAGCCCGGATGCAATGCGCGCGGCGCCCGACTCGGCGGTGTAGTTGCCGCAGACGATGATCCGCCCGGTGAACGCCGCACGCAGCTGCTGGCGTAACGCGTCGGACAGCGACGGGCCGCCGGCCCAGTCCGGCTCGGCGATGTGGAGATAGGCCACCCCGCGCTTGCTGAACTGCTCGGCCAGATACAGGTGGATTTCTTCGGTCTGCTCGTCGCGGATGTCATGGCGGTTGAAGTGCGGCGAGATGCGCACCCCCACGCGCTGCGCGCCGGCAACCGCGATGATGGCGTCCAGCGCCTCGAGCACGATGCGCGCACGGTTTTCCATGCTGCCGCCGTACTGGTCGGTGCGCTGGTTGGTGTTGGTCGAGAGAAACTGCTGCAGCAGATAGCCGTTGGCGCTGTGCAGTTCGAGCATGTCAAAACCGGCGGACAGGGCATTTTTCGCTGCGCGCGCGTAGTCGGCAATGATGCCCGGGATTTCGCTGGTCTCGAGCGCCCGCGGCATGTCGCAGGGCACGCGCTTGGGGCCTTCGGGCAGCACGACGAACGATTCGCCGGTTTCGCTGCGGATCGCGCTGGGCGCCACCGGCGGCTGGCCGCCCTCCTGCAGCAGATGGTGCGAAATGCGGCCGACATGCCACAGCTGCATCGCAATGCGGCCACCTGCGGCGTGCACCGCGTCGGTCACCAGCCTCCAGCCTTGCACCTGCGCGTCGGTGTAGATACCGGGGGTGAAGGCGTAACCCTGGCCTTGACGCGAGATTTGCGTCGCCTCGCTGATGATCAGCCCGGCGCTGGCGCGCTGCGCGTAGTAGCGTGCGTTCATTTCGGTCGGAACGTCGCCGGGCTGGCTGGCGCGAGAGCGGGTCAGCGGCGCCATGATGATGCGGTTGGGCAGTTCCAGCGCACCGAGTTGCAGGGGAGTGAAAAGTGTTGTCGTGGTCATGGGTGGACTCCAGGGTTGTGCAATGCAGCAGAAATCCTAAACCTCCGCCCGCAGTTCTGCTCGCGCCCCTTGCTGCGCGGATTTGGAGACTGTGCTAACGGCCACTTCTGGTTCGTCATCGAATATTTCGATATATCGAACATAAACGTTTTGTTTGTTCAATGCATTCAGGGCCGCTAGGGTTTGGCAATCCGTCTTGCCCGATTGCGCGCCATGTCCGCCCTGTTCAAACCGCTCGACCGCCTGTTTTCCAACGGCACACCGCTGCACGATCCGGTCGCACCGCCCCCGGGCGAGACCGAGGTCAAGACCACGACGTGCTATATGTGCGCCTGCCGCTGTGGCATCAATGTGCATCTGCGCGATGGCGAAGTGCGGTTCATCGAAGGCAACCCGGAGCATCCGCTGAACCAGGGTGTGATCTGTGCCAAAGGCTCGGCGGGCATCATGAAGCAGGTGTCTCCGGCGCGGCTGACCCAGCCACTGC
>JAGDVQ010000036.1 GCA_023255715.1 Thiomonas sp.
GGCGTGCGGCCCAGAGCGCAATGCCCGCCCGTTGCACCCTTGCGCGCACCTGCCAGCGCACCGCGTGCAGCAGCAGCAGCGCGGCGTGCACACCCGCCTGGGCCTGCGCCGTCTGCGCTGCGCGCTGGGCATGCGACTCCAGCAGCAGGCCAATGGCGGCACCCACCGTCCACGGGCTGGGCGCCATCAGCGCTGCGGCGCTGCCGTATTTCAGCCCGAGCTGCAGGCTGGGGTTGGGGCGCTGCCGGGCGATGCGCAGATCGGCCTCGGCCAGCTGCACACTGGCGCGCCCCACCCGCAGGCTGGGGTGGAAATACAGCGCGGCCAGACTCAGGCGCTGCAGCGTCCAGGCTTGCCCGGCCGCTTGTGGCGCTCCAGCCTGTGCGGCAAGAAAGCGCTGCAGGCCGGGATCGGACAGGCTGCGCTGCTCCAGCGCCTGCGCGCTTGCCACCGGCGTGATCGCGGGCCGCGCGGGCGGCGCACTGGCGCAGCCACCCAGCAGGGCTGCGAGCATCACAGCCAGCAGAGGTTTGCGGTATGCAGGCCGGCAAGGGGGTGTTTCCATGCGCTCATGCTGCACCGCAAAGTCTGGCGCCGACATGAACGGCGCATGACGATTTCGTCATGTTGCAGACGGATACGCCAGGTTGCCGCGCATCGATCGACAATCGCGCCATGCGCATTTTGATTGTCGAAGACGAAGCCAAGACCGCTGCCTATCTGAAGCGCGGTCTCGGGGAGAATGGTTTTGTCGCAGACGTCGCGGCCGACGGCATCGACGGCCTGCATCTGGCGCTGACCCATCCCTACGACCTCATCATCCTCGACGCCATGCTGCCCGGGCGCGACGGCTGGAGCGTGCTGCGCGACCTGCGCGCGCGCCAGACCACGCCAGTGCTCATGCTCACCGCGCGCGACGGCGTCGCCGACCGTGTCCGCGGCCTGGAACTGGGCGCAGACGACTATCTGGTCAAGCCCTTCGCGTTTTCGGAATTGCTGGCGCGGGTGCGCAGCGTGCTGCGGCGCGGGCCGGCGCGGCTTCCCGATGTGGTGGACGTGGCCGATCTGCGCATCGACCTGCAGCGCCAGCGCGCCGAGCGTGCGGGCCAGCGGCTGGCACTCACGCCCAAGGAATTCGCGCTGTTGTCGCTGCTGGCACGGCGTGCCGGCGAGGTGCTGTCGCGCACTCTGATCGCCGAGCAGGTGTGGGACATGAATTTCGACAGTGACACCAATGTGGTGGACGTCCACATCCGGCGCCTGCGCAGCAAGCTCGACGACCCGTTCACCGCGCCATTGCTGCACACCGTGCGCGGCGTGGGCTATGTCCTGGAGGCACGCGATGCGCAGTGAGGCAGGAGGAGATGCCCCTGCCTTCGCTCCCGCCCCGCTGGCGGGCAGGGCCGGGCAGGGGAGCGGCGCAGCGCGCTGGACCGAGTTCGCGCTGAACCGCCTGCGCCAGCACGGCCTGCCGCCGCGCTCGCTTGCAGCGCGCATGGCCAGCACCTTCGCGCTCACACTGGCGCTCATCCTGCTGGTCGCCAGCAGCTGGGTGTACTGGGGCCTGAGCGCGCGCATGATGCAGGAGGACCGTGAATCGGTGCTGCGCAAGCTCGACACCGTAGCCGCCCTGCTGCAGAACCTGCCGGTGCAAAGCGATGCGCTGCAGCAGGAGGCCGATCTCAAGCTGCCGCCGGATGCGCCACGCGATCTGTTCTTGCGGCTGCGCAGTGCCGGTGGTGCGGTGCTGCTGCAGACGCCGGGCTTCAATCCGGCCCTGACCGCTGCAGACTTTCAATGGCCCGACGCGCAGGGTGTGCCGCAACTGCACAAGGCGCATCTGCCGCACGACCTGCATTTCCTCACCGCCATGCTGCCGCTGACCGCCCGCACCACGCCGGGCGCGGCGCCCGAGGCCATGCGCCTGGAGGTGGCGCTCAACCGCACGGCGGAGTCGCGCATTCTGGCTGATTACCGCTTGCGCCTTGCCGTGGTGTTGCTCGCCGCCATCGTGACTGCGGCGGCGGCGGGCTATGGCATTGCCTGGCGGGGCCTGCGCCCGCTGCGCCACATGGCCGACGCGGCCCGCGACATCGGCGCGCAGGATCTGCACCGACGGCTGGACACCCGCCAGCTTCCCGATGAGCTGCAGACCCTGGCGCTGGCGTTCAACGCCACGCTGCAGCGGCTGGAGGAGTCATTCGGCCGCATTTCGCAGTTTTCCGCCGACATCGCGCATGAATTGCGCACGCCGCTCTCCAATCTGTGGGGCGGGCTGGAAGTGGCGCTGGGCCGTCCGCGCGAACCGGCGCAGTACCGCGAGGCGCTGGAATCGGCGGTGGAGGAATGCGCGCGGCTGTCGCAGATGATCCAGGCCCTGCTGTTCCTGGCGCAGACCGAGCACCCCGATACCGCGCTGCGTCTGGAGTCGCTGGATGTGGGGCGCGAGCTGCGCGCGCTGGCCGAGTTCTTCGACGCCACGGCAGCCGATGCCGGTGTGCGCCTCGCGGTTCACGCCGCGCCACACTGCATCCTGCAAGCCGACCGCATGCTGTTGCAACGCGCGCTGGCCAACCTCATCGGCAATGCGCTGGCGCATACCCCGCGCGGCGGAACGGTGACGCTGAGCGCCCATCCGCAGGACAGCAGCGTGCGCTTCGAGGTGGTCGACACCGGCTGCGGCATCGCCCCCGAGCACCTGCCGTTTCTGTTCGATCGGTTCTACCGCGCCGACCCGGCGCGCAGCCGCAGCCGTGGCGGACTTGGATTGGGTCTGGCGCTGGTGCGCAATATCGTGCGTCTGCACGGCGGCGAGGTCGGCGTGGAAAGCCGCCCTGGCCACGGCACCCGCATCCTGCTGGACTGGCCCCTGCGCTGAGGCAGCCCTCACTCAGTGGTCGTCACGGTCGTGACCGTGGCCGTGACCTTTTCCGTGGTCGTCGCCGTGACCCTTGCCATGCCCCCGGTCATGGCGATCCGGGCCGTGTCCAGGTTTGGGGCCCTCGGCCCTGAAGCGCCTCCACTGCGGATCACGGTCGTAGCGGTAGGCACGGTCTTGTGCGCGCTGCCAGTCGCGGTCGCGGAACTTGCGCAGACCCGGGGGAATGCGCTCGGCAGGGTGCCACGGGCCGCCATAGCCCGGGCCGACGTACCAGCGGCCGCCGCTGTTGTAGTAATACACGCCGCCCAGATAGAACAGAGGCTGGGCAATGCCCAGTGCGACATAGCCGCCAAATTCAGGCAGCCAGATCATGGTCGGCGGTGCCGACACGACCACCGGAGGCGGCACATAGACCGGCTGTGGCGCGACATAGACCGGCGGCGGTGGCGGCGTGCCGATGCTGAACTGGATGCTGACGGGTGGGCCTTCAGCATGCGCTGGCAAGGCCAGCGCACTGGCGCCGAGCAGAAGTGAGGAAAGGATCTGGTTGGTTTTCATGAGGGCTTGAACGTCTTTGGGGTGAGAACGTTGACAGCAGGGCAAGGGCAAGATGCATGCACAGCCTACTTCAGCGGCGCCGCAGCCGGCGCAGCGCACGGCTTCCTTACACTGCGACAAACCGGGAGAAATGCGCCATGACAACGACACCCTATCTTCTGACCATTGCCGGACACGACCCGACCGGCGGCGCGGGCCTGACAGCCGATCTGGCCACTTGGAGCGCGCTGGGCTGGCGCGGTGCCAGCATCACGTCGGCGCTGACCGCGCAAAATTCCTATGGCGTTCAGGCCGTGCAGGCAATCGATGTGGAGCTGCTGCGCAGCAGCCTGCGCACCCTGCTGGCGGACGGTGAGCCCGCAGCGATCAAGATCGGCATGCTGGGCAACGCGGCAGTGGCCGAGGAAGTGGCGCATTTCATCGAGGCACGTGCGTGCCCGGTGGTGTGGGACCCGGTGCTGGCAGCCAGCGACGGCACGCCGCTGTGGACGCAGGCGCACGGCGGCGGGCTGGCCATGCGGCTGGCGCACCGCGCCGAACTCATCACCCCCAACCGGGTGGAGGCCAGCGCGCTGCTCGATCTGCCGGCCTGGGACATGGGGCCACCGCCGGCCGCGTGGATCACCGCGATCCGCAGCCGTTGGCTGGAGCCCGGTGCGCCAAACCGGTCGGTGGTGGTGAAGGGCGGACATGCCTGGGGAGCGCACAGCACTGACTGGTACATCTCCCGCAGCACCGTGCTGCCGCTGGTCAGCCGCCGCCTGCCGCGCAGCGCGCATGGTTCGGGCTGCGTGCATTCCAGCGTGTGCGCCGCCAGGCTGGCCGAGGGCTGGAGCATGCTCGACGCCGCGACCGAGGCGCAGCTGCGTGTGCATGCCGGGATCGATCAGGCCGTCACCATCGGCCCGGGTCGTCCCAACACCCGCAGCGATGCGCAACCGGATTGCGATGATCTGCCCTGGCAGCCGCTGCCCGGCCAGGCAGAGGATGCTCCGCCCGAGTTCGCCCGACTGATCGGCCACCTGGGCTTCTATCCCGTGGTCCCGGATGTGGACTGGGTGCTGCGCCTGCTGGAGTGGGGTGTGTGCACCATTCAGCTGCGCATCAAGGATGTCGAGGGCGCTGCCCTGCGCATGCAGATCCGCACTGCGGTGCAGGCCGCACGCGAGGTGCCGGGCACGCAGCTGTTCATCAACGATCATTGGCGCGAGGCGCTGGACGTGGGTGCCTACGGCGTGCATCTCGGGCAGGACGATGTGCACACCGCCGACCTGCCCGCCCTCAACGCGGCGGGTCTGCGGCTGGGCCTGAGCACCCATACGCCGGCCGAGATGTCCCGCGCGCATGCGCTGCGGCCCTCGTACATCGCACTTGGACCGGTGTTTCCCACCACGCTGAAGGTCATGCCTTACCGTCCGCTGGGCTTGGAGCGCCTGACGATGTGGCGGCAGTGGCTGTCGCCGCGCTACCCGGTGGTGGCCATCGGCGGCATTGCGCTGAACCAGATGCCGGAGGTGCGCGCCACGGGGGTGTCGGGTGCCGCGGTGGTCAGCGCGGTGACGCAGGCCGCCAATCCGCGGCTGGCCGTGCGCGAGGCACTGCACATCTGGCCGGCCTGTGCGGATGAGGCGGTGGCGCAGGCCATGGTGTGAGCGCAGTGCCTCAGCCAGCCGCCGCCGATTGGCTCTCCGCAAACTGCTCGCGCAGTCGGTTCTTGAGCATCTTGCCCGTGGCGCCCAGCGGAATGGCCGGGACGAACACCACGTCGTCCGGGATCATCCATTTGGCCACCTTGCCCTGGTAGAACTGCAGCAGCTCGGCACGGTCGAGGGTGCTGCCCTCGCGTCGCACCACGACCAGCAGCGGGCGCTCGTCCCACTTGGGATCGGGGCGGGCGATGCACGCGGCCATGGCCACGCCGGGGTGCGCCATGGCGATGTTTTCCAGTTCGATCGAGCTGATCCACTCCCCGCCCGACTTGATCACGTCCTTGGTGCGGTCGGTGATCTGGATATAGCCGTCGGGGTCGATGCTGACCACATCGCCAGTCGGAAACCAGCCGTCCTGCAGCGGGCTGGGGTCGTCGCTGCGGTAGTAGTCGCTGGCGATCCACGGGCCGCGCACCAGCAGGTTGCCGGTGCTCTTGCCATCCCAGGGCAGATCCGTGCCGTTGCCATCCACCACGCGCACGTCCACGCCAAAAATCGGCCGCCCCTGCTTGACCTGAATGGCGAATTGCGCCTCCTTGCTCAGTGCCAGGTGCTTGTTCTTCAGGCTGCACAGTGTGCCCAGAGGGCTCATCTCGGTCATGCCCCAGGCGTGCAGCACATGAATGCCCAGTTCCTCCTCGAACGCGCGGATCATCGCCGGGGCGGCTGCCGCACCGCCGATGATGGTGCGCTGCAGCGCGGGCAGCCTGAGCGCGTTGTCGCGCATGAAATTCAGCAGCCCGAGCCAGACCGTGGGCACGCCAGCAGCCAGGGTCACGCCTTCGGCCTGCATCAATTCAAACAGCGATTTGCCGTCCAGCGCCGGGCCGGGAAACACCAGCTTGGTCCCGGTAAGCGCCGCGGCGTATGGCACCCCCCAGGCGTTGACGTGGAACATGGGCACCACGGGCAGCACGCTGTCGCGCGCGGACAGGTTCATCACATCCGGCAGCGCAGCGGCATAGGCATGCAGCACGGTGGAGCGGTGGCTGTAGAGCACGCCCTTGGGATTGCCCGTGGTCCCGCTGGTGTAGCAAAGCGAGGAAGCGGTGTTCTCGTCGAATACCGGCCAGGTGTATTGCGCGCTCTGCGCGGCGAGCAGGGCTTCATAGCTGAGCAGGCCGGGCAGGGCGGACAGCTCTGCTGGCAGGGCTTCCGGCGCGCAGAGTGCAACCCAGTGCCTGACCCCTGGGCAGCGTGGGGCGATGGCCGAGATGATGGGCGCAAAGCTGAGATCGAAGCACACCATGCGGTCGTCGGCATGGTTCACGATCCAGGCGATCTGATCGGGATGCAGCCGTGGGTTGATGGTGTGCAGGATGCGTTCGCTGCCCGATACGCCGTAGTACAGCTCGAAATGCCGATAGCCGTTCCACGCCAGCGTGCCCACCCTGTCCTGCGCCTGCAGTCCCAGGGCGTCGAGTGCATTGGCGCATTGCGCGGCGCGGCGTTGCACCTGTGCATAGGTGGTGCGATGCACATCGCCCTCCACCCGGCGCGAGACGATTTCGGTATCGCCGTGGTAGCGCGCGGCAAAGTCGAGCAGGCCGGAAATCAGCAGTGGATGGTCTTGCATCAAACCCAGCATCGGAGTCTCCTGTTGTTGTGGTAACGCATTGTGACACCGGATGGCATTGCCTTGCCAGCCGAACGCTGCGCTCAGGGCCGGGCTTCCACCAGCCACATCGAGCCGTTGGCCTGGACGCTTTTTTTCGACGACCATTGCGGGTCGAGCACCGTGCCCGCCGCGCCGACTCGAATCCAGGCATAGGCACCCGAGCACTGGTTGTAGCCGTTGTCGTTCTGTCCGCCCAGCGTCCAGCCCGGCGGGGCGAAATAGGGGTTGAGCGGATCGCGCGCCGAGCCGCTGTAGTCTGCTGGCCCCCAGAACGACACCACCACGCTGTTCGCGGCCGTGGTGGTCAACGGGGTGCGCAGGCCGTAGGGCGCGGTGTTGCTGAAGCCCCAGGCGCCGATGCCTCTGGCACCGCTGAGCACCACGACATACAGGCTGGCTTCGTCCGCACCATGGTCCTGCGCCTTGACCAGACTCCAGGTCAACGCAGGGCCACCCTGGACGCGTTCGCTGACATACAGAACGCTGCCCGCTTTCTGGTCGGAATAGGTCTGCACCGCGCCGATGCGGCGGTAGACATTGCCGGAGCTGTCGTGGATCGCCTGCAGCGTGGCCGGAGTTTGGGTGAGCGCCTGCACCAGGACCAAAGCGCCTTGCGGCACCGGAAGCGGTGGCGTGGTCAGCACCGGCGAATCGGTGCCTGCCGAGTTGGCCACGAAAGCATGCGCCGCAACGGCGACGCGCCTCGTTGCGCCGTTCTGCGCTGTCGGCCTTTGCGGGCTGTAGGCCGTTGCGCCCACCATGATGTCGGGAACTCCCGTGGTGGCCGCGATGGAGGTGGCGTCGTGCCGCGGGCTGCAGGCAGACAGCAGCAGTGCCGCCAGGGCCAGGGTGCTGCAGCGCAGCGGGTTGCATCTCATCCGCACGATCCCACCTCCTGCGCGCCGTGCGGCACGCTGATTTGGTGCCTACTCGCCCAGCGCCGCCATGCCACCGACCACGGCGTGCATGCCGGCATCCACATGCAGGATTTCCGCAGTGATTCCAGCCGCCAGGTCGGACAGCAAAAAAGCCGAGGCGTTGCCGACCTGCTCGGTGTCCACATTGCGGCGCAGCGGGGCGTTGGCTTCGTTGAACTTCAGCATCTTGCCGAAGTCGGCGATGCCAGATGCCGCCAGGGTCTTGATCGGCCCGGCGCTCACGCCGTTGACCCGCATGCCGCGCGGTCCGAGCGACTCGGCCATGAACCGCACCGTGGCTTCGAGCGCGGCCTTGGCCACACCCATGGTGTTGTAGTTGGGTACCACGCGCTCGGCGCCGAGATAGGTCATGGTGATCAGCGACGGCATGTTGCCAGCCTCGACCGACTTGCTCAGCAGCGGCAGCGCGGCCTTGGCCAGCGCCGGAAAGGAATACGCCGAGATGTCGTGCGCGACGCGGAAGCCCTCGCGCGACAGACCGTCCATGAAATCCCCGGCAATCGCCTCGCGCGGCGCGAAGCCGATGGAATGCACCAGACCGTCGAGCTGCGGCCAGTGACTGGCCAGATCGCGGAAGGTCGCGTCGATCTGTTCGTCGCTGCTCACATCGCACTCGAACACCAGGCTGCTGCCGAACTCTGCGGCGAAATCGGTGATGCGTTGCCTGAAGCGTTCGCCCACATAGGTAAAGGCCAGCTCGGCGCCTTCGCGGCGGCAGGCCTGGGCGATGCCGTAGGCGATGGAGCGGTTGGACAGCAGGCCGGTGATGAGAATGCGTTTGCCTTGGAGGAATGCCATGATGGGGCGCTTTCGTGAGGATGTCTTGCAGGGCTTTGCCGCAGGGCTGCGGCAAGTCATGCAGAATTCTCGCATGGCCCATGCCCTGTCTCGTCCGCTGTCTGTCGCCCGCCGCCGTCTGCTGCAAAGTCTGCCGATGGGCTTGTTTGCATTCGCAGACGTCAGGGCCAATCCGCCGGAGCATCCCGCCTACGCGCTGTACGACCAGCCGAAGTATCCGCCGGGTTTCACCCATTTCGACTACGTCAACCCGAGCGCGCCGGTGGGCGGAAGTTTTGTCCTCACCCCGCCGACCGTGGGCGGCAGTTTCGACAAGCTCAACCCCTTCACCCTCAAGGGCAATGCCGCGCCGGGGCTGAACACCCTGATGTTCGAAAGCCTGATGACCCCGAGCTGGGACGAGCCCAACACCATGTACGGGCTGCTCGCCGATGACATCGCCCTCGCCGCGGACGGCCTGTCGGTGCAGTTCCGGCTCGATCCCCGCGCGCGGTTTTCCAACGGCGATGCGGTCACCGCGCAGGACGTGGTCTACAGCTTTACGACTCTCACCAGCAGCGAGGCTGCGCCGCAGTTCGCCAGCCTCTACGCCGATGTCGCGCAGGTCGTGGCGCTGGATGCGCAGCATGTGCGCTTTACGTTCAAGCGACGCAACCACGAATTGCCGCTGCTGCTCGCCGGGCTGCCGGTGTTCTCTCCCAAATGGGCCGCAGGGCGCGCGTTCCGCAGCGTGATCGACGCGCCGATCGCCAGCGGCCCGTACCGCATCGCGCGGCAGTCACAGCAGCGCGACATCACGTACGCCCGCAGGGCAGACTACTGGGGCTGGCAGCTGCCCACACGCCGCGGTCAGTTCAACTTTGCCGAAATCACCTACAAGCTCTACCTCGACGGCACCGCGCGGCTCGAGGCGTTCAAGGCGGGCGAGTTCGACCTGCTGCAGGAATTCATCGCGCGCAACTGGGCGCGGCAATACCGCGGCCCGGGGTTCGACAGCGGCGCGCTGATCAAGCTGGAGCTGCCCAATCACAACCCGGCAGGGTTCCAGGGCTTTGTGGTCAACCTGCGCCGGCCGCAGTTCCAGGACGTGCGGGTGCGGCGGGCGCTGGCTTTGGCGCTGGACTTCCAGTGGCTCAACCGCATGCTGTTCTACGGCGCGTACAAGCGCATCGAGGGGTATTTCGCCAATTCGCCGTTCGAGGCGCATGGCGCGCCCGCTGCGGACGAACTCGCGCTGCTCGAGCCGCTGCGCGCGCAATTGCCAGACTGCGTATTCGGCGTGCTGCCGCGCATGCCCAGCACCGACCCGCCCCGGAGTCTGCGCGCCAACCTGCTCGAAGCGCGCGCGCTGCTCGAGCAGGCCGGTTGGCATTGGCGCGACGGCGCGCTGCGCAACGCCAAAGGTCAGGCGCTGGTGATCGACTACCTCGACACCCAGGGCGCGATGTCGCGCATCATCTCCGTCTATGCGCAGGCGTTGCAACGGCTGGGCATCACGCTGAACTACCGCCAGGTGGACTTTGCGCTGTACCAGCAGCGCATGGACACCTTCGACTTCGACATGACCACCATCCGCTACGGCGGCAGCACCAGCCCTGGCAACGAATTGTTCGACCGCTTCGGCTCGCGCGCCGCCACGGTGCAGGGGTCGGACAACGTCTGGGGGCTGCGCGACCCGGCGGTGGACGCGCTGATCGAAAAAGTCGTCGCGGCCACCACGATGCGCGAGCTGCAGGCCGCGTGCCGCGCGCTCGACCGCGTGCTGGTGTGCGGCTGGTACTCGGTGCCGCAGTGGTACAGCGACACCTTCCGCGTCGCGATCGCCGCGCACAAGTTCGCCTGGCCGAAGACTCTGCCGCTGTACTACCAGCCGGAGTCTTGGGCGGTGCAGTGCTGGTGGGCGGTATGAAAGCTCCCACGCTCCAGCATCGCCTGCGCTGCCCCCCGCCTCGGGGTGACGCAGCGGCGGGGTGGTTCTCATCACAGTGCTGACGAGGGGCACGCATGAATCTCTGGGCCTACATCCTCAAGCGCGTGCTGTTGATGATTCCCACGCTGCTGGGCGTGCTGACCCTCACCTTCATCGTGGTGCAGTTCGTCCCGGGCGGGCCGGTGGAACAGATGGTGTCGCAGCTGCGCGGCAAGGACGGCGGCGCAGCGGGCGAGGCGGCCACCGCGCAGGGCATCTATCGCGGCGCACAGGGCATCTCGCCCAAGCAGCTCGCCGAACTGCGCCAGCTCTACGGCTTCGACAAGCCGCCGCTGCAGCGTTATTTGGACATGCTGTGGCAGTTCGCGCATTTCGACCTGGGACGTAGCTACTACCACCACGAGGCGGTGTGGACGCTGATCAAGGAGCGGCTGCCGGTGTCGATCTCGCTGGGGATGTGGAATTTTCTGCTGACCTATCTGATCTCGATTCCGCTGGGCATCGCCAAGGCGGTGCGGCATGGCAGTCGGTTCGACGTGGCCACCAGCATCGCCGTGCTCGTGGGTTATGCCATTCCGGGATTCGTGCTCGGCGTGCTGCTGCTGGTGCTGTTTGCCGGCGGCACCTGGCTGCAATGGTTTCCGCTGCGCGGGCTGGTGTCGGACGGCTGGTCGCAGTTCTCGCTCTGGCACAAAATCACCGACTATCTCTGGCACATCACCCTGCCGGTGGTCGCGTCCACCGCGGGCAGCTTTGCGGTCATCACCATGCTGACCAAAAACGCGTTCCTCGAGGAAATCCGCAAGCAATACGTGTTGACTGCGCGCGCCAAGGGGTTGAGCGAGCGCACCGTGCTGTGGCGGCATGTGCTGCGCAACGCGCTCATCCCCCTGGTCACCGGGTTTCCGGCGGCGTTCATCGGCGCGTTTTTCGCTAGCTCGCTGCTGATCGAAACGTTGTTTTCGCTGCCCGGGCTTGGCCTGCTGTCGTACGAGGCGGTGATGCGGCGCGACTATCCGGTGGTCATGGGGTCGCTGTACCTGTTTACCCTGATCGGCCTGTTCACCAAGCTGGCGGCCGACCTGAGCTATGTCTGGGTCGATCCGCGCATTCAGTTCGGAGCGCTGCGGTGAGCGCAATCCTGCCGGCATCGGTATCTGCGCCGCGCCATCCGTTCTGGTCGCAGGGCTGGGCGCGGTTCAAGGCGCATCGCCTAGGGCGCTGGAGTCTGTGGCTGTTCGCCCTGCTGTTCGGCCTGAGCCTGCTGGCTCCGGTGCTGAGCAACGACAAGCCGCTGCTGGTGCGGTATGACGGGCGGTTCTACCTGCCGCTGCTGCACGACTATCCCGAAACCACTTTCGGCGGCGACTTCCACACCCCGACCGACTATCTCGACCCCTACATCCGCGCCCGGCTGTCCGCCCCACGGAATTTTGCGATCTATCCGCCGATTCCCTATGGCGCCGACACCATCGATTACTTTGCGCAGCGGCCGTTTCCGTCCTCGCCGTCGGCGCGGCACTGGCTGGGGACCGACGACCGCGGGCGTGACGTGCTGGCGCGGCTGATCTATGGCTTTCGGCTCTCAGTCCTTTTCGCGCTGGCGCTCACCGTCACCGGCACCGCGCTGGGGCTGCTGATCGGCGCGGTGCAGGGCTATTTCGGCGGGCGTATCGATTTGACGGTGCAGCGCGTCATGGAGGTCTGGGGGTCGATGCCGGAGCTTTACCTGCTGATCATTTTTTCCGCGGTGTTCGCGCCGGGGCTGGCGCTGCTGCTCATTCTGCTGTCGCTGTTTGGCTGGATGGGGCTGGCCGACTATGTGCGCGCCGAATTTCTGCGCAACCGGCAGATGGACTACGTGCGCGCGGCGCAGGCGCTCGGGCTGTCGCACGGGCGCATCATGTGGCGGCACATCCTGCCCAATAGCCTCACCCCGGTGGTGACGTTTTTGCCGTTTCGCATGAGCGGCGCGCTGCTGGCGCTGACCAGCCTGGACTTTCTCGGCCTGGGCGTGCCGCCGCCCACGCCCAGCCTGGGCGAGTTGCTCGCGCAGGGCAAGGCCAACCTCGACGCGTGGTGGATTTCGGCAGCGGCTTTCGGTGCGCTGGTGACCATTTTGCTGCTGCTGACCTTCATCGGCGAGGCGCTGCGCGACGCGCTCGATCCGCGGCAGTCTGGAGCGCTTGCCAGATGAGCGGCCAGACTACCGAACCCCTGCTGCGGGTGCGCGATCTGCGCGTGCGCTTTGGCGCGCAGACCGTGGTGCAGGGGGTCGATCTGGACATCGCCGCCGGGGAAAAGCTCGCCCTCGTCGGGGAATCGGGCTCGGGCAAGACCGTTTCCGCGCTGGCCCTGCTGCGCCTGCTCGACGGCGCGCATCAGACCGGCAGCGTGCAGTTCGACGGCCGCGACCTCGGCAGCTTGAGCGAGCGGCAGATGCGCGCGCTGCGCGGCAGGGACATCGCGATGATCTTCCAGGAGCCGATGACCGCGCTCAACCCGCTGCACCCGGTGGGTCGGCAGATCGCCGAGGTGCTGGAATTGCACGAGGCGTTGCCACGCCGCGCCGCGTGGGCGCGCGCTGTGGAACTGCTGGCGCAGATGGGCATCGCCGATCCGGCGCGGCGCGCGCTCGACTATCCGCACCAGCTCTCGGGCGGGCAGCGCCAGCGGGTGATGATCGCCAT
>JAGDVQ010000166.1 GCA_023255715.1 Thiomonas sp.
TGAACCAACGACCTTCGGGTTATGAGGCTCGTCCTGAATTCGGCGACAAGCGGCCTAAATCGGCGTAAGCGGCTGAATTACTTGGATTTTATAAGCTTTGACTCGCCCTACCTCTGGAGCACTGAGTCACGGAATGCCAGATGACCCCGTGTTACGCCGATCGGCTTGTAATTCTTTCTTTCCTATTTTTTGACATTCATGCAACGCGGTCCAGCCATCTTTCAATTACCAGCTCGGCTACATCCGCCTCCTCAACGACATCGCCTGCGCTGTCCGCGCGCGGGGGATGTAGTAACATATGAACATTTCTTGAGTGAGGTGTCGTCATGACCATCACCACCATCTCCAGTCGCGCGTTCAACCAAGGTGCGAGCGAAGCCAAAAGGGCCGCGAGCAGCGGACCCGTGTTCATCACCGACCGGGGGCGTCCATCGCACGTGCTGATGAGCATCGAGCAATATCGGCGCCTGACGGCAAGCCAGAGGAAGATTGCCGATCTGCAGGCGATGCCGAATGTTGCCGATGTCGAACTCGAAACGCCGCGCCCGCGTGAGCTGGCACGTCCTGCGAATCTTTCTTGATGTTCGTTCTCGACACCAATGTCGTTTCGGAGTTGCGCAAGGTGCGCCTGGGACGCGCGGATGCGCATGTGGCGCAATGGGCCGATCGCGTCGATGCGGCAGATCTGTATCTATCGGCCATCACGGTGCAGGAACTGGAAATCGGCGTGTTGTTGGCCGAGCGCCGCGACGCGTCGCAGGGTGCCTTGCTTCGGGCTTGGCTCCAGACGCATGTGTTGCCCGCTTTCGCCGGGCGCATTCTGCCAGTGGACGCGGCCGTCGCACAGCGCAGTGCCGCGCTTCATGTGCCGGATCCACGCCCTTTCCGCGATAGCTTGATCGCCGCTACCGCACTGGTTCACGGGATGATCCTGGTGACGCGAAATGTCTCGGACTTCCAGGGGTGCGGGGTGGCGGTGTTCAATCCTTGGGAGCCGCAGGGGTGAAGCCAGAGCGACCTTTCAGTCGGTCAAGGAAAGGCTGTGCCAGACCTTAGATCGGGCTGATGCGAACGGCTGACCCCACCAGAGTGGCCAATTCGCGCTGCCCGCACTTTCACACGCAACACAGCAAACCCCATCTGCTCGCTGTGGAAGGTCAGGCGCTCGACCGAGCCCAACAGGTGCTCAGGCTGGTCAGTGGCGGTCATCGATGGCGGCGGCGTGGGCGGGGCGCAAACTCCTGAGCCAGCAGATCGTCAAATGCCGCCAGGGCCTGATCCCAGGCTTCCTCGGCCAAGGCTTGGTTGGCCCGATCCTGCTCCCGCAGCCACGATTGCATGAAGCGAACATCGGTCTTGCGCGACAGCACCGTCTTGAGCTCCTGCTCCACATGGTTCAGCGCATCGAGTTCCTGCGCAACCAAGGTATCGATCGTGCGAGGGTCGAGCCTTCGCGCGGTGGCTGCAACAGGAAGGGTCGAGCGGAAACCGTCCTCGATCGAATCGATTTCCTCTTCCAAGTCGGCAAGCTGCGCTTTGAGCGCCTGGACATAGTCCTTGATCTGCGCATCGGCCAGGCAGGAGAGTTGGGTGGTGTCGACCAAGTCAATTTCGAGCTGCAACCCCAGCAAGGCCAGGAGGTCGCCGCTCTGGTGCGCGGCGTTGGCGCGCTGGAGCAAGGCAGTCTTGCGGGCACGCTCTTGAGGATCGGGCTCGCGGTCGGGGTGCAGGGCGCTGGCGAGTTTGCGGTAGATGGCGCGCAGGGTCGGGGCGTGATCCCGGGGCGGTTTCAAGACATCGGCCGGGGGCTGCTGCTGAAATCCGGCGCGGTCATCGAACGCGCCGTCGAAGGAATCCGGGTCGCTGGCATCCGGTGCCTGCGCGTCGGCTGCGTCGAACGCGTCAAAGCCAAACAGGTCATCCATCGCGCCGGAGCGTTCCTCGCGTCTGGGCGTGCGCTGCCGGTTCAGAATCGCCTCGATCTCGGCGTCGGGCTGCATGTCCAGGCAGGCCAGGCCCAGCATCTCGATCAGGTTGCGCAGGCGCTTGCGGTCGGTCTTGTTGTACCGGGGATCGTCTTGCAGGGCATCCAGGGCCAGCACGAGGTCCTTGCGGTGCGCATTGAGGCTGCGCATCTTGGGGTCGATGTGCGCTGCCTGGGCCTGAGCGGCGCGCTGCATCGCCTCGTGCCATTGCTGCAGCCGGGACCTTGCGCGTTGGATCTTGCCGACCAGGGTGTTGAAGGTCTTGTGCTGTTTGCCCAGCGGCTTGTCGGCGGCAGGCGGCTGTAGGGTGATGGCGGGGAGGGAGCGGGGCACGATGGCAGGGGCTGGAGGGCGGGTGCGGGCGATGCGGGGCGTCCCGCGACTGGGATGGGGCGTATTTTGCTCCAGTGGCGTGCTCTTCCTGAGCGGGAGTGCTCAAATCGCCTCAATTCGCCACGTCAATCCCATCATGTGGAACAACATTCTCCGTATGTCACCAGTGCGCTGAAATCAGCGGCTTATTCAGTGTTGCCTTAACCTTTCTCGGGTACCCGGACCTCAACGTCGTGTTTCTGGAGGTCGTCCATCAGGAGGATGATCGGTTCATCCTGCGCCATGCCGTCGAGAAGAACCGAAATTGCGCCATTCGGCACGGCCAATGCTGGCACACCATGCAGCACACGGATACGGTAGAGCGTGCTGCCGTGTTGGTAATCCAGCTCAAAGCCCGGCCAGCCAGCGGGAAGCACTGGGGCGATGCGCAGGCGCTCGCCCTCGCGGCGCAGGCCAAGCAGTGATTCCACGATCAGACGGTACATCCAGCCGGCCGAGCCCGTGTACCAGCTCCATCCACCACGCCCGAGATGCGGCGGAGCGGCGTAGACGTCAGCGGTCATGACATAGGGTTCGACCTTGTAGCGAGCCAAGTCGGCGGCGCTGCGTGCGTGGTTGACCGGGTTGATCATGTCCAGCAATTCCCAGGCATGTGGGGCATCGCCCAGTTTGGCAAAGGCCATCGCCGCCCACACGGCAGCGTGGGTGTACTGCCCGCCGTTCTCCCGCACGCCGGGCACATAGCCTTTGATGTAGCCGGGATCCAGCGGGGTCTGGTCAAACGGTGGGTCGAGCAGTTGAACCAGTCCGGCGTCGCGGCGCACCAAGCGCTGATTGAGAGCGTGCATTGCCTGCTGTTGACGGCGGGCGTCGGCAGCGCCGGACAGCACGGCCCAGCTCTGCGCGATGGCGTCGATCTGGCATTCCGCGCCACTCGCTGTACCCAGCGGTGTCCCGTCGTCGAAGTAGGCACGGCGGTACCAGGCACCATCCCAGCCATGCTGGTCGAGACTAACGCGCAGTGCGTCGGCCGTGGCGATGCAACGCGCGGCGAATGTTTCGTCACCTTGCGTATGGGCCAGGGGGACGAAGCGCAGCAGCACCTCGTGCAAGAAAAAGCCGAGCCACACGCTTTCGCCGCGTCCCCGGTCGCCAACACGATTCATGCCATCGTTCCAGTCGCCGGTGCCCATAAGCGGCAAGCCGTGGACGCCGCGCGGCATGCTGTGCTCAATGGCACGCACGCAGTGCTGATAGAGCGATTCAAGCAACTCAGAACGCGTGGGACGGTCGTAATAGGCCTCCTCATCGGGGTTGACGGCTCGGCCTTCCAGGTAGGGAGTGACCTCGTCAAGCACAGCGTGGTCGCCGGTGATCTGCACATAGCGGCTGACACAGAGCGGCAGCCAGAGGTAATCGTCAGAGCAGCGTGTGCGCACGCCGCGATCCAGCGGAGGATGCCACCAGTGCTGCACGTCGCCCTCGGTGAACTGGTGCGCTGCGCACAGCAACAAATGCTGACGCACGGGACCAGGCAGGGCATGAATCATCGCCATGGCGTCCTGCAACTGGTCGCGGAAACCGATGGCGCCGCCCGATTGGTAGTAGCCGCTGCGCGCCAGGAAGCGGCAGGCAATCACCTGGTACAGCAACCAGCCGTTGACCAGCACGTCAAGTGCCGGATCGGGCGTGTGCACCTGCACCACGCCCAGCGTGCTGCGCCAGTATGCGCGCAAGGCGTCGAGCGCAGTGGCTGCTGTGCCCAGACCGCGGCAGCGCTGCACCAGCGTGCTGGCGGCCTTGGGGCTGTCGGCGACGCCCAGTCGAAAGATGATTTCGCGCGTGTCGCCTGCCCCCAGATCAAAAGGAATCTGGATGGCCGCACACGGATCGAGCGCCGCGCCAACCTGGCCCGACAGCCGTGCGTTGCGCATGGCTTCCGGGTCGCGCAAGGTGCCATTTCTGCCGAGGAATTCGGTGCGGTCTGCGGTCACGTTGCGCGCCGGGTCATCGACATCGAAAAACGCCACTCGGCCGACGAATTCAGTGTTGTATGCATTACGCGCGAGCAGCGCGCCAGTGACGGGGTCGGACTCGGTCACCACATGCATGGCGGTTTTTTCCCGCAGATCGCCGAGTACCCATTCGACATAGCCGGTCGCAGACAGGCGGCGTGCGCGCCCGGAGACATTGCGCACCTTCAGCACCGAGAACTTCACCGCAGTGTCCAGCGCCACATACACCCACAACTCGGTACTGATGCCGTCTTGGCAGTGCTCGAACACGCTGTAGCCGAACCCGTGCCGGGTGCGATAGGCGCCTTCGCCACGCATGGGCAATGGTGTAGGCGACCAGGTGTGCCCAGTCTCTTCGTCGCGCACGTACAGCGCTTCGCCGCTGGCGTCTGTCACCGGGTCATTGTGCCAAGGCGTGAGGCGAAATTCATGCGCGTTCTCGCTCCAAGTGTAGGCGCCACCGCTTTCGGAGATCACCGTACCGAAGTGCGAATTGGCTAGCACATTGGCCCACGGCGCCGGGGTGCTTTGGCCCGCAGCCAGATTGATCACATACTCGCGCCCGTCGGCGCTGAAACCACCACAGGGGTTGTCCAGAAGCAAAGGGGCAGCGGGGGCTTCGATTGTCATGATCCCAATGTCAGTGCGCCTTTGCTCAGCGAGCCGGGCGTGGGTGGCGACAAAGGCCTCCGGCTGCTTGTGCAGACGCCGACGCCCGACCTGCTCGGCCAGCGTGCCGCGACCATCACTCAACACCACGCGCGCCGCAGACTGCACCAGGATGCGGTCTTCATTGGACATATGCTGCGCGGAGCGCACGAAAATGCCGCCCGGACGGTCGATCAGATTGGCTTCCACACCTGATGAAATCAGACCCATGATCTGGTCTTGGAACTGCTGGCGATACCCGGCACGATCCTCGTGCCAGATCACCAGATCGACGGCCAGGCCCTTGAGCCGCCAGTAGGCATGCGCCTGGACCAGTTGCCGCGCCAGTTCGATGTTTGCCGCGTCGGCGATGTGCAGAAGAACGATGGGCAGGTCGCCGGAAATGGCTTGTCCCCAGAGACCCGACTGGCCACGCCGGTTGGCGCGCAGGATGCCGGGATCGGCGCGCAAGGAGGCGTGCGAGTACAGCAGGCTCGATGCAATCTCCTCGTAAAGCTGAGCATCGAGCTGGGTGGAATTGAGCTGGCGCAGCATCACCTGGCTGTGCGTCCAGGCGAGGTCGAACACGCGGTCGGCCAAGTGCCGGTCACGGTATTTTTCGATGAGATGCAAACAGGCATTGCGGCTGTCACCGACGCCGGTGACCATATCCACCAGCGCCGACTGCTCTGGCTCCAGGGTAATGCGGCAGCGGATGGCCACGATGGGGTCAAGCACCGAGCCTTCACTGTTGGAGAGGCTGCGATGGCGCTGCCTCTCCATGACCCGAGGATCGGCTGTGCTGCGGCCACGGCCGATGAAACGGGCGCGATCGGTCTCGTAGGAAATCTCGTCGATATGCGCATCATGCACGGCCAGCAGATGGCACATCCACGGTGCCTGCTCGCTGCTTGAGCGCGGGCGTCGGGTGCAGACAATGGCCTGCAGCGGACGTATTAGCTCGGTCTGCACGAACAGTTTGCTGAACGCTGTGTGCATGGCGTCGGCCAGGGCGGGTGCCAGAACCACCTCAGCGTAGGTGGTGATTTCGATGGTGCGGCGACTACGGCTGCGGTTGGTCACACGCAGGCGGCGCAGCTCGATATCGTCTTCGGGTGACACCACGATTTCAGTGTGGGTGTCGAATTCCTGCGTGCGCGTGCGGAACTCGGCCCGGGCGTCGGTGAAGATGGCTTCGTATGCCTTGAGAGGGGTGCGCGCGGGCTGATGCGCGCTGGACCAACACATGCCACTGCTGACATCACGCAAATAGCAAAAAGTGCCGAAGTCATCGCTGCTGATGTCTTCACGCCAGCGTGTCACTGCCATGTCATGATGGCGGCTGTAGCCACCACCCGCGCTGCTCACCATGACGTGATAGCGACCATTTGACAGCAGTTGTACGGCGGGGCGGGTGCGGGCTGGGTCGGTGAACACGCGCAGACTGGTTTCCGCAGCACGCGCCAACGCCTGCGGCGCCACAGCGGCCGAGGCATGGCGGTACTCTGCGGCCGTTTTTGGTACGCGTTCCTGCAACAGCAACAGCGTGGCGCGCAGGCTGGGGTCCGACTCGAACCGCCGCTGCATGGGCTGCTGCCGCAGCAAATGATCGAGCGCCAGCAGGCTCATGCCCTGGTGATGCGCCATGAAAGAACGCACCACCACCGCGCCTTGCCCGCGCGGCAGGCGTGCCGGGGTGTAGTCAAGCGCTTCAAACAAGCCGTAGCGGCCTTCCATGCCTGCGTCGGCCAGGCGTTGCAGGTTAGCGCAGGCCGCAGCGGGAGCGATCATCAGTGCCAGCACCGAGGCATAAGGTGCCACCACCCGATCTTCGCTCAAACCCCGCTTGAGGCCAAGGCCCGGAACTCCAAACGCTCGGTATTGGTAATTGAACTGCGTGTCCTGCGTGTTGTAACCGGACTCGGAAACGCCCCACGGCAGGCCGAGCTGCTGGCCGTAATCGATCTGCCGCTGCACAGCGGCGCGGCAGGTCTGGTCGAGCAGGGTGCCGGGAATATTTGGCATGACCAGCAGCGGCATCAGATACTCGAACATCGAACCGGACCATGACAGCAGCACTGGCTCGCCACCGCTGGTGGTGAGCAGACGGCCGAGCGCGAACCAGCTGTCCTGCGGCAACTGTTCTTGCGCAATGGCAACGAAGTTGGTGAGCCGCGCTTCCGAGGCCAGCAGGTCGTAGAACCCGGCGTCGAGCCGACGCTCATCCGCGTTGTAGCCAATCGACAGCAGGTCGCGCTGCGTGTCATACAGAAAGCGATAGTCCATCAGCGCCATGGTGCCCGCCTGCTGCGCCAGTTGGTCGATGGTCTGAAGCAGGTGCGCGGCATGCTGCTGCATCGCCTCCTGCGCGTCGTCTTGCGCAGTCACGCTGCCACCCTGCGCCAACTGGCGCAGGGTGGGTATGGCGTGCTGTGCACCGGGGTCAGCGGCAGGCGCCGACCATGCCGCAAACGGTTGCAGCGTGGCGCAGGCATCGCGGCATTGTGTGCGCAGCGCGTGCAGCCAGAAGGTGACGTCGTCGAGGTCTGCGGCGTCTTGAGCTTCATGCAGATCCTGCACTTGCGGCGCGGCGGCTGCAGTGTCGATCACCAGCGAATCAGCAGCGGCCATCAAGCCTTGGAGACAGGCTGCGGCCTCTGCGAGGGTGCGTGGCAGGTTGGCATGCGCCGTCACAAGTGTCTGGCGAAATTCCTCCAGAACAGCGGTGCTGTCGTTGCGCGCCTGCACGGCGTCGATGAGCAATTTCAGGGTGTCATCCAGACCTTGCAGCAGGCGTGCGTCGAACAGCGGATCATCTGCGAGTTCCAGCAGCCCAGGGCGCAGGGTCAGCAGGTGCCCGGCCAGATTGCCGCTGTCCACGGTCGAGATGTAGCGCGGCGCCAGGGGTTGCAGTGTGCGGGTGTCGTACCAGTTGTAAAAATGCCCGCGGTCGCGTGACAGGCCCTGCATGGTCTGCAGTGTCTGGCCGGTGCGTGCCAGCAGCCGACCGATGCTGAGGTAGCCAAGGTCGTAAGCCGCCAGATTCGCCAGCAGCGCCAGCCCCATATTGGTCGGTGAGGTACGGTGTGCGATGACCGGTGTTGGCTGCTCCTGAAAATTATCCGGCGGCAAGCCATGGTCCAGTGTGCCGACATGGACCTCGAAAAATGCCCAGGTCTTGCGCGCCAGCCGCCTCAGGAAGTGCAAGGCTTCGGGCGTCGGTACAAAACCCTGCTCCTGCTGTGGGCGGCTCACGCGCCATGCAATGGCGGGCGAAGCTAACCACAGCAACAGCAAGGGTGCTGCCACCAACAGCGCGCCGGGTCGCAGTAGCAACAGCGCATTTGCGGTCAGCACCGCCACCAGCGGGCCAACAGCCATAGACCTGAACGCACCAGTCAGTGTGTTGCCTGCGCTACGCTCGACCAGCTGCGAAGGATTCCATTGCAGCAGTCGACGCCGTGTGACGCGCATGCGCCACGCCGTGCGCACGATGGCGTCGAGGCTGTAAAGCGCTTCGTGTGGCAGCCATGCCAAGGTGAGCAGCGCCTGTGCAGCGTGTTGGCCCGCGCCACGCACGGCCGAGCGCAGGTGCTGGCCCAGTTGTACGTCGCGCGGCTTGAAAAACAGGTCGAAGTGAAAGGCCAGCACCGGCGGCACGAACACCACGGCCAATACCGTCAAGGTCCACGCCAACATTTGCGCGATGGCGAACCAGCCAAGCAGCAGCAGGGCCAGTAGCGCAGCAGGCACTAGGCTGCGCCGCAGATTGTCGAGAATTTTCCAGCGCGATAGCGCCGACAACGGGTTGCGCATGCGCTGGCCACCCGGCGTACGTACCCACGGCAGAAGCCAGGGCAGTAATTGCCAGTCACCGCGAATCCAGCGATGGCGCCGAGCCACGTCGCTGGCGTAGCGCGACGGATAGTCCTCGTACAGTTGCACATCGCTGATGAGCCCCGAGCGAGCGAAGCAGCCCTCCAACAGATCATGGCTGAGGATGCTGTTTTCGGCGAAGCGGTGCGTGAGAGTCTGCTCGAAGGCATCGACGTCGTAAATGCCCTTGCCGATGAATGAGCCTTCGCCGAACAGGTCTTGATAGAGGTTGGACACGGCACGCGTGTAAGGGTCGATGCCGGCGTCGCTGCCAAACAGTTGCGCATAGGCTGAGCGCGCCGCGCTGGGCAGACTGATGCCCACCCGAGGCTGCAGAATGGCGTGGCCCGAGGTCACGCGCCGCGTGGCGGCATCAATCACCGGGTGATTGAGTGGGTGCGCCATGGCGCCGACGAACTGGCGCGCGGCGTCACGCGGTAACTGGGTGTCGGTGTCCAAAGTGATGACGTACTTCACTCTGGCCAGCACCTCGACGCGGCCCACGATCAGTGAAAACCGTGCGGAGCCAGCGCCGCGCAGAAGAGCATTGAGTTCGGCCAGTTTGCCGCGCTTTCGCTCGTACCCCATCCAGACAGCGTCGACTGCGTTCCAGCGGCGCGGCCGATGTAGCAGGAAAAAGCGGTCTCCCTGCGTGTCGGGGTAACTTGCATTGAGAGCGTCTATGCGCTGCGTTGCCGTTATCAGAAGTGTCGCGTCGGTGTCCAGTACTTCAGTGTCCGCATCGGCAAAGTCGGTTAGCAAGGCGAAGTGCAAATACGGATCGCGGTTGGCGAGAAAGCGCACTTCCAGTGCGTCGGCCAGAGTATCCACGTCCTGCTTGCAAGTGAGCATGGCCGGAACCACGACCAGTGTTCTTACCTCGGAGGACAGTCCTTTGGAAAAATCGAGCCGCGGCAGAATACGTGGTAATACCATGATGGACAGCAGCCAGTTCACCAGGCCGATGGTCAACTGGCTGGTGATGAACACCACCGCAATGGCGGTAGCCAGCCATTCCCAACCAAGCAGGCCACTGTGACGCGCGGTATGCAACAGTGGCTGCGCAAGCAAGGCCAGCAACAGCAGTATCGAACCCAGGTACAGACTCAGTGGCGCAATCTGGGCGCACCGCAGCAGTGAGTCGCGAATCAGGACGCGTGCTACAACGCGCTGTTCCAGCGCGGCGAGTCCCCGGTCGACAAGGTAGTAGCCGACGTGGCCTTGCCCAGGGATGTCAGACTGGGGATTCGCAGTGGCCGAGGCGGGTACATTCGCCAGATCGACCGCAGCGCGAGCCACTTCGCTTTCATTGCGGGGACTGCGCTTCGCCACGCTTTCGACGACGTGGCGGTACTGATCGCGGCTGATGAAATCCATCGTCGCATAAACGCCCGCAGGGTCTTGGCGCAGTATCTGCTCCACGTGGCTGATGGATTCGACGAAGGTGCGCCAGTCCATTCTGGCGAGCATACGCAGACTGCCAATGCTGTTGCCGATGGTCACCTGGTCGGCGGCCTGCTGCTGGGCTTCGATCTGCACCAGCCGCTCGATGTTGTCCCCCGCTTCTGACAGTGCCTGTTCCACCCACGTCAATGCCAGCGCAAGCGCCGGACCCTGACCCTGCAGCCGTCGCGTGAGCTCGGCCACAAAGGAGCAGGCCAATGGCGGGTTCGAGCGCGCCATGTCGGCCACTTCGAGCACCACGCTCTTGGAGTCGCGCTCTGCAACTTCGGCCATCCGGTCTGCCCACTCCCCAGCCACGTTGCGGTCACCCCATTCCTGCATCACCCGCACGGCCACGCGGCGCAGGTTTTCGATCAGGCCCAACCGCAGCATGATCGGAATGGCCCACAGCTCGCCTAGATTGAGGGGCGTCACCGTCTGGTAGGAGACCACAAAGCGGCGCAGGCTATCGCCATCCACCCGACCGTCGGCGTGCGCGATGGTTTCCAGTGCAATGTCATACACCCTCGGCAATTGCGCGGAAGGCCCATTGAGCAAGCGTGGCAGCTCGCGGCTGTAGCCCCTGGGCAGATCGCGCTGCGCTGTGCGGATCTGCTCTTCGATGAGGTAATCGTTGTCGAGCAACCATTCCGCAGCTGGCGTGATGCGCTGCCCCTTGTGCACCGCCTGTGTCAGCATTTTGCTGGCATGGGCCAGTGTGGTTGCGTTATCGTCCAGCCGCGTGAGCAGGGTATTGTTCTTCGGCTGGTCGCAGGCGCGATGCCGCTTGGCCAGCGCCACGCCATGCTGCTCCATCTGGTCTGCGCTCAGCAGATCCGAGCGCAGCACGGGCTCAGCTACAAGGACCGGACGCGGGATGGATTGGCGCAGCAGCCGTCTGCGCAATTGCAGGAAAGGTTTCTTGATACGAGGCGGCCAGAATGTCAAGGTGCGTTGCACCGGTTGAGTGGCGCCGGGCATCGGACCAGCAGCATGTCACACCTGCCAATTGCCTGCGGCGGACAACCACTTGCGCGGGCTGCTTCTGCAGTCAATGGCGCACGGTACGTAGCACACATCAACTCATCCTCCATGATGGGACCGCTTCCCAGGGTTTTTCTTGCGCGTGGCCTTGCCGCGCACCAGGCTGCGCTTTTGCCCGGTAGGTTTCATTTGCGGGATGGCGGGCTGGGCGCCTGCATCAATGGGGCGTGGGGTGGCTTTGATTGGCATGGTGGACTTTCGGTTGAGTTGATCGGCGGGGAGGGTTGCGCGCGCTTGGGACGGCACGCGGAGCGGGACGGCAGATCAGTGTTGATCCTCAGATTTTTCAATGATCTGCAGGATCGGCTTGATCAGATCAATGGGCATCGGAAAGATGACCGTGGAGTTTTTCTCGGTGCCGATTTCCGACAGGGTTTGCAAATAGCGCAGTTGCATGCCGCCAGGTGCCGAGGCCAAAATCGCCGCAGCATTCACCAGCGTCTGGGCAGCCTGAAATTCGGCGTCGGCATGAATGACCTTGGCACGCCGATCGCGCTCGGCTTCGGCCTGCTTGGCGATGGCGCGCACCATGTCTTCAGTGAGTTCAATGTTTCGGATCTCCACCACACTCACCTTGATGCCCCAGGCTTCGGTCTGGGTGTCGAGAATCGACTGGATGTCGGCATTGATCTTGCTGCGCTCGGAAAGCATCTCATCGAGATCGTGCTTTCCCAGCACAGCACGCAAGGTGGTTTGCGCCAGCTTGCTGGTTGCCGAGAAAAAATCCTCCACCTGAATGAAAGCCTTTTCCGGATCAACGATGCGGAAATACAGCACCGCATCCACCTTGACGGACACGTTATCCCGCGAGATCACGTCCTGAGACGGCACCTCGTGAACCACGGTCCGCAAATCCATCCGGGCCATGCGCTGCAGCAACGGAATGACCAAAATCAGCCCAGGCCCCTTGACCCTCTGGAAGCGCCCTAACTGGAAGACCACGGCGCGTTGGTATTCGTAAATGATTTTGAGAGACGAGGCCAGGAGCAGCACACATCCGGCTAAGAGAATCAACAAAGGAGATAGAGTCAGGTAATGGAACATAGGAGACGCTTTAATTGGTGCACTCGTTGACTGCTCGGGTCAATCGACGGCGAACCCTCAAGCAGCAGGGAGCCAGGAACTGAAACTATTCGATCAGTTCCGTTTCAATGGAACGGAAGGCGCCATGGGCGGCAAATGCAAAGCGCACCGGTTTATGTGCCGCAGCAGAATCCCATCCCTGACCGGATCTGACCGAGTCGGTGGGTCAGAGACAAAGATAGGCAGATGCCATCCATTCGTCTGTGCGGTGGCGTACTCAAGGATGCGCAGTCGCCCAACGACGAGCGCGAAATTGTGCCGATACTGGACAAGATTCAGCCCTTGCACCGGTGCTCGGGCAGGTCCAGACGTTGATGGCCGACACAGGATCGACAGCCCCTGCACACAGCACCTGACCTT
>JAGDVQ010000059.1:0-4001 GCA_023255715.1 Thiomonas sp.
TTCCCGCCGATCAGCCGCTCGGTCTGCTCACTCCGGCGCATTTGCGGCTCGGGCGCGACAGCCTGTCGCTCACCGACCCCGCCGCCCTCGACCTGAGCGCCGACGAATCGCAACACCTGTTCGACGCGGTCGCCCCGCTGTTTGCCGAGGCCGGCTGGACGCTGCGCCGCGTGGCCCCGCAGCGCTGGTATGCGGCGCATCCCAGCCTGGCCGAGGTGGTGACAGCGGGCGTGGCGCGGGCGCAGGGGCGCAGCGTGGCCGCTTGGATGCCGGGCGGCCCGGCGGCGCGCCCGTGGCGGCAATTGCTCACCCAGGTGCAGATGACTTGGCAGCACCACGCGGTCAACGAGGCGCGGGTGCAGCTGGGACTGCCCGATGTCAACACCCTGTGGATCCACGGCTGCGGCGCGCTGCCGCCCGGCTGGCGCAGCCCCTTGCGCCCGATCGACACGGGGGACACGGTCAGCGATCCCATGCTCGCGGCCGCGCTGCGCGGGCTGACGCAAGCCGAAGCGCCCGCAACGCTGCAGCTGTTCGATGCCCGCCACCTCCTCGCCGCCGATCCGGATGCGGGCGCGCAGCAGTTGGATGCGCTGCTGTCGGCCGCGATCGCCCGCGCGGTGCAGCTGGATGGCGCGGTGCAACTCACCCTCGCTGGCGATCTCGGCTGGCGCACCGTGCAGATCCGCCGTCAGAAGGACTGGATGTTCTGGCGGCGAACCGCATTTCCAGCCCTTTTTCAAGGGCTGTAGGACGCGGATCGGGGCGATCTTCGGCTTTGCGCGAACGCCTCAGACACTTGCCAAAGCCGGTTGCGGCTTGCCCAGCTTGACCGCGCAATACTTCACCTCGGCGATCTTGCCCCAGGGGTCGAGCGCGGCGTTGGTCAGCAGATTGGCTGCGGCCTCGGCGTAGGCGAAGGGGATGAACACCGCATCCTCGGGCAAGGCGGGATCGGCGCGGGTGGCGAGCACGATGGTGCCGCGGCGCGACTGCACTTGCAAGGTATCGCCGGCGTGCAGATCGAGCTTGGTCAGCAGGTTGGGGTGAATGCTCACCGTCGGTTGCGGCTCAAGCGCGTCGAGCACGCTGGCATGGCGGGTCATCGCGCCGGTGTGCCAGTGCTCCAGCTCGCGGCCGGTGATGAGCACATAGGGGTAGGCGTTGTCCGGTTGCTCGTCGGCAAAGCCCAGTGGCGCGGGCTTGAGCGTGGCGCGGCCGTCCGCGGTGGGGTAGCCGTCGGTGAACACCACACGGTGGCCGGGCTCGTCTTCCGCCGCGCAGGGGTAGGTGACGGCGCCTTCGCGCTGCAAACGCTCCCAGCTGATCCCAGCGATCGACGGCATCATGCCGCGCATTTCCTCGAACACCGCGCCCACCCCGGTTTCACCGCCGTGCATGTCCACCTCGGCGATGGGCGCCACGCCCAGGCGGCGCCCCATCTCCTGGATGATCCACAGATCGGCCCGCGCCTCGCCGGGGCAGGCCACGGCCTTGCGGCCGAGCTGCACCAGGCGGTCGGTATTGCTGACGGAGCCGGTCTTCTCAGGCCAGGCGGAGGCGGGCAGCACCACGTCGGCCAACGCGGCGGTCTCGGTGAGGAAAATGTCCTGCACCACCAGATGCTCCAGCCCGGCCAGCGCCTGGCGGGCATGGTGCACATCGGGATCGCTCATCGCCGGGTTCTCGCCCTCGATGTACATGCCGCGAATCTGCCCGGCGAGCGCAGCGTGGATGATCTCGACCACGGTCAGACCCGGCGTGCGGCTCAGGCTCTGAGGCGGCAGCGACCAGTAGCGCTCCACCTTGTCGAGCACGCCGGGGGTCTGCGTGCGCACATAGTCGGGGAACATCATGGGGATGAGCCCGGCGTCGCTGGCGCCCTGCACATTGTTCTGCCCGCGCAGCGGGTGCAGCCCGGTGCCGGGACGACCGATCTGACCGGTGAGCTGGCACAGTGCAATGAGTGCGCGCACATTGTCGGTGCCGTGCACATGCTGCGAAATGCCCATGCCCCAGAAAATCATCGACGCCTTGCTGGTGGCGAAGGCGCGCGCGGCGGCGCGGATGTCGGCGGCGGGCACGCCGCAGATCGGCGCCATCGCCTCGGGGCTGAGCGCGGCCACGTGCGTGCGGATGGCCTGCACGTCCTCGGCATGGCAGCGTGCAGCGATGCTGGCTTCACTCAGCAGGTTCTCGGCGAACACCACGTGCAGCATGGCGTTGAGCAGCGCCAGATCCGCCCCCGGCGTGAACTGCAGCGTCATCCAGGCCTTGCGCGCCATTTCGGTGCGGCGCGGGTCGGCCAGGATCAGGCGGGTGCCTCGCTTGAGGGCATTCTTCATCCAGGTGGCGCCGACCGGATGGTTCACCGTGGGGTTGGCGCCGATGATCAGGATGACATCGGCCTGCAGCGCGTCCTTCACCGGGTTGCTCACCGCGCCGGAGCCAATGCCCTCCAGCAGCGCCGCCACGCTGGAGGCATGGCACAGCCGGGTGCAGTGATCGACGTTGTGCGTGCCAAATCCGGCGCGCACCAGCTTCTGGAACAGATACGCCTCTTCATTCGTGCCCTTGGCGCTGCCGAAACCGGCCAGCGCCCCGCCGCCATGCTGCTGCCGGATGTGCAGCAGGCCGCCCGCGGCGCGCTCCAGCGCCTCGTCCCAGGTGGCTTCGCGAAACACGCTGCGCCAGTCTGCCAGCTTGACCTGCCCGGGGTTTTTCGGCGCGTCGTCGCGGCGGATCAACGGCTTGGTCAGGCGGGCCGGGTTGGCCACGTAGTCGAAGCCGAAACGCCCCTTGACGCACAGGCGGCCCTGGTTGGCAACGCCGTCGCGGCCTTCGACGCGGGCGATGTGTTCCTGCCCCTGCGCATCTTGCTGCAGGTGATAGGTCAGCGCGCAGCCCACGCCGCAATAGGGGCAGACCGAATCGACCGTACGCGCGCTGACCTTGGCCCAGGAACCGTTGGCTGGAGCCAGCGCGCCGGTCGGGCAGGCCTGCACGCATTCGCCGCAGGCCACGCAGGTGCTCTCGCCCATCGGCGCGTTCTGGTCGAACACGATGCGCGCTGCCGCGCCGCGCCCGGCCAGGCCAATGACATCGTTGCCCTGCTCCTCGCGGCAGGCGCGCAGGCAGCGGGTGCACTGGATGCAGGCGTCGGCGTTGAAGCTGATCGCCGGATGCGACAGATCGGCTGCCGGAGTCTGCGGCCAATGGGCGGCCTGTGCGGCCTCGCTCTGAAACGCGCTGGCATAGCGGCTGCGATCGGCCCCCAGGCGCTGCGCCCAGTGGTCGAGCGCGTCGTTCACCCGGTCTGTCCGCTGCGGCTTGCGCGCGGTCAGCAGCTCGACCACCCCGCGCTGCGCGGCACGGGCGCGGTCGCTCGCGGCATGCACCTTCATGTCCGGCGTGACGGCGCGGCAGCACGCGGCCGCGAGCACGCGCTCGCCTTCGACCTCGACCATGCAGGCGCGGCAGTTGCCCACAGGGCGCAAGGGGTCGCTGTGGCAGAGATGCGGAATTTCGACGCCGTGGCGCTTGGCCGCAGCCCAGATGGTCTCGCCGGGGTGAGCGGTGACGGGCTTGCCGTCGAGGGTGAAGGCGATGGTGGGTGGGGTCATGTCCATCGGGTTACTCCTTGGCCGCGTGCACTTCGTGGGGAAAGTGACGCAGCACGCTGTCGGTGGGATTGGGCGCGGCCTGGCCGAGGCCGCAGATGGAGGCGTCGCGCATGAGCTGGCTCAAGTCTGCAATGCGCGCAGCGGGCCAACCTGAGCTGGCCATCGCAGCCAGCATCTGATGCGTGCCCTCGCGGCAGGGGGTGCACTGGCCACAGCTTTCGTGTTTGTAGAAAGCCGAAATCCGGGCGATGGCGCGGATCAGATCGGTCGATTTATCCATCACGATGACCGCGGCGGTGCCGAGGCTGCTGCCGGCCTCGCGCAAACTGTCGAAATCCATCAGCACATTGTCACAGACCGATTTCGGGATCATCGGCA
>JAGDVQ010000059.1:4011-60014 GCA_023255715.1 Thiomonas sp.
GCGCTGGTGCCGAGCACGATCACCGCCATCGAGCCGATGAAACAACCTTGCGCGTCCAGCGTGCCGAAATCGAGCGGCAGATCGGCCTGCTCCGCGTTGAGAATGCCGCCGGAAGCACCACCGGGCAGCACGCCGTAGAGCGTCCAGCCGGGCGCCATGCCGCCGGCGAATTCGTCGATGAGCTCGCGCGCGGTGATGCCCGCCGGCGCCAGATACACGCCCGGCCGCGCCACCCGGCCCGACACGGTGAAGCGCCGCAGCCCCTTGTGGCCACGGCGGCCCAGCTTGAACCAGTCCGCCTCGGGGTTTGCGACAAGCCCGGGGATCCAGGAGAGCGTTTCGACGTTGTGCTCCAGCGTGGGCCTGCCGAACAGGCCCGAGATGGCAACGATCGGCGGCTTGAGCCGCGGCATGCCGCGCTTGCCTTCGAGAGACTCGATCAGCGCCGACTCCTCGCCGCAGATATAGGCCCCGGCGCCACGCCGCAGTGCCACCTGCGGCAGCCGCGCACGCACCGCGGCGTCGTCGCCCGGCTCGTCATCGCTGGCGCCGCCGATGTCCACCCCGCCGTAGCGCAGCAGCCCTGCGTCGTGCAGCGCCTGCAGCTCGCGGTGCAGCAGCGCGCCTTCGGCAGCGTATTCGTCGCGCAGATAGATCCATACCCGGCCTGCGGCCACGGCCCAGGCGGCAATCAGCAGACCTTCGAGCAGGCGGTGCGGGGTCGTGCGCAGCAAGTGGCCGTCCTTGCAGGTGCCTACTTCGCCCTCGTCGGCGTTGACCACCATCAGCCGCGGCCCCGGCTGTTGCGCCACGGTGCGCCATTTGCGCGCGCTGGGAAACCCGGCACCGCCCAGTCCGCGCAGTGCGGCGTTGTCGATGCGCGCAATCACCTCGTCTGGAGTCAGACGCCCGGCGCGGCAGTCGGCCAGCAGGGCGTAGCCGCCGCCTGCGCGGTAGGCGGCGAGGTCTTCGGCGTCCGCGGGAGGCTGCGGTGCATCTGCAGCTTGCGGCAACGCGGCAAGCACGGCGTCTGCCGTGGCATGGCCCAGTGCATGCTGCCCCACCAGCACGCCGGGCGCCTGCGTGCACAACCCCATGCACGACGCGCCTTCCACTGCAACACCGGGACCACAGCGCTGCTGCAGATCGTGCAGCAGGCCGTCGGCCCCGGCCAGCGCGCAGCTCAGGTTGGTACAGACCCGCACCACCGCAGTGGGCGCGGCCTCGTCCTCGCGCAGCAGACGGAAATGGTGATAGAAGCTGGCGACCTCGTACACCTCGCTGGTGCTCAGGCGCAGCCACTCGGCCAGCGCCGCCAGGCGCGAGGGTCGCAGGCCGCGCTCGGCGTCGTTGAGGCGGTGCAGGTGCTCCATCAGCAAATCGGGCCGCGCAGCCAGATCGCCGCAGGCGGCCTGCACTGCAGCCCGGGCTTCCGGGCTGACCAGTCCGCCGCGCGGGGTGTTGCGCATGAAACGCATCGGTTGTGGCCGTGCTGCGCTTTTCGCGGCGTCAACCGCGGGAGGGACGAGAGTTGGGGCGGAGGAGATGGCGTGGTCTTGTGACATGGGATCTGATGTGAATCTCTCAAGGATACGCAGGGACACCCCAAGTTTCCCTGTCCCCCCTCGGGGGCGGGCCGGGCGCAGGCCAGCCCTGGGGGCCTTTGAAACCACAAAGCCGACGGATGCCGGCATTGTGGTGAACCGACAGGAGGAGACCGAGATCAGATCACCTCCCGAACCGCTGCAGATCGATCAAAACAGCACAGCGGCTTTCTGCAGGGCGATAAACACGCCGATGAGGAAAGGAATGCCCACTGCGGCCCAGGCCAGCACGCCGACCAGGCCAAAGCTGCCGCGTGCGGCGTGTTCGGCATCACCCGCGATGCGATCTTCGTGTTTGAGTGCGCGTTCGTGAGCAAGTTCTTCCGGCGTCATGCGGTACTTGGCGGCCACCGGACGCACCAGCAGATTGAGGATGAAGCCCACCAGCAGCAGCCCGGCCAGGATGTAGAGCGTGCGGTCGTACACCAGATTTTTCGCGATGCCAGCGTCGATCTGCGTCTGGCGGATGGCGGCGATCAGGAAGGGCCCTGCAACCCCGGCCACCGACCACGCAGTGAGCAGCCGGCCATGAATGGCGCCGACCATCTGCGTGCCGAACAAGTCGGCCAGGTAGGCGGGCACCGTGGCGAAGCCGCCGCCGTACATGGTCATGATGACGCAGACCGCCAGGATGAACAGACCGGCCGCGCCACCATGGCCGAGCGCGGGCAGACTGGCATACAGGGCCACGCCCAGCGCAAAGAACACGGCATAGGTCGCCTTGCGGCCGATGTAGTCGGACAGGGCGGCCCAGAACAGGCGCCCACCGCTGTTGAACAGGCTGATCAGCCCCACCAGACCACCGGCCGCTGCAACGAGCGCGGCCTTCTGTCCGGCGTCGAGCACGGCACCGCTGTCCAGACCGATGAGACGGCCGCCGAACACGTCCTGCAGCATCGGGCTGGCCATGGCGATCACGCCAATGCCGGCCGTGACGTTCAGGCACAGAATCCACCACACCAGCCAGAACTGCGGCGTTTTCATGGCCTTGTTCAGATGCACTTCATGATCGGTGATCATGGCGTTGCTGCCCTTGGCCTTGGGCGTCCAGCCCAGCGGCGTCCAGCCAGTGGGCGGCACGCGAAAGCCAAAGGCGCCGATGCTCATCACCACAAGGTAAAGCAGTCCCATGACGATCAGGGTGGGCGCCACGCCTTGCGGGCTGGTGGCGCTGAACTGCTTCATCAATGCAACAGCCAGTGGCGCGCCGATCATGGCGCCACCGCCAAAGCCCATGATGGCGAAACCCGTGGCCAGACCGCGACGATCCGGGAACCATTTGATGAGCGTGGAAACCGGTGAGATATATCCCAGCCCCAGGCCGATGCCCCCCAGCACCCCGACGCCCAGAATGACCAGCCAGAGCTGATGGATGGAGACGCCGATGCCGCCGAGCACCAGTCCACCACCCCAGCACAGGGCCGCAATGAAGCCCGCCTTGCGCGGACCCGCATGCTCCAGCCAGGCGCCCCAGATGGCCGCGGAAATGCCGAGAAACGCGATGAACACCTCGAAGATGTGCGTGACCGACGGCACAGTCCAGTTGCAGGTCGTGGTGGTGAGATGTCCCCAGAAGCCCATGCTGCCGCACACCGCAGCATCGGTACCCTGAAGCAGCTTGCTCATGGGCAGCCAGAACACCGAGAAACCATAGGCCATGCCGATACACAGGTGGATGGCCAGCGCTGCGGTGGGAACCAGCCAGCGATTGAAGCGCGGACTGGCGACTGTGCGCTCCCGGTCGAGGAGGCCGGGTGAGGGCACTGGCGTGGTGATGGATGCAGACATGAATTCTCCAAGTGGTCTGTTGGAATGAACGATGTAGCAACCGCCAAATTTCAGCGGTGGCACCGCTTTATAGTGATATTTCTTGCAGCAACTTACAGGCGGATATGAAAAATGCCCATCAAATTTTCTGAAATGGGCATTCGTTTTTTCTGCATGAGACCTTTCAGGGCGATGTCGATGCCCCCGTCAGGCGGCGCGCAGCAGCCATCAGTGCACCCACCGCGACCGGGCGTGGTTCACGCTGCAGGGTGACCAGCCCCGTCTGCCACGACACGGCAGGCTGCTCCAGACGCACCACATGCAGGCAGTGCGCGGTATCGAGAATATCGAGCACCCGGCGCGGCAGAATGCAGCACCATGCGCCGCTGGCGACATGCGACAGCATGCTCATGATCGAATTGGTCTCCACCCCGGGCCTGGGCTGCAGGCCGAGGCTGGCGAACACGCGGTTGATGGTCTTGCGGTTCTGCATGTCCGGTGTGAGCAGGCACAGCGGCAACAGCGCCGCCTCGCCCCAGGTGATGACTTCGCGCTGCGCTGCTGCGGTGTCGCGCCCGGCGATCAGCACATGCTGCTCCTGCCAGATGGGAATGAAATCCAGCCCCGGCCCGTCGCTGGATTCGGTATAGACGATGCCGCCTTCCAGCTCAAAGGCTTGAACCCGCCGCAGGATTTCATCGGTGTTGAGCGACAGGATTTCCAGGGTGAGTTGCGGATGGCTCTTGACCAGCGCGGCGGAGAGCGCGGCCACCACGGTGAGTGCCGTGGGAATCACCCCCAGCCGCAGGCGCCCGCTGATGCCCGCGCCGAGCTGGCTCAGGTGCAGCCGCAAATCGTCTTCCACCGAGGCCATGCGGCGTGCGAAGTCGAGCACCGCGATGCCCTCGGCGGTCAGGCCAGAGAACGACTGCCCCCGCTCGACCAGTGCCACGCCGAGCGTTGATTCCAGATCCCGAATGGCAGCAGACAGGGTGGACGGCGAGACATGGCAACGCGCGGCGGCCCGGCCGAAATGCCGCTCCTGCGCCAGAACCATGAGATAGCGATATTTGCGGGACAGCACAGGGCGAATGCGACATGCGGAATGAAAAAGGGCCGACGCATTGTCGGCCCTTTTGCTTGATCATGTCTGGAACGGTCCATCGGCTCGCCCCGGCGCTCTGCGGCTGTTCGACAGCCCGCCGGGGGCAGCCCCATTGACCGCCTGCTTACTGGCTGAGCGCGGCGATGGTGGCCTGATCCAGCATGCCGGTACCGGGCAGGCCCTGGGATTTCTGGAAGCGAATCAGCTCGGAGCGGGTTTTCGGACCCATCATGCCGTCCGGGGCGCCAACCGGGTATCCCTTCTGGTTGAGCTTTTCCTGTGCCTGTTTCAGCGTCATGCTCAGGGTTGCAGGTTGCGCCGCGGCGGCCGGTTGCGCCGCCGGGGTCGATCCGCCCTGCACACCCAGCTGACCACCCGTGCCGAGACCGCCCTTGACCTCTTGCGCCTTGTAGTTCTGCACGGCCTTGACAATGCCGTTGTAGGAATCCATGAACGCGGCAACGATGACCTTGCCCTGCGCCGTATTGGCGTAGCCGCCGCCGACCCCGCCAAATCCGCCGCCAAGCAGGCCGCCAATGGCGCCGAAGTCCCAGTTCTTTGCGCTGCCCTCAGAGGCGGCAAGCTGGACGCCCGAGCGGTTGTCCACCAGGGTCAGCAGGGTGCTGGCCTCTTTGGAGCTGAGACTTCCGCCGACGATGGCGCCGACCGGGCCAAGCAGTCCTCCCACCAAGCCGCCCATGCCGCCTGCGTTGTTGTTGGAGAACGTGATCGACGGCGTGAGGGTGTAGTCGGCAGACACCATCTGGCCCTTGCCGAAATTGGAGCCTTGCCGCAGTTCACCGGATTGCGCCAGCGCGCGCTCCTGCATCATGTTGTTCATCGCGCGGCCGCGGTCCACCACGACGAAGCAGTTCGATTGCTGGATCATCAGCTTGAGCACCGGGGTGGTCGGGCCGAGCTGGTACTGGCTGGTCAGGATGCCATACCACGGCGAGCTGGTGTCCTCGACCACGGCGATTGTGCCCAGCGGCGCGTTGCAGCGGGCCAGTTTGTCGTTGGCGTTTTGGCTGCTTGCACCGCCAGCAGAGCCGGTGGCCTCGGTCTTGGCTGCTTTGGAGCCCATGTCCATGCTGGAACAGGCAGAAAGGGACAGGACCACAGCCAGGGTGGCAAGGCGTTTGAAGCGATGCTGCATCATTTTTTGCGGACTCCAAGTGTTGTGTGTGGGTTCGTAGGCGACTGACCGCTGTGGCCAGGACGCGAAGATTGCCAAAAATCGCATGAGGTCGTTCAGCGTCAGTCAGAGTGTGCAAGGTTCATCGTTTCGGGGATAAAAACAAGCACTTGTCCATCATAAAGGAGTGACGTTAAGAAAATTCGTGAATTTTTCTCGATTTCTCGAGGAACTCATCGTTCAGGCAAACAAGTGGTAACAATTTCTTGCTGATCACGTCGACGCACGCTGCACCGGCTCACGGCTGCCGAATGCGCGTACGCAGCCCAAGAGCGCGCACAATGGAGGTTTAGCCGTATTCAAGGCCTTCATCATGACGCCCCAAGAAAACTCCCCCTTTGCCGAACTCGGCCTGCCTGAACCGCTGCTGCAAGCCCTGCGCGATGTGGGGTACGAGAGTCCGTCGCCCATTCAGGCGGCCACCATTCCGCCGCTGCTCGCCGGTCGCGATGTGCTCGGGCAAGCACAGACCGGCACCGGCAAGACCGCTGCGTTTGCGCTTCCCATCCTCGCCAGGATCGACTGCAACGCCCGCCACACCCAGGCGCTGGTGCTGGCGCCCACGCGCGAGCTGGCGATCCAGGTGGCGGAAGCCTTTGCGCGCTATGCCGCGCATCTGCCGGGCTTCAACGTGCTGCCGATCTACGGCGGGCAAAGCTATGTGCCGCAGCTGGCGTCGCTCAAGCGCGGTGCGCATGTGGTGGTGGGCACGCCGGGGCGCATCATCGACCATCTGGAACGCGGCACGCTCAAGCTCGACCAGCTCGCGCACATGGTGCTCGACGAGGCCGATGAAATGCTGCGCATGGGCTTCATCGACGATGTCGAGTCCATCCTGCAAAAAACCCCGCCGCAGCGTCAGGTGGCGCTGTTTTCGGCCACCATGCCGTCTGCCATCCGGCGCATTGCGCAAACCTATCTGCGTGATCCCCAGGAAATCACCATCAAGGCGGCCACCACAACGGCTACGCACATTCAGCAGCGCTACTGGATGGTCAGCGGTCTGCACAAGCTCGACGCGCTCACCCGCATCCTGGAGGTGGAGCCGTTCGAGGGCATGATCATTTTCGCCCGCACCAAGCAGGCCACCGAGGAACTGGCCGAGAAGCTCGCGGCCCGTGGCTTCACCGCCGCCGCGCTCAACGGCGATGTGCCGCAGGCGCTGCGCGAGCGCATGGTGCAACGGCTCAAGGACGGCCAGCTCGACATCCTGGTGGCCACCGACGTGGCGGCGCGCGGTCTCGATGTGGAGCGCATCAGCCACGTGGTGAACTACGACATCCCCACCGATACTGAAAGCTATGTGCACCGCATCGGCCGCACGGGCCGCGCGGGGCGCACTGGCGATGCCATTCTGTTCGTCACCCCGCGCGAGCGGCATTTGCTGCGTGCCATCGAGCGCGCCACGCGCCAGCCCATCACGCAGATGCAACTGCCCAGCACCGAGGCGGTGAACGACAGCCGGATCAACCGTTTCATGGAGCGCATCACTGCAGCCCGCGAGCAGGAGGGGCTGGAAGACTATCAGCGTCTGGTCGAGCGCTATGAGCAGGAATTCGACATTCCGGCCATCGAGATTGCCGCAGCGCTGGCGCGCATGGTGCAGGGCAACAAGCCGTTGCTGATGCGTCCGGGCAGCGAGCCGTCCGACAGTGCAGAAACCGCCGCCCCGCGTCGGGAGCGCGAGCCGCGTGAAGCCCGCGAGCCGCGCGCTCCGCGTTCGGTGCGGGCACCGCGCGATGACGTGGCACCGCTGCGCCCTCCCCGCGAGCGGACCAAGCCGCGCGATCTGGAGTCGTTCACCCAGACCCTGATGCAGGTGCGCGAGGAAGCGGGCGTGCCGCAGCGCGCCACGCATGGCGAGGCCGAGCATGCCGAGCGACCGGCACGCGCCGAGCGTTCGCAGCGCAATGCGTCCGTGGGCGATCTGCGCTTCGAGACCTACCGCGTCGAGGTCGGACGTGATCATGGCGTGGAGGTGCGCAATCTGGTGGGCGCCATCGCCAACGAGGCCGGGCTGGAAAACAAGCACATCGGCAATATCGCCATTCGTGGCGACCACAGCTTTGTCGAACTGCCCGAAGGCATGCCCAAGGATGTGTTTCGCACCCTGCAGAAAACCTGGGTGGGCGGACGCCAGTTGCAGCTCAGCAAGGCAGAACCGGCGCGCGCAGGAGGCGGCGAGCGCCCAGCCCGCGCACCGTCGCACCGCGCCGATTCTGGCGCCCCTTCGCCGGCGCCCAAGCGCCGCGCTGCGCCGATGCCCGCAGGCGGCAAATCCTTCAAGCGCAAGCCTTGAGACGTTAGCGCACGGGCGCGTCATGCCCTCAGGCGATGCTCAACCGTCTCTGGCTTGGCTTTTTTCTGGTTGCCGCCGTGGCAGCTCTGGCGCGCTGGCTGCTGGGTGGCGATGCTGCGGTGTTCGCTGCCGTCACCGACAGCCTGTTCGCCATGGCCAAGCTCTCGGTCGAGGTCATGGTGCTGCTGTTCGGCACGCTCACGCTGTGGCTGGGGCTGCTGCGCATCGCCGAGCGCGCCGGGCTGGTCGAACTGCTGGCGCGCGCGCTGACGCCACTGTTCACAAGGCTGATGCCTGAAGTACCCGCTGGCCATCCGGCCATCGGCCTGATCACCCTGAACTTCGCCGCCAATGTGCTGGGGCTGGACAACGCCGCCACGCCAATCGGCCTGCGCGCGATGCGCGAACTGCAGACGCTCAACCCCAGCAGCGATACCGCGAGCAACGCGCAGATCCTGTTCCTGGTGCTCAACGCCTCGTCGCTGACGCTGCTGCCGGTGAGCATTTTCATGTACCGCGCGCAGCAGGGCGCGCCCGATCCGACGCTGGTGTTCCTGCCCATCCTCCTCGCCACCAGCGCGTCCACGCTGGTCGGCCTGCTCAGTGTGGCGTGGATGCAGCGCCTCAAGCTGTGGGACCCGGTGGCGCTGGCTTATCTCGGCGGCGGCGCGCTGCTGTTGGGCGGCCTGCTCGCCGCGCTGGCGAGTCTGAGCGCGGCGGCGCTGGCCAGCGTGTCGGCGCTGGTGGGCAATCTGGTGCTGTTCGGCGTGATCGTTGCGTTTTTGCTGGCCGGGGCGATCAAGCAGGTGCCGGTGTACGAGGCGTTCATCGACGGCGCGAAGGACGGCTTTGGAGTCGCGCGCGATCTGCTGCCTTACCTCGTGGCCATGTTGTGCGCAGTCGGCGTGCTGCGCGCTTCGGGGGCGCTGGGCTATGCGCTGGAGGCGATCCGCTGGGCGGTGCATGCGCTGGGCCTGAACACCGATTTCGTCGCTGCGCTGCCCACTGCGCTAGTCAAGCCGTTTTCCGGCAGCGCCGCGCGCGCCATGCTGATCGAGACCATGCAGCATTACGGCGTGGACAGCTATCCGGCGCTGCTGGCCGCCACCATGCAGGGCAGCACCGAGACCACGTTCTACGTGGTGGCGGTGTATTTCGGCGCGGTGGGCATCCGCCGCGTGCGGCACACGGTGGGCTGCGCGCTGCTGGCCGATCTGGCCGGGGTGATCGCGTCGATCGCGGTGTGTGCGTGGTTCTTCGCGCCGCGCTGAGCCTATGTCTTGAGCCGGCGCAGCAGCGCAATCGCCTTGGGCTCGCCATGCTTGGCCACCAGCGCGGCCTTGATCTCGGGCAGCAGCGCGAGCAGCTCGTCGGCGGTCTGGCATTGTTCGATCTTGAGCTGGATGCCATAGGCCTTGAGCATGCCCAGGTTGCCGCTGACCAGCGCGTTGATGCGGCGATACAGGCTGGAGAACGCGGCTGCGGGGGTCGAGCGCGAGTTCCGAAGGAAGCTCGTCGTCGTCATGCAGGAAGGCATCGGCGCTTGATTCGGCGGCGGCTGCGGGCTCGGGCTCCTCGGGCGCAGCAATCAGGCCGAGCGCGCGCAGTTGTTCGATGGCATCACTCGGCGCGGAAATCGCCTGCATCATGCTCTGCAGGGTCTGCAGATCGCGCTTGCCGTCCACCAGCAGCAGCACATTGCGCAGTGGGCGCGATCGCAACAGCGATTGCTTGGCCATCTCGCTCTGGCCCAGGGGGGTCTTGAACAGCACGGTATCGGGGTTCATGCGCGCGGTGGGGGTTGCTTCACGCGGGGGAGTTTAAGTTTGAACCGAGCAGATCGAACAGGGTACGGGCAACCACCTGGGTGGCGCGGCGCAGATCGTCGAGCACGATGTGTTCATCGGCGCGCTTGGCGTTGCTCTCGCGCACGGTGCGCGGACCGGCGCCGTAGATCACTGCGGGAATGCCATGCGCGGCGTACAGGCGCACATCGGTGTAGAGCGGGGTGCCGACGATCGGGATGGTCTCGTGGAACAGCGCCTGCGCATGGCGCTGCAGCGGCGCGGCGAGGCGCTCGTGTCCAGGCAGCGGAGTGAGGGCGCGGGCGAGCAGCATGCGGCGGATGTCCACGGTGATGCCGGGCACGGTGGCGGCGGCCTGCGCGATGATGCGGCGCAGCTCGGCCTCGACCGCGGCTGGGTCTTCCTCGGGAATCATGCGGCGGTCGAGCTTGAACACCACCTTGCCGGGGACGACATTGGTGTTGGTGCCGCCTGCGATCCACCCGACATTGAGGTAAGGGTGGTCGATGCCGACAACCTGCGAGCGCACATTGCGGTTGAGCGCGTTCTGCGCGTAGAGCGCATTCAGGATGGCGACCGCGCCCTGCAGCGCGTCCACGCCCGTGTGGGCAATGGCGGCATGCGCCATCACGCCGTGCACGGTCACTTCGAGCTGCAGGCAGCCGTTGTGCGCGTTGACCACCTGATAGCTGAAGCCCGCGGCGATTTCCAGGTCGGGCCGCGTGAGGCCGTGGTCCAGCAGCCAGCCGGGGCCGAGCAGGCCGCCGAATTCCTCGTCATAGGTGAAGTGCAGTTCGACGCCGCCGCGCAGCGGCGCGCCCAGTGCCTCGATCGCGCGCACGGCGAAGGTGTAGGTGGTGAAGTCGCACTTGCTCACGGCGGCGGCGCGGCCGTAGAGCTTGCCGTCTTCGATTGCGCCGCCGTATGGATCGTGCGTCCAGCCTTCGCCTGGCGGCACCACGTCGCCGTGGGCATTGAGCGCAATGACCGGGCCACCGGGGCCATAGTGGCGGCGCACGATGAGGTTGGTGATGGACTCCAGTCCCTGTGCCCGACAGGCTTCGGCGGGAATGGGAATCTTCTCGGCGCTCATGCCGAGGTCGGCCAGCAGTTGCGCGGTGCGCTCGGCGTGCGGCGCATTGTTGCCCGGCGGGGTATCGGTGGGCACGCGTACCAGTTCCTGCAGCATGCGGGTCTGCTCGGCGAAGTGCGCATCGACCCAGTGGTCGAGCGCGGCGTAGGCGGCTTGCGGGGGATCGCGGTGGGTCATGAGGCGGCGAGGTCGTCGAGCAATCGGCTGAAAGCGGCGCAGGCGAGGTCGAGGTCGTCTGCGGTGCAGGATTCCAGTGGGTTGTGGCTGATGCCGGCCTTTTCGCCGCGCACGAACAGCATGGCCTGCGGCAGGATGGTGTGCAGTTTCATCGCATCGTGCCCGGCGCCGCTGGGCAGGCGGTGCAAGGGCAGGCCCAGCGCGGCCACGGCATGCTCCCAGCGCTGTTGCAGCGCGGCGTCGCTGGCAGCGGCCTGTTCGCGCATGGTTTCTTCCAGGGTGAAGCGCAGCTTGCGGCGCGTGCAGATCGCGTCGAGTTCGGCGCGCACGTCCGCGAGCAGGGCGTCGCGCTGCGTGTTGCTCGGGGCGCGCAGATCCAGGCTGAAGGCGCAGCGCCCGGGCACGACATTGATCGAACCGCCGGGCACTTCCAGCAGTCCCATGGTGGCGACCGAATCGCCATCGACCGTGGCGCGACGCTCGATGAACAGCGCCAGCTCAGCCGCGGCGCAGGCGGCGTCGCGTCGGGCGTGCATCGGCGTGGTGCCGGCGTGGCTGGCCATGCCGACGATCTCTCCAACCAAGCGCACACTGGCGTTGATCGCGGTGACGATGCCCAGCGGCAGATCGAGGGCGCTCAGCACCGGGCCCTGCTCGATATGCACTTCGACAAAGCCGAGGTAGCGCGACGGATCGCGTTTGAGCGCTGCAATCGCCTGCAGATCGGCCGGCAGCCCCGCATGGCGCATGGCCTCGCGCATGGACAAGCCGTCCCGGTCTTGCTGGTCGAGCCAGGCGGGGTTGAAGTCGCCGGTCAGCGCGCCCGAGCCGAGGAAAGTGGCCTTGTAGCGCTGGCCTTCCTCCTCGGCAAAGGCCACGACCTCCAGGCCGAAGGGCAGGCGGCGTCCGGCGCGATGCAGCGCCTGCACGCAGGCCATCGGAATGAAGTGACCGATGCGGCCGTCGTATTTGCCCGCATTGCGCACGGTGTCGTAATGCGAGCCGGTGAGCAGGCGGCGGGCCTGCGGCTGCGTGCCCTCATACACCCCGACCACATTGCCAACGGCGTCGATGCCCACACTGTCGAAACCACAGTGGCGCATGGTTGCGGCGATCTCGGCAGCAGCGGCGCGATGGGCGTCGGTCAGATAGGTTGCAGTGAGCTCAAAGCGCTCGCGCCACGGCGACTCGCTGTGCGCGGCAAGGCGCTCGCACCAGTCCCACACCTGGTTGCCCTGCTGCGGGATGAAGCCGAACTTGTCGTTGAGCCGCAGTTCGGCGATGCGATGGATCTGGCGCAGCGCCTCGGCGAATTCTTCATCCGGCGGGTTGTCCAGGCGGCGCTCGAGTGTGGCGATGATTTGCGCGCGAGTCAGCCCGGTGCCGCGCGGGCCGCGCACCGCAAGGAGGAACGGAAAGCCAAAGCGCTCGCCATAGGCCGCGTTCAGCGCGGTGATGCGGGCGAACTCCTGTGGCGAGCAATGTGCGAGTCCTGCGCGGCCTTGCTCGTCCGTGGACTCTGCGGTGAGTTCGCCTGCGATCGCGGCCTTGCCCGCCAGCTCCGGGTGCGCGCGGATCAGCGCGAGCTGCTCCGCGCGGCTGGCGCTGCGCACGGTTTGCACCAGCGCCTGCTTGAGCGCGGCCAGTGTCGCAAATGGGCGGCTTGCCGCCGTGCGTTGCGCGATCCACGGCGAGTGCTCGTAGACACCGCCCAGCAGGGTGGCGATGTCGGCGGTGCTGGCCGTGTTGATCTGGTCGAGGGTCAGCATGGTCATTCCCAGACGAAGGCCGTGGCGCCGTTGAACGGATGCTCGGCCTGCCAGTGCCGCGCGATGTCGATGCGCCGTGCGATCCACACGCGGTCGAAGCGTGCGACATGGTCGAGAAAGCGCTGCAGCGCGCGAATGCGGCCCGGGCGGCCGAGCAACCGCGCGTGCATGCCGATGCTCAGCATCTTTGGCACTTCGGCGCCTTCGGCATAGAGCACGTCGAAGCTGTCGCGCAGGTAAATGAAAAAGTCCTCGGCCTGGGCAAAGCCCTGCGGCAGGGCAAAGCGCATGTCGTTGGCATCGAGGGTGTAGGGCACGACCAGATGCGGCGCCAGCGTGCCGTCGGTCTTGCGCACCTGCAGCCAGAAGGGCAGATCGTCGCCGTAATGATCGCTGTCGTAGGCGAAGCCGCCGTGGTCGGCCACCAGGCGACGGGTGTTGGGGCTGTCGCGGCCGGTATACCAGCCCAGCGGGCGCACGCCGCAGACGGCTTCGATGGCCTGCACGCCCAGGCGCATGTGCGCGCGCTCGGTGGCCTCATCGACGTTCTGATAGTGAATCCAGCGCCAGCCGTGGCAGGCGATCTCATGCCCCAGTTCCACGCAGGCGCGGGCGAGGTCGGGGGTGCGCTGCAGCGCCATGCCCACGCCGAAGACGGTGAGTGGCAGGCCGCGTTGCTCGAATTCGCGCAGGATGCGCCACACCCCGGCACGGCTGCCGTATTCGTAGATGCTTTCCATGCTCAGATGGCGCGCGGGGTAGGCAGCCGGGTTGAACAGTTCGGAGAGGAACTGTTCGCTGGCCGCGTCGCCGTGCAGCACGCAGTTCTCGCCGCCTTCCTCGATGTTGAGCACGAACTGCAGCGCCACGCGCGCACGGCCCGGCCAGTTGGCCTGTGGCGGGTTGCGGCCGTAGCCGATGAGGTCGCGGGGGTAGCGAGCATTCGGCATGATGGACTTCTTTCCGCTTTCAAGCCGCCGCAGTCAGCGCCTGGGCGAGATCGGTGCTGCTGGTCCGTGGGTGATAGAGCAGACTGCTTTCGGTGGCCAGCAGGTGGGCTTCCATCAGCGCCTTGGCCTTGGGCACGTTGCGCGCCTCCAGCGCCTTGAGGAGGGCCACATGTTCGTCCGACGAATGCTGCGCCGCGCGTGATGACTGGTACATCAGCGTGATCAGTGCGCAGCGCGAGATCAGCTCCGACAGGATCTGCGCCAGCACATGCTGGCCGATGCGCTGCGCCATCAGCACGTGAAAGTCACCGAGCAGCCGGGTGCGCCCGGTCACATCCACCCGGCTGACCACGGCCTGCTCCTGCTTGAGGTGCGCACGCAGGGCGCGGAAGTCTGCTGCCGTGGCCTGCTCGCAGAATGCCTCGACCAGATGCTGCTCGAGCACACGCCGCACCGCGAACACCTGCTTGGCCTCCTCCACCGAGGGCTGGGCGACGAAGGCGCCACGTGCAGGCTCCAGCGTGACCAGATGGTCACGCGCCAACTGAAACAACGCCTGCCGCACGATGGTGCGCGACACGCCGTAGATCGCCGCGATCTTCTGCTCGGTGAGCTTGGCGCCGGGGGCCAGGCGGTGCTCGATGATCGCTGCGGTAATCGCGGCGACGATGGTCTGGGTCGAGTCGGTGACTGGGCTGTCGACAGCCGCAGCCGGGCGCACCACCTTCTCTGCGGGGGCTTGTGACTTCGAGGGTGCCTTGGTGCGCGCGTTCATGATCTCCCTTCTAGCGATGTTTCCCGGCATGGCATCTGCCAACTCCAGAGCATGCCAACGGGCTGCGGGGTTGTGAGTCCACTTGGTTTGCCATTAGCATACAACTTATCTTACGATTGTATGCAATAAGGCTTCAATCGAAGTCTTCGAGCCACATTCAGTCCAGGGATCGAAAACCGCGATGGGCGCACTGACCACACACATTCTCGATACCGCGCATGGGCATCCCGCTGCTGCCGTGCGCATCGATCTCTACGCCGAACAGGGTGCAGGCTGGATGCTGCTTCGCTCTGTCCAGACCAACTCGGACGGTCGTTGTGAACTGCCACTGTTGCAAGGGGCCGACCTGCAGCCTGGGCGATACCGGCTGGTGTTTCACATGGGTGCCTATTTCAAGAGGCTGGGCCTGACGCTGCCTCAAACACCCTTTCTCGATCAGATTCCGTTGGAATTCGGCGTAGCCGATGCGCGGCAGCACTATCACGTTCCCTTGCTGGTGTCGCCCTGGAGCTATTCGACCTACCGAGGCAGCTGAGGCAGGCTGCCAGATCAACCAGGATCGCCGCAGTGCGGTGCGCCATCGCAGATGGCACGCGATCCGACTGACTTTCGCAGGGCCTGCTGTGGCGGAAGTCGTTTTCAGATGACTCTCTGGAGGCGTCATGACGAACGACTTGATCAACACCATCCTGCCCTACGCGATGAACTGGGCCGACCTGCTGTTGCGCTGGCTGCATGTCATCGTGGCCATTGCATGGATCGGCTCATCGTTTTATTTCGTCTGGCTGGACAACAGCCTGGAGCCGCCCAAGGCGGCCGACCTCAAGGCCAAGGGCGTGGACGGCGAGCTGTGGGCGGTGCATGGCGGCGGCTTCTACAACCCGCAGAAATACATGGTGGCTCCCAGGAACCTGCCGCAGCACCTGCACTGGTTCTACTGGGAGAGCTACACCACCTGGCTGTCGGGCTTTGCTCTGCTGTGTGTGCTGTACTTCTATCACGCGGGCATTTTCATCGTCGATCCACGTGTGTACGCATGGAGTTCACCGGGGCTGGCGGTGGCCGCCATGCTGGGCTTTCTGGTGGTGGGCTGGCTGGTCTATGACGGCATCTGCCGTGTGTTCGGCCAAGGCAAAAACGGCGACCGCACGGTTGGCATTCTGGTTGCGGTGTATGTGGTGCTCGCGGCCTGGCTGGCCTGCCATCTGTTTGCCGGGCGCGCGGCGTTTCTCATCATTGGCGCCATGCTGGGTTCCTCCATGAGTGCCAATGTGTTCTTCTGGATCATTCCGGGTCAGCGCCGCGTAGTTGCGGCCATGCGCGCCGGCCAGACGCCCGACCCGATGGATGGCAAGCGCGGCAAGCAGCGCAGCGTGCACAACACCTACTTCACCTTGCCCGTGCTGTTCGCCATGCTGTCCAACCATTACAGCTTCGTCTACGACGCGCCGAACAATTGGCTGGTGCTGGTGCTGATGATGCTGGCCGGTGCGCTCATCCGCCAGTTTTTCGTGCTCAAGCACAAGGGCGTGTGGAAGTGGCAGTACTGGCTGGTGGGCGTGGCCATCATTCTCGGCGTGGCGATTGCACTCGCGCCCAAGCCGCAACCTGTGCTGGCATCGGCCGAGCCGGTGCGCTTTGCCACCGTGCAGCACATCGTGCAGCAGCGCTGCTTGCTTTGCCATGCCGGGCCCGCTGCGCAAAAAGGCGTGCGACTCGATGCACCGCAGGACATCGTCAGCCACGCGCAGGCCATTTACCAGCAGGTGGTCGTGCTCAAGGCCATGCCGCTGAACAACGCCACGCAGATCACCGAACTGGAGCGCGCCGAGGTCGCGTCCTGGGTCAAGGCGGGTGCGAAGCCCTGAACACTGCTGCATGCTCTGGTATGGTGCATGCGTTCTTGGTTCGCAGCACGGATCGGCATGCACCTCCTTGTTCTCGATGTTGGCAACACCCGGCTGAAATGGGGGCTGTATGCTCGCCCGCAGCGCGGTGCGGAGTTGCTTGCCGGTGGTGCAATGTTGCTGGAGGAAGTCGATCAATTGCGGCATGTGCTGGCCGGTCAACCACGCGCTGAGCGGGTCATCGGCTGTGCGGTTGCCGGTGCGGTGGTGACGGCGCGGGTATGTGCGGAACTCGATGCGCTCGGGCTGCACTGCAACTGGATTGCCGCGCAGTCTGAACAATGCGGCGTGCGCAACAGCTATGCCACGCCTTCCTTGCTGGGAGCAGACCGCTGGGCGGCACAACTCGGAGCGCGTCAGCGCATTCCTGATCGGGCGGCAATGGTCATCAGTGTGGGTACCGCGGTCACGGTGGATTGCCTCAGCGCCGACGGCGTGTTCATCGGCGGCATCATCCTGCCCGGATTCGGTCTGATGCTCAAGGCGCTGGAGATGGGCACTGCGGGACTGCGCGTGCCCGAAGGTGAGGTCGTGGAGTTTCCCACCAACACGAGCGATGCGCTGATGACGGGCGGGGCGCTGGCCATCTCGGGCGCTGCGCGGCAGATGCATGCGCGTCTGCAGGCCCTGGCTCAGGGCGAGGTGGCCGTACTGCTGACCGGCGGCGCGGCGCCCAAGCTGCGCGATGCGCTGGGCCTGCCGCATCGGCATGTCGAACACCTGGTGTTCGAAGGCCTGCTGTGCATCGCCGCGCAGCAGGAACAGACACTTCAGAGCACGTAGCGCGACAGGTCCTCGTCTCGCGCGATATCGCCCAGACGCTGGTTGACCATTGCCGCGTCCACTTTCACCGTGCTGTGCTGCGCGCCGTCGGCGTGGAAGGACACCTCTTCGAGCAGCCGCTCCATGACCGTGTGCAGCCGCCGCGCACCGATGTTCTCGGTTTTCTCGTTCACCTGAAACGCAACTTCCGCCATGCGACGGATGCCGTCGGCGGTGAACTCCACCTGCACTCCGTCGGTTGCCAGCAGTGCTGCATATTGCTTGGTCAGGCTGGCGTCCGTGCTGGTGAGGATGGCCTCGAAATCGGCAACGGACAGCGACTCCAGTTCCACCCGGATCGGGAAGCGCCCCTGCAGCTCGGGAATCAGGTCCGAGGGCTTGGCGACATGAAACGCCCCGCTGGCGATGAACAGGATGTGGTCAGTGCGCACCATGCCGTACTTGGTGCTCACGGTCGTGCCTTCCACCAGCGGCAGAAGGTCGCGCTGCACGCCCTGGCGCGAGACATCGGCGCCCTGGGTGTCGCTGCGCGAGGCCACCTTGTCGATCTCGTCGAGGAACACGATACCGTTCTGTTCCACGGCGCGCAGCGCGCCGGCCTTGATCTCGTCCTCATTGACCAGCTTGGAGGCCTCTTCGTCGATCAGCAGCTTCTGGGCTTCGCGCACGGTGAGCTTGCGCTTCTTGCTGCGCGTCTGTCCCATGTTGGCGAACATCGAACGGATCTGTTCGGTCATGTCTTCCATGCCGGGCGGGCCCATGATGTCCACGCTGGCTGGATGCACCGCGACGTCGATCTCGATTTCCTTGTCGTCGAGCTGGCCCTCGCGCAGGCGCTTTCGCAGCATCTGCCGTGTCGGGTTGGTCTCGGTGATCGATGCCGCGTGACCACTGGAGTCAGCCGGTGCGGGCAGCAGCACGTCGAGGATGCGATCTTCCGCGCGGTCTTCCGCCCGGGTGCGCTGCGCACGCATCGCGTTCTCACGCGCCAGCTTGACCGCCGCTTCCATCAGATCGCGGATGATGGTGTCCACATCGCGCCCGACATAGCCCACCTCGGTGAACTTGGTGGCTTCTACCTTGATGAACGGCGCGTCGGCCAGCTTGGCCAGGCGGCGCGCAATCTCGGTCTTGCCCACGCCGGTGGGGCCGATCATCAGGATGTTTTTCGGCGTGATCTCGTGGCGCAACGGCTCGGCGACCTGCTGGCGACGCCAGCGGTTGCGCAGGGCAATGGCCACGGCCTGCTTGGCCTTGGCCTGGCCGATGACAAAACGGTCGAGCTCGGAGACGATTTCTCGGGGAGTCATGTTCATGGCGTCATTCCCCCAGGGTTTCGATGGTGTGCGACTGATTGGTGTAGATGCAGATGTCTCCGGCGATCTGCAGCGACTTGGCCACGATCTCGCGGGGGCTCAGCGCTGTGTGCTCCAGCAGCGCCCTTGCCGCCGACTGCGCGTATGCACCGCCCGAGCCAATGGCCACGATGCCATACTCGGGTTCGAGCACATCGCCATTGCCGGTGATGATGAGCGAGTGCTCGGCATCGGCCACAGAAAGCATGGCCTCCAGGCGGCGCAGCATGCGGTCGGTCCGCCAGTCCTTGGCCAGTTCGACCGCGCTGCGGAGCAACTGCCCCTGGTGCTTTTCCAGCTTGGCCTCGAAGCGCTCGAACAACGTGAACGCGTCAGCCGTGCCGCCGGCGAAACCGGCGAGGATCTGGTTGTTGTAGAGCCTGCGCACCTTGCGTGCGGTGGATTTGACGACGATGTTGCCGAGGGTTACTTGACCGTCGCCGCCCAGGGCCACGGTGGAACCTCGGCGCACGCTCAGAATGGTGGTGCCGTGATATTGATCCATGCTGCGATTTGGGGATGTGCCGGAGAAACTCAAGGGCCGCGATGATGTGCGCGGCGTGGGCGCAGTCAGTCGCGCCGCAACTGGATGAGCGCGTGCTCGTGCAGGCCGAGAATGCTGAACAGCCCGGCGATGAGGCGGTGCACCCCGGTGAACTGCAGGGTCTTGCCGGCATCGTGCTGGGTCATGGCCCAGTTGAGCAGGGCCCCTGCGCTGGAAAAGTCGATGCGGCGCAGTTGGCGCAGCGAAATGCTCATCTGCTCGTGCGTCTTGGCTGCCTGGTCGAGCGGGCCGAGGAAGGCGCTGGAGCTGCCGGTGATCTCGCCGCTGAGATGCAGTTGCGCCGAGCGCGAACCGCCGTTGCCGAGCACCGAATGCGGGCTCAGGCCAGAGTTCTGGAAGTCAGCCGGGGCCGAGGTTGCGCCCGTACCGGATGCCGTGCTGTCCACCCCGGCCAGATCGACCCGGGCGCGGCTGGGCTCCCAGGTGGGCGGAGAAATTTCGTAGGTGACGCAATAGTCGAGCGCGATGGCGTCGAAGTCGTCCTGCTGATTCACCAGCCGCAGCAATTCCAGACGCAGCGCCCACCACTGCGCATCGGCCTCGCGCTGCATGGCCGGCGCCTGCGCCTGGCACAGTGCCAGCAGATTTTCCGTGCCATGCAGGGTCACGGTGCAGGCGGTCTGATTGAGCTTCTTCAGCCCCTCGACCAAGGCGGGCAGGGCGGAGGCGGCAATGTTGCGGACTTCGGAAAAGTTCAACTCCACTGCCGAGGGCGCGTTGAGCAGCAGCTTGCGCAGCCGCTCACCTTGCGCCAGGTCGACGTTTGCCGAGAACGTGATCGACGGCCTGAAGCTGCTTTCGGCCGGTTTGGGTGCGCTGGGCGCCGCGGGCAGACCATCATCGGTCATCGGTGCCGAGGTCTGGAAGCGGCTGACGAAATCGACCACCAGGGCTTCGAATTTCTCGATCTGGTGCGATGCCCGGAACAGATCGAACAGCGCCAGCCACAGCTCCTTTTCCGCGCCGAGATCTTGCGAGTTGGAGATGGCGTCGCGCAGCGCGGCTTCTGCAGCAGCGTCGTCACCATTGGCGAAGTCCATCACCGCCTGGTCGAACAGGGGATTGGAACTCAGGGCCTCGTGCACTTCCACCGCGAAGAACGCACTGGGCATGAAATCGTTGCTCGACCGCAGCCAACTGTCGCCCGATGCCACGGAGACCCGGGAGGGCATGGCGTCCGCACTCAGGCGCGTGGCGGCGGCCAGCGTGGGCTGGTCGTCAAACGGCAAGGGCGCAGCACTCTGCCCACGGGTGAGCGCCTGCGGGACGGTCGGCGTGTAGGGAACCGTGGGGGCGTAAAGCGGGGGCTGCGTCGTGGGCGTACCGGGAGAGGTTGTTGGTCCGGATTGCGTTGGTATGCCTGTTGCCGCAGCGGGGCCAAGCCCGCCGGGTTTGGTCATCAGCGTGGTGTCCGCGTAGGCCGTGTCGATTTTCCATTGCACTGCGCCACTGCCCGTTGTCTCTGGGGTAAGCGATGCTGCCGTGAGGGGGGGCGCAGCGGAGGGCAGCCCCGAGGGAAGTGGAGGCCGCGACTGGAGAGATGGCGCCGCAGGCATCTGTCGGGTCACGGGTGCGCGGGTGCGGGCAGGTGCGGCTGCGTGGTCACCCGCCATCGATTTTTCGATTTCGTTGATCTTGCGCAGCGTCTCGTCCCGGTCGTGCACGGGCGCGGGCTGTGAACTCAGGTCGGGCACATTGGTCTGGAGGCTGTCGTCCATGCCCAGGTCGGTGGCCTCGCGCTTGCGCAGTTTGCGCAAGCCATCGAGTTCGCGCTTGCGGATGAAATCATCCTGCCGCTTCTGGTCTTCGCGCGCCTTGACCTTGGCAAGGCTTTCGTGTTCCTGCAGGGCCTGTTCATCGGTCAGCGACCAGTCGCGGGTGGGGTTCTTGACGAAAGAACCCACTCGCTTCCAGAAACCGCCTGATCCCGAACTGCTCATGCTGCTGGGGCCTCTGCGTCGCCGCGTGCCGAACTGGTGGTCGACACGCCTTAGTCGTTGAACATGCGCTGCTTGATTTCGCGGCGTTGCTGTGCCTCGAGTGACAAGGTTGCGGTGGGCCTGGCCAGCAGGCGACCGACGCCAATGGGCTCGCCGGTTTCCTCGCACCAGCCGTACTCGCCGCTCTCGATGCGGGCAAGCGATTGCTCGATCTTTTTCAGCAGCTTTCGCTCGCGGTCGCGTGTGCGCAACTCCAGCGCATGTTCTTCCTCGATGGTGGCGCGATCGGCCGGATCGGGCACCAGCAGGGTGTCTTCGCGCAGATGTTCCGTGGTCTCGCCCGCGTTCTTGATCAGATCGTTGCGCATGCCGGTGAGCAGGCGCTTGAAGTAATCGAGTTGAACCTCGTTCATGTACTCGGACTCGGGCATGGCCAGCAGGTCCTGCTCGGTCAGGTCGGAGGCCGACTTGTTCTTCCAGGCATTGGCATGCTTGGGATCGGTTTTCTTGGGTGCGGGTTCGATGGTTGTGCTGCTCATGGAACTTCTGTCGAGTCGGATGGGTTCCGGCGACCCCATGGCCGCCGACAAGGGCTTTGCGGCGTGCAGTTTACTCACACCAGAAGACGAGGAACGCCGCAGGGCCGTCGCGGCTTTTTTTGCCGGCGCGGCAGGCGCAGCCTGCACAGCGGCCGCAGAACTGGGTGGCGCCTTGGATGTCGCGACATCGGCGGATTTCCCGGCGTGCTTGACGGCGGCTTTCTTGTGTGTCGTACCGGACGGAGTTTTGTCAGGTGCAGCAGCCGTTTTCAGCGACGTCGCTTTTTGGGGCGCCGTTTTTTGAGGCGATTTCACCACGAAAATCCTCCCGAACTTCTCGATTCCGACGGCAAGTCGCCGTCTGTTTTGCGCCGTTTTGCGCTGTGCCTCGTGCCGCCCAGGCGTGCTTGCGCACGACTTGCCGCATCAGCAGCACCAGTCAAAACAGGGCCCGGATCATCTGTTCCCGATCGTCTGCCCGCCGCTGCCCAGTCACCAAGAGGTGCCAAGAGGTCTTTTCCTGCCAGGGCACTGTGGGTCAAAACCGGCCGATTCTATTCACTTCTTGCGACAAGGCAAGGCGCTCAACTGATCAGGCACTGCTGCAGTCCCTGCTCGAGAATGTCGCGGGGAAGGTCGATGCCGATGAAGACCATCTTGCTCTGCCGCTGTTCCTGCGGCCCCCACGGCGCGGCGAGGTCGCTGCCCATGAGCTGGTGCACGCCCTGGAAGACCACCTTGCGGTCGATGCCCTGCATGTTCAGCACGCCCTTGTAGCGCAGCATGCGCGGACCGTAGACCTGCACGATGGCGCCAAGAAAGTCCTCGAGCTTGGCCGGATCGAACGCCTTGTCGGTGCGGTAGACAAAGGACTTCACGTCGTCGTCATGATGATGGTGATGCGGGTGATTGCAGTGCGCGCCATGTTCGTGATGGTCGTGGTCGTGATGATCATGATCGTGATGATCATGATCGTCGGCCTTGAGGAAATCGGGGTCGATGTCGAGTTTGGCGTTGAGGTTGAAGCCTTTGAGGTCGAGCACCTGCGCCAGCGGCACCTCGCCGAAGTGCACCACGCTCTGTTTGGCGCGCGGGTTCATGTGCGCAAGGCGGTGCTGCAGCGCGGCGAGCGCGTCCTTGCTCACCAGATCGGCCTTGGAAATGAAGATCTGGTCGGCAAAGCCGACCTGGCGGCGGGCCTCCTGCCGGGTGTCGAGCTGCTGCTCGGCATGCACCGCATCGACCAGGGTGAGGATGGCGTCAAGCATGTACTGGCTGGCGACTTCGTCATCCATGAAAAAGGTCTGCGCCACCGGGCCGGGGTCGGCAATGCCGGTGGTTTCGATGATCACACGGTCGAACGCGATCTCGCCTTTGCGCCGCTTGAGCGCCAGATCGGCCAGGGTGGCGCGCAAATCGTCGCGGATGGTGCAGCAGATGCAGCCATTGGACATCTGCACGATCTGCTCGCCTTCTTCGCGCACCAGGATGTCGCTGTCGATGTTCTCTTCGCCGAATTCGTTTTCGATCACGGCAATCCTGGAGCCATGCGCCTCGTTGAGCACGCGCTTGAGCAGGGTGGTCTTGCCGCTGCCGAGAAAACCGGTGACGATGGTGGCGGGGATGAGGGTAGACATCGGGGAATTCCTTCTAACGGAGCATTGGTGGAGATTGGGGGCGATCGTCGAAAAATCAATCTGCGATCAACTGCGGCGCAGCAACAGACCCTTGAGATAGTCGCCTTCGGGAAAGTGCAGGGTGAGCGGATGATCCAGCCCGGCGCCGGTGCGCGCGATGATCTGCGCGTCGGCGCCCGCGTCTAGTGCGGCGCCAGAGACGATTTTCTGGAACAGGTCGCCGCTGACACCGCCAGAGCAGGAAAAGGTGAACAGCCAGCCGCCTGGTGGCAGCAGGTGAAACGCCAGACGGTTGATGTCCTTGTAGGCCGGGGCAGCACGTTCGACCTGCTGCGGGGTGGAGGCGAACTTGGGCGGGTCGAGCACGATGGCATCGAATTGCACGCCCTCGTTGCGCAGCCGACGCAGGGTGGCGTTGACATCGGCATCGACAAAGGTCGTGCGGGCCGGATCGAAGCCGTTGAGCGCCACATGCTGCGCCGCCAGGGCGAGCGCTGGCGCGGAGGAATCGACCGACACCACCTGCTGTGCGCCGCCGGCCAGCGCGGCCAGGGTGAAGCCGCCGGTGTAGCTGAAGCAGTTGAGCACGCGCTGCACGCCGTGGCTGCGCACCAGCTCGGCAAAGCGGACACGGGCGTCGCGCTGGTCGAGGTAAAAGCCGGTCTTGTGGCCGGTGGCAACATCGACCATCAACCGCAGGCCGTTTTCGCTGATCTCGACCTGGGTGCTGCCCTCGCCATGCAGCCAGCCAGCAGATGGCGACAGGCCCTCGCGTTCGCGCACCGAGGCGTCGGAGCGCTCGTACAGGCGGACCTCGGGCAAGAGCGTGCGCAGCGCGCCGACCAGCGTGGCTTTCCAGCGTTCGATGCCGGCGCTGCCGGCCTGCAGCACCACGATGTCGGCATAGCGGTCGATGATGCAGCCGGGCAGACCATCGCTTTCGCCGTGCACCAGGCGACAGGCGGTGAGGTCCAGCCCGAGCGCGCGGCGACGTTCGATTGCAGCGTGCAGCGTTGCGGCGAAGAAGTCGGCATCGATCCGCTGCGCAACATCGAAACTCCACACCCGCAGGCGGATCTGCGAGCTGGGGCTGAATGCAGCCCAGGCGAGAAACTGGCCCTCGTGCGACTCCACGCGGACGGTTTCCCCGCTGTCGGCACTGCCTTTGGCGATGGAGCTGGCAAACACCCAGGGGTGGCGACGCAGCAGGGAACGTTCCTTGCCGGGGTGCAGGCGGATGGTCTTCATGAGAGAGGGGTGGCAGGCTCAGGTCTTCTTGCGCGCACGCGGGTGGGCGGCGTCATAGACCTTGGCCAGATGTTGAAAATCCAGGCGGGTATAGACCTGCGTGGTGGCGATGCTGGAATGACCCAGCAATTCTTGCACTGCGCGCAGATCGCCGCTGGACTGCAGCACATGCGAGGCAAAGGAGTGGCGCAGCATGTGCGGATGCACGCGGGCGTCCAGACCGGCCGCCTTGGCGTGCTCGCGCAGTTCCAGCCAGACCCGCTGCGGGGTGATGCGTCCGCCACGCGCGCCGAGAAACAGCGCGGCCTGTGCGTCGGCATCGGCGTCGGAGCGCAAAAGTGTGGCGCGGTGCACGAGCCACTGCCGCAGCGCCTGCAGCGCGGGCTGGCCGATGGGCACGCTGCGGCGCTTGTTGCCCTTGCCGGTCACGGTGGCCTCTGCCGCGTCCCAGTCGATCCAGCCACGCGCGGTGGCGCTGGCACGCAGATCGAGCCCGGTGAGTTCGGACACGCGCAGGCCGCTGGAGTACAGCAGTTCGGCGATGGCATGCACGCGGGCGTTGCGAGCGGCGGCGTCCTCGCGGTGGCGCGCCTGCGCTGCGGTCGACCCTGTTGATTCAGGCACATAGGCGGCAAGTGCCACGGCCTGATCGACCGACAGCGCCTTGGGCAGCGGCTTGGCGGCCTTGGGTGCGCGCACGTCCTGCACCGGGTTGGCGGCAACATCGCCATGCCGACCCATCCAGCGGAAAAAGCTGCGCCAGGCCGACAGCCGGGCCGCGATGGCGCGCGGGCTCATGCCGTCGGCGTGCAATTGCGCAGCCCAGCGGCGGATGTGGGCGGATTCGATCGGCATGTTGCCCAGGTGCTCCGCGCGCTGCAGCAGGTCGTCGAGGTCGCGTCGGTAGTTGACCAGGGTGCCCTCGGCCAGTCGGCGCTCGGTCTGCGCATGGGCGAGATACTGCACGGCCAGTGCGCGCAAGTCGGCAGGGGCGGGCGCTGGCGCCTGATGCGTGGCCATGGACAGCGCGCCCTCTGCCGCGTTCTACCGCGCCAGCAATCCCACGAGTGCAGCGCTGGAGAGCTGGCTGATGTGGGTGAGAAAGTCTGTCCCCATGTCGGCGGTGAAGCGCTGGGTGTCTGGCGAGGCCAGCACCAGCAGCCCCATGCACATGCTGGTGTGCGGGTTCTGCAGGGGGATGAGGGCGAGGGACTGCGCCATTTGCGCATCAGCCAGCCAGTGCGTGGCCTCGAAGCCGGGATTGGGGCCGACGAAGGGCGCCGCCAGACTGGCGGCGAAGGTCTTGGCGTCATCGCTCACCCCGGTGGCGAAATCGAGTGCGGCGAATTGCTCGCGCACCGGCCAGAGCTTGAGTGCGGTCATCGGCAGATCGAAACTCGCCTTCAGTGCTTCCTGCAGGGTGTGCGGCAACTGCTCCGGTGCGCCCTGCTGTGCCAGGATCAGGTCGCGTGCCCACAGCAACAGCTTGCCTGCCAGCGCTTCGTTGTCCACGGCGTTGCGCATCATCGCTGCCAGGCGGTGCTCCAGGGTACGCATCTTGTCGCGCAGCATTTCCATCTGGCGTTCCTGCAGCGACACCGCGCGGTTGCCGTGCGGGCTGTGGAGCTGCACCGTGGTGAGCAGCTCGGCATGGCGCTCGAAAAATTCGGGGTGGGCGGCGAGATAGGCGGCCAGGTCGTGTTCGCTCAGTTCCATGCGGGGATCTCCATCAGGGCAGATCGGGAAGGTCGATCGTGCCGTCAAAAACAAAGGTGGCCGGGCCGGTCATGTGCACGGCGTGGCCCGGCCCGGCCCAGGAAATGGTCAGCAGCCCGCCGCGGGTCTGCACATCGACAGCGCCCTGCAGCCAGCCATGCCGCAAGCCGGCGACGACCGCGGCGCAGGCGCCGGTGCCGCAGGCCAGGGTTTCGCCGGCGCCGCGCTCCCACACCCGCAGGCGGATGTGCTGCGGATCGACGATCTGCATGAACCCGGCGTTGACCCGCCGGGCAAAGCGCGGGTGATGCTCGATCTGCGGGCCATGCTCCGCCACCGGCGCGGCGTCGATGTCGGTCACGCGCTGTACCGCGTGCGGATTGCCCATCGACAGCACGCTGACCCAGACGGTCGCGCCGGGCAAGTCCAGCGGCCATTGCTCCCAGCCGTCCACCTGCCGCGGCGCAAGGCCACTGGCGTCGAATGGCACCTGCGGCAGTTCGAACACCGGCGCGCCCATGTCCACGGTGACGCGGCCGTCGGGCTGGAGTTCGGGCGCGATCACGCCGGCGAGCGTCTGCACCCGGATGCGGCGCTTGGTCGTGAGGCCCTTGCCATGCACATAGGCGACGAAGCAGCGCGCACCATTGCCGCACTGTTCGACCTCGCCGCCGTCGGCGTTGAAAATCCGGTAGCGGAAATCCACCCCGGGCTGGGTCGCCGGCTCGACCAGCAGAATCTGGTCGGCACCCACGCCGAAGTGCCGGTCGGCGAGCAGCCGCAACTGCGCCGCGCTCAGCGCGAGGCGCGCGCGGGTGGCGTCGAGCACGACAAAGTCGTTGCCGGCGCCGTGCATTTTGGTGAACGCGAGTTGCATGGTCAGTACAGAGAGGGCTCGCCTTCGGGGCGATTCTTGAAGCGCTTGTGCACCCAATGGTATTGCGCAGGCATGGTGCGCACCTGCTCTTCGATGAAGCGGTTCATGCGTCGCAGATCGGCGTCGATGTCGGCGGGCTTGCCTTTTTCGTCCAGCGCAGGGAAATCGCTCCAGGCCGGATGCACCGTGATGGCATAGCCGCGCGCGCCGGGCAGGATGCGGGTGACCACCGGATACACCCGCGCGTTGGCCGACGCCGCCAGTCGTGGCGCCACGTCCAGTGTGGCTGCGGGCACACCGAAAAAGTCGATGAAGCGCGAACTGCGCAGGCCGAAATCCATGTCGGGCAAGGTGTAGAACGGCACGCCGGCGCGCAACTGCCGCAGCATGGCCGCCGCCCCGTCGTGCCGCGAGACGATGGCTGCGGTGTGAAAACGGCTGCGCCGCGCCACCACCCAGTCATCGAGCACCTTGTTCTTTTGCGGGGTGTACATGCCCGACACTGGACGCGGCGCCACCAGGCTGAGCGCCGTCCACCCGGCGTCCAGCCCCTCGAAGTGAAAACCCAGCAGCAGGGTGTTGCGGCTGCCGTCGAGCGCCTCGGTCACCGCGCCGTCGAGATGCAGCAGCCGTCGCAGCCGCCGTGGGCTGGCGTACCACAGTACCCCGCGCTCCAGGAACGCGCGCGCCACGTAGACGAAATGCCGCCGCCCGACCGCGCGCTGCTGCGCCACGCTCCAGTCGGGAAAGCACAACTGCAGATTGCGCAGCGTGATGCGCCGACGTGATCGCGCCAGCGGCCACAGCAGCCAGCCCACCGCGGCGCCCAGCGCCGCCAGCAAGGGGTACGGCAGCAGGTGCAGCAACCAGATCAGCGCAATGCTCAGTCGGGCAAGCAGTGCTTTCATGCTGCGGCCTCCGGCGGGGGCGGAGCGCCCGGTGGGCGCTTGTAGCGGTTGTAGCCCCACAGGTATTGCTCCGGGCAGCGGCGGATCAGCGCCTCCAGCGCGTGGTTGATCTGCGTGGCGGCGCGCTGCGGATCGGCGTCGAGCGCCTGCGGGAAGGGTTCCAGCAGCAGGGTATAACCCCGCCCGCGCGGCAGACGCAGCGCTGAGGCCAGGATGATGCGGGCGTTGCCCAGCTGCACCAGCCGGGCCGGCAGGGTCATGGTATAGGCGGGGCGACCAAAGAAGTCGGCCCACACGCCTTCGCCGCTGCTGGGGGCCTGATCGGGCAGCAACCCCACCGCCTCGCCCGCGCGCAGCGCGCGCAGCAATTGCCGCACCCCGGCCAGGTTTGCGGGTGCGATGGCGAGGTTGTGCCGCTGACGCGAAGCCAGCGCCACGGGCTGCAGCGCGGCCTTGCGCGGCGGGCGGTACATCACCGTGATCGGGCCCCAGGCCGAGGCGCTCTGCGCCGACACGTCGAAGCAACCCAAATGCGGCGTGAGGTAGAGCACGCCCTGGCCTTGCGCACGCGCCGCGTCCACATGCTCCTTGCCGATCACCCGCACCCGGTGGACTGGCGCCTTGGCTCCTTGCCGAAACCACACTGCAGGCAGCTCGCCGACCATGCGCCCGGCTTGCGCTGCCGCCTTGCGCGCCAGCAACCTCGGTTCATACCCTGCCTGCTGCAGATTGGCCCGCAGGCGCTGGCGGTAGGTGCCCGATGCTGCATAAACCGTCAGCCCAAGCGCCGCCCCGAGGGCCTGAAGCAGGCCCAGAGGCAAGACGGATAGCCAGCGGAAAACGCGAAGCAGCATGATGTCCCTGCAGTGCAAAGGGTGCCATGTTACGGATTGGCGCGGCTTTGTCGCGGGCATAGAATGCAGCGCAATGTCACCGAGTTAATGACAACTTGCGGGGTGGCAGGAGCAGTGCGCCAATCGGTGCGCTGCACAGCAGTCCGCTAAAGCGTCGCCGTGCGAGACCCAGACGGTGGCGTCAGACCAACCGTGAGAAAGGGCCGTCATGGCAAACCACTTCCTGTTCACCTCCGAATCCGTCTCCGAAGGCCATCCCGACAAGGTGGCCGACCAGATCTCCGACGCCATCCTCGACGCCATCCTGGCGCAGGACCCCACCGCACGCGTGGCCGCCGAGACGCTGGCCAACACCGGGCTGATCGTGCTCGCAGGCGAAATCACCACCAACGCGGTGGTCGACTACATCCAGGTGGCGCGCAATACCTTGAAGCGCATCGGCTACGACGATGCCGACTTCGGCATCGACCACAAGAGCTGCGCGGTGCTGGTGGCCTACGACAAGCAGAGCCCCGACATCGCGCAGGGGGTGGATCGCGCGCATGACGACAACCTCGACCAGGGCGCGGGCGACCAGGGCCTGATGTTCGGCTACGCCTGCGACGAAACGCCCGAGCTGATGCCCGCGCCGATCTATTACGCGCACCGGCTGGTCGAGCGCCAAAGCCAGCTGCGCCGCGACGGGCGGCTGCCCTGGCTGCGGCCCGATGCCAAGAGCCAGATCACTTTCCGTTATGAGAACGGCGTGCCGGTGGCGATCGACACCGTGGTGCTGTCCACCCAGCACGCGCCCGACATCGAGATGGCCGATCTGCGCGAAGGCGTGATCGAGCACATCATCAAGCCGGTGCTGCCGCCCGAGCTCATGCGCGGCGAGGTCAAGTACCTGATCAACCCGACGGGCCGCTTCGTCGTCGGCGGGCCGCAGGGCGACTGCGGGCTGACCGGGCGCAAGATCATCGTCGACACCTATGGCGGCGCCGCTCCGCACGGTGGCGGTGCGTTCTCCGGCAAGGACCCGACCAAGGTCGACCGCTCTGCCGCCTATGCCGCGCGGTATGTGGCGAAGAACATCGTCGCCGCGGGACTGGCAAAAAAATGCCTGGTGCAGATTTCCTATGCCATCGGCGTGGCGCAGCCCACCAGCATCATGGTCACGACGCAGGGCACCGGGTTGATCGACGACGCCAGGCTCGAACAACTCGTGCGGCGTCACTTCGACCTGCGCCCCAAGGGCATCATCCAGATGCTCGACCTGCGTCGGCCGATCTATGAGAAGACCGCGTCCTACGGCCATTTCGGCCGTGACGAGCCCGAATTCAGCTGGGAGGCCACCGACCGCGCCGCGCTGCTGCGCGAGGACGCGGGGCTGGGCGCACTGCGCGCCGCGGCAACGGCCTGACCAACCGCAATCCGGGCTTCAGGCCGCGAAGCGATCGGTCGCGTCGATCAGGCGCGACAGAATGCCCGGTTCGTTGTAGGCGTGCCCGGCGTCGGGCACGAGCTGAAACTCCGCCTGCGGCCAGGCGCGGTGCAGCTCCCAGGCGGTGCGCATCGGGGTGCAGACGTCATAGCGCCCCTGCACGATCACGCCGGGAATGCCCGCCAGCCTGCTTGCGTCGCGGATCAGCTGGCCCGCCTCCATCCAGCCCGCATGGACGAAATAATGGTTCTCGATACGGGCGAACGCGAGCGAGAACGCGTCCTGCGCGTGCTGCGCGATGTTGTCCTCGCTCGGCAGCAGGCGGATGGTGCGGCCTTCCCACACGCTCCAGGCCCGCGCGCAGGCCAGTTGCTCTTCGGGGTCGGTGCCGGTCAGGCGCTTGCGGTAGGCCGCGATCAGGTCGCCGCGCTCGGCCTCGGGGATCGGGGCGATGAAATCCTCCCAGAAATCCGGAAACAACCAGGACGCGCCGTCCTGATAGAACCAGAGCAGTTCGGCGCGGCGCAGGGTGAAAATGCCGCGCAGCACCAGTGCCGCCACCCGCTCGGGGTGCGTCTGCGCATAGGCCAGCGCCAGCGTGCTGCCCCAGGAGCCGCCAAGCACCAGCCAGCGCTCCACACCGAGCAGGGCGCGCAGCCGCTCGATGTCGGCCACCAGATGCCAGGTGGTGTTGTTCTCCAGACTGGCGTGCGGCGTCGAGCGCCCGCAGCCGCGCTGGTCGAACAGCAGCACGTTGTAACGCGCCGGGTCGAACAGGCGCCGGTGGTCGGGCGAGCACCCCGAGCCCGGTCCGCCGTGCAGGAACACCGCAGGCTTGCCCTGCGGATTGCCGCACAGCTCCCAGTAAATGCTGTGGCCGTCACCGGTGTCGAGCATGCCGGTGCGATACGGCTCGATCGGGGGGTAGAGGGTGCGTGGATGCATGTGGGTTCAACAGGGGCGGATGGGGTGCGCGTCCGCTTGGTGCGCCCTCCTAGAATAGCCCTTTCCAGACATTCTTTTCTCTCCCTTCCATGCGCACCACTGAACTCGGCGGCGTGACCGTCCACACCCAGGCCAATGTGTATTTCGACGGCAAGTGCATCAGCCACGGCATCACCCTGGCAGACGGCAGCAAGAAATCGGTCGGCGTGATCCTGCCGTCCACACTCACCTTCAACACCGCCGCGCCCGAAATCATGGAATGCGTGTCCGGCTCCTGCGAATACAAGCTGCCGGGCAGCGACACCTGGGTCAAGTCCGGTGTGGGCGAGCGCTTCAGCGTGCCGGGCAACACCCGCTTCGAGATTCGCACGACCGAGCCCTATCACTACATCTGCCACTTCGGCTCATCCGCGGCGTAACCGCGCTTCCTCTCATGGCCACCATTCTGCAAAGCCTGCCCACCGGGCAAAAAGTCGGCATCGCCTTTTCCGGCGGACTCGACACCTCCGCCGCCCTGCTGTGGATGAAACAAAAGGGTGCCCAGCCCTATGCCTACACCGCCAACCTCGGCCAGCCCGACGAGAGCGACTACGACGACATCCCGCGCAAGGCGCTGGGCTTCGGCGCGGTCAAGGCGCGGCTGATCGACTGTCGCCAGCAACTGGCGCACGAAGGCATCGCCGCGATCCAGAGCGGCGCATTTCACATCTCCACCGGCGGCATCACCTACTTCAACACCACCCCGCTGGGCCGCGCCGTGACCGGCACCATGCTGGTGGCGGCGATGAAAGAGGACGACGTCCACATCTGGGGCGATGGCTCCACCTTCAAAGGCAATGACATCGAGCGTTTCTACCGCTACGGCCTGCTGACCAACCCCGCGCTGAAAATCTACAAGCCCTGGCTGGATCAGACCTTCATCGACGAACTCGGTGGCCGCAAGGAGATGAGCGAGTTCCTCATTGCCAATGGCTTCGACTACAAGATGAGTGTGGAGAAGGCCTACAGCACCGACAGCAACATGCTCGGCGCCACGCACGAAGCCAAGGATCTGGAGCATCTGAACAGCGGCATCCGCATCGTCAACCCCATCATGGGCGTGGCGTTCTGGAAGCCCGAGGTCGAGGTCAAGGCCGAGGAAGTCACCGTGCGCTTCGAGGAAGGGCAGCCCGTGGCGCTCAACGGCCGGACCTTCGCCGACCCGGTGGCGCTGTTTCTGGAGGCCAACGCCATCGGCGGACGGCACGGTTTGGGCATGAGCGACCAGATCGAGAACCGCATCATCGAAGCCAAGAGCCGCGGCATCTACGAAGCTCCGGGCATGGCGCTGCTGCACATTGCCTACGAGCGTCTGGTCACCGGCATCCACAACGAGGACACCATCGAGCAATACCGGATCAATGGCCTGAAGCTCGGCCGCCTGCTGTATCAGGGCCGTTGGTTCGATCCGCAGGCCATGATGCTGCGCGAAACCGCGCAGCGCTGGGTGGCCCGTGCGATCACCGGCGAGGTGACGTTGGAGCTGCGCCGCGGCAACGACTACAGCATTCTCAACACCGAGAGCCCCAACCTCACCTATGCGCCCGAGCGCCTGAGCATGGAAAAGGTGGAAGACGCGCCGTTCAGCCCGGCTGACCGCATCGGCCAGCTGACCCTGCGCAACCTCGACATCACCGACACGCGTGCCAAGCTCGGCATCTATGCCAGGACGGGGCTGATTTCCGTGAGCGAAGGCGTGAACCTGCCGCGGCTCGAGGGAGAAAAGGGGCAGTGATTTCGGACGGCCCAGCGCCGTAGCGCGGTCCGGGCGGGGCGCGGCGCGGCAAGTGTCAGTGCGGCGGCTCCTTACCGTCGATCATCGCCAGCGGCAGCGGATAGCGTGCTCGCCAGCTGCCCACGGCCAGGCCGAGCAGGTGCAACGCGACCAGGCTCCAGAGCAAATCCGAGGCGAGGGCGTGCAGGGTCTGCAGAGTTTCATCGCCCCAGAATGCATCGGTGCGCAGAAGAAACCCGCCGATGCCAAGGGCCAGCACCGTGGCGAGCATTGCCAGCACATTCCACGCAGCCAGCGGGTTGTAGCCGTGCGCGAGCGCTGCACGCCCGGCGAGCAGGGCGCGCAGCCACTGCACCAGGCGGCGCGGGCTGTGCAGCAAGGTGTTCAGCCGGGCGTCTGGCGGCCCCCACAGTCCGTATCCCATGCGCCAGAGCACGGCTGCAGCGGCGACATATCCCAGCCAGACATGCGCGCTGCGCGAGGCGGATTCCACTGCCCAGGCCGCGATGCAACTTGCGGCCAGCGTCCAGTGATACAGCCGCAGCGGCAGGGCGATGCGCGCCGTGTTCAATGGCGCTCCTCCTTGACGACCTTGCCGTCGACCGGGTTGAAATAGATTTCAACTTTCTTGCCGGCTGCATCCTTGCCGTAGATTTCGTAGCAATTGCCCTTGGTGGTCTTGAACTTGTCGATCGCGTAGCCCTTGGCCTTCAGGTCGGTCTGAAACTTCGCGCTATCGAGCCAGGCCGATTGCGGCTTGTCGGTACAGGTGGGACCGGCCAGCGCCACAGTGGCGACCGCGCTCAACAGCAGGCCGCTCACTGCGGCGACCACCGAATGCAGCAAACCGGAAGAGGGAGAAAAACGCATCGCAAACTCCTGGAAGAAAAGTCAATCGTTTTCAAATAGTAATGATTCGCAACATTCATTCGATGATGACCTGCCGGACTGCAGGGGATTTCGAAGGGGATTTGCGCGAGGGACCGACCGCGGCGCGGCGCTGCAGGATATGCTGGCGCAATGGCAGCGTCTGCCCGGCAAGCTGATGCCCGGGGCCGTACGGCCGCATCTGCGAGAAATGCTCTGCGCGGCGATGAATGTCTCGGTGTCGCTCGTGACGCTGGAGCAGAACGAGGTGGTCAAGCGTCTGGCCGGCTGGGCTGCGCTGCTGGCCGTGCCCACTCTGCCCACCGGCCTGGTTCGGCATAAACTTTCACCACATGCCCGAGCTGGATCTGCCCTGGGCCTATCCGGCACGCATCGTCTTCACCGTGGGGCTGTGCGGCGGGCTGTATGACTGGCTCAAGCGCTCGCGCTGGCTGTAGCGCTTTGATTGCACCTTTTGCGGGTTTCCACCCATGCCTGACATCCACCACTTCACCCTGTTCCTGCTCTCGGGTCTGTTGCTCAACATGACGCCAGGCGCGGACATGCTGTTCATCGTGTCGCGCAGTGCGCAGCAGGGCGCGCGGGCAGGCGCGATGGCGGCGCTGGGAGTGGGAGCGGGCTGCCTGGTGCATGTCACTGCGGCGGCCGTGGGGCTGTCGGCGTTGATTGCGGCATCCGATCTGGCGTTCAGTGTGGTGAAGTGGCTGGGCGCGGCGTATCTGGTGTGGCTGGGCATGGGGCTGCTGCGTGCGAGGCCGCAGACGCCTTCTTTGGCATCGGCGCGCCTGCCCGCTGCAACCTTGCGGGCGGTGTTCTGGCAAGGTGTGCTGACCAATGTTCTGAATCCGAAAATCGTGCTGTTCTTCCTGGCGTTTCTGCCGCAGTTCGTCGGTGCATCGACGAGTGGACAGGGCTGGGCGTTTCTCCTGCTCGGGGTGGTGTTCACCGTGAATGGCACCCTGTTCAACCTGGGTGTGGCCTGGGTGGCGGCGCGGGCGCGTGGACACATGGCGGGCGTGGGACGCATGCAGCGCCTGGCGCATTGGGTGCGACGGCTGACGGGTGTCATGTTTGTCGGTCTGGGCTTGCGCCTGGCTTTGGCGTCCCGGGTGTAGGGCCGGCTCGGGCAGGGCTGTTTCAAAACCAAGTGTGTGCGGGCATTTCATCGGCAGACGCGCGCGGATCGCGAACCGATAGAATGCACGACTTCCCGAGGAGCGTTGCAACGCATGGGTGGCGGTTTTTGGCCCCACCTGTCGCCAGGCTCGGGACTTTGATCGCAGGTGGCCCGCTGAAAGTCGCGGCCGCTTTCCTTCAACGGCGCTCACCCAACCCGTGCCGGGCGCGGGATGCGGTGCGCATCCGTTCCCGGCCACTTTGTTCGGAGTGTGTATGAACGCTGTGGTCGATTTGAAAAATTCCCCTGATTATGTGATTGCCGACATCGGCCTGGCCGACTGGGGCCGACGCGAGATCGCCATTGCCGAGAGCGAAATGCCCGCGCTGATGGCCATCCGCAACGAATACGCGGCCAGCCAGCCGCTGCGTGGCGCGCGCATCACCGGCAGTCTGCACATGACCATCCAGACCGCGGTGCTGATCGAAACCCTGCAGGCGCTGGGCGCGCAGGTGCGCTGGGCCTCGTGCAACATCTTCTCCACGCAGGATCACGCCGCTGCGGCGATTGCCGCCAACGGCACGCCGGTGTTCGCGGTCAAGGGCGAGTCGCTGGAGGACTACTGGCACTACACCCACCGCATTTTCGAGTGGACGGATGGTGGCTACTCGAACATGATCCTCGACGACGGCGGCGACGCCACGCTGCTGCTGCATCTGGGCGCGCGGGCTGAAGCCGATGCTGCGGTGCTCAACCACCCCACCAGCGAAGAAGAGCGCGTGCTGTTTGCCGCGATCAAGGCCAAGCTGGCGACCTCGCCCAAGTGGTACTCCACCCGGCTTGCGCACATCAAGGGCGTGACCGAGGAGACCACCACTGGCGTGCATCGTCTCTACCAGATGCACCAGCGCGGCGAGCTCAAGTTTCCGGCGATCAATGTCAACGACAGCGTGACCAAGAGCAAGTTCGACAATCTCTACGGTTGCCGCGAGTCGCTGGTGGACGGCATCAAGCGTGCGACCGACGTGATGGTGGCGGGCAAGATCGCCGTGGTCGCGGGCTATGGCGACGTGGGCAAGGGCTCGGCGCAGGCGCTGCGTGCGCTCTCGGCCCAGGTGTGGGTGACCGAGATCGATCCGATCTGCGCGCTGCAGGCGGCAATGGAAGGCTACCGCGTGGTGACCATGGACTACGCCTGTGAGCATGCGGACATTTTCGTCACCGCCACTGGCAACTACCACGTCATCACCCACGACCACATGGCCCGCATGAAGAACCAGGCCATCGTCTGCAACATCGGCCACTTCGACAACGAGATCGACGTCGCGGGCATCGAGAAGTATCAGTGGGAGGAAATCAAGCCGCAGGTCGACCATGTCATCTTTCCCGATGGCAAGCGCATCATCCTGCTGGCCAAGGGCCGTCTGGTGAACCTGGGCTGCGGCACCGGCCATCCGAGCTATGTGATGAGCTCCAGCTTCGCCAACCAGACCCTGGCGCAGATCGAGCTGTTCACCAAGACGGCTGAGTACCCCGTGGGCGTGTACACCCTGCCCAAGCACCTCGACGAGCATGTCGCGCGGCTGCAGCTCACCACCCTCAACGCGCAGCTCACCACCCTGAGCGACCAGCAGGCTGCCTACATCAATGTGCCCAAGGACGGCCCCTACAAGCCCGCCCACTACCGGTACTGATGCATGGCCTCGTCACAACCGGTCAGTCTGAGCTTCGAGTTCTTCCCGCCCAAGACGCCCGAGGGCGCGGACAAGCTGCGGGCGGTGCGCCAGCGTCTGTATGCGCGTCGGCCCGAGTTCTGCTCCGTCACCTTCGGCGCGGGGGGATCCACGCAGGAGGGCACGCTGCAGACGGTGCGCGAGATCCTCGCCGAGGGCATGGATGCCGCGCCGCACCTGTCGTGCATCGGCGCCAGCCGTGCGTCGGTGCGCGGACATCTGCAGGCGTTCCGCGCCGCGGGGGTCAAGCGCATTGTCGCGCTGCGTGGCGATCTGCCGTCGGGCTACGGCATCGGCGGCGAGTTTCACCATGCCCGCGATCTGGTGGCGTTCATCCGTGACGAGATGGGCAGCGCGTTTCACATCGAAGTGGCGGCCTATCCCGAGATGCATCCGCAGGCCAGAAGCCCGCAGGACGATCTGCAGCACTTTGCCGACAAGGTGCGCGCCGGGGCCGACTCGGCGATCACGCAATATTTCTACAGCGCGGCGGCCTACCGCCGCTTTGTCGACGACGTGCGTGCGCTGGGTCTGGATGTGCCGGTGGTGCCGGGCATCATGCCCATCACCAATTCCAGCCAGTTGCTGCGTTTTTCCGAGGTGTGCGGCGCCGAGATTCCGCGCTGGATCCGGCTGCGGCTGCAGAGCTATGGCGACGACCGCGAATCCATCCGCGCGTTTGGTCGCGAGGTGGTCGCCAGCCTGTGCGAGGAACTCATCGCCAGCGGTGCGCCAGGGCTGCATTTCTACACCCTGAACCAGGCCGAGCCGACGCTGGCGGTGCTCGACGACCTGGGACGTCAAGCGGCCTGACGCGGCCCGCCTGCGGCATGCAGCAGCAGTGCCGCCAGCGCGAAGCCCGCGCCTGCTGCGGTCACGGCGGCCCAGCCGCCCGCAGTCCAGGCATGACTGGCGACGAACGAGCCGAGCGAGCCGCCGATGAAATACAGCGTCATGTACACCGCGTTGATGCGGCTGCGCGCCGCTGCGTCCAGCGCATAGATGCGCGTCTGGTTGGCGATCTGGCTGCCCTGCACCCCGGCGTCGAGCAGCAGTACCCCGGCGATCAGCCACCACAACCCGTGCGCCCCCGGCGCGAACACCGCCCAGGACAGCAGGGTCAACGTCAGCGCTGCGAACAGCACCCGGCGCGGCCCACCCGGCCTGTCGGAATGTCGGCCAGAGATCGGCGCGACCAGCGCGCCCATGATGCCCAGAATGCCGAAGGCACCCACCACCGCCGGGCCGAACCCATAGGCCGGGCTTTGCAGCAAGGGCGTCAGCCCCACCCAGAACACGCTGAAGCTGGCGAAGAACAGCCCGCCAGTGATCCCGGCAAGACGCAGATCGCGGTGCAATGTGAACTGTTGCAGTGTGGAGCGCAGCAGCGTGGCGTAGCTCTGGCCCGCAGCGCCTTCGTCCACCGGCAGCCGCGGCAGCACGCGCCACAGCATGATCCACATGCCGATGTTCACCAGCGTGGCAAACACATAGACCGCTTGCCAGTTCAGCAGTGCGGCAATGCCACCGGCGAGCACCCGCCCGCCCAGGATGCCCACCAGCAGACCGCTCATCACCAGACCGATGGCCTTGCCGCGCGACTGCGGCGGCGCCAGGTGCGCGACCATCGGAATGATCTGCTGCGCAATGCTGGAAAGCATGCCGATGGCAAACGACGCCGCAGCCAGCATCAGCACACTGGGCGCCAGCGCAGCGCCCAGCAGCGCGGGGACGAGCAGCGCGGCCATGATCAGAATGACCTGATGGCGCGCATGGCGGTCGCCCAGCGGCCCCAGCAGCAGCAGCCCGGCGGCATAGCCGATCTGCGTGGCCGACGGCACCGCGGCCACGCCAGCCACGGTGGTGTGGAAATGCTGCGCAAACTGCTCGAGCAGCGGTTGGGCGTAATAGATGTTGGCAACCGAGATTCCGCACGCCAGGGCCATGAAGCCGATGAAATGGCGCGACATGGGCGGATGCGCAGCGGATGGAAGGGCAGAAACCGAGGTGTTGGCAGACATGGTGAAATTCTTTTGCAGCCGCGTATTGTCGCGGTGCATCCATCTGGCTGCTTGCCGGGGGACTTCACGCCGGTCAGGGTGGCCCTACACTGCAAATTCCTCGATCTCTCAGTGCCTGTCTGAACATGCCCCAAGTTCTCGATTCTGCGGTTCACGCCGCCCTTCAAACCCTGCTGGACCCGCAGACCGGCCGCTCGCTGGTGGCGGAAAAGGCCATCAAAAATCTGCGCGTGGACGGCGGTGACGTCTCGTTGGAGGTCGAGCTCGGCTATCCCGCGCGCAGCCTGCATGCCGAGCTGCAAAGGCAGGTGATTGCCGCGCTGCGCGCCGTGCCCGGGGTGCAGAACGTGTCGGTGGCGGTGCGCAGCCATGTGGTGTCGCACGCGGTGCAGCGCGGCCTGAAGCCGCTGCCCGAAGTGAAGAACATCATCGCCGTGGCGTCTGGCAAGGGCGGGGTGGGCAAGAGCACCACCGCGGCCAATCTGGCGCTGGCGCTGGCGGCAGAAGGCGCACGCGTCGGCCTGCTTGATGCCGACATTTACGGCCCGTCGCAGCCGATGATGATGGGCATCTCGGGTCAGCCGCAAAGCCGCGACGGCCAGACCATGGAGCCGCTGGAAAATTACGGCGTGCAGATCATGTCGATCGGCTTTCTGATCGAGGCCGACAACCCCATGATCTGGCGCGGCCCGATGGCCACGCAGGCGCTCGAACAACTGCTGCGCCAGACCGCGTGGCAGGATCTGGACTATCTCATCGTCGACATGCCGCCGGGCACGGGCGACATCCAGTTGACGCTGAGCCAGCGCGTGCCGCTGACCGGCGCTGTCATCGTCACCACGCCGCAGGACATCGCGCTGCTCGATGCGCGCAAGGGCCTGAAAATGTTTGAGAAGGTCGGCGTGCCGATTCTCGGCATCGTCGAGAACATGGCGATGCACGTGTGCTCGCACTGCGGTCACGTCGAGCACATTTTCGGCGAGGGCGGCGGGCAGCGCATGAGCGCCGAATACGGGGTGGACTACCTCGGCGGTCTGCCGCTGGACATCCGCATCCGCGAACAGGCCGACGGCGGACGTCCGACCGTCGTGGCCGATCCCGACAGCGCGGTCGCGCAGAGCTACAAGGCCATCGCCCGCGTGGTTGCCGTGAAGGTGGCGCAGCAGGGCCGCGACTACACCGCCAAGTTCCCGACCATCAGCGTGCAGAACAGCTGAGCCGCGCAGCGGACCGAGCCATGTCTGCAACGGGTCGCTGGCAATTCTGGATCGACCGCGGGGGCACGTTCACCGACATCGTCGCGCGTCGCCCCGATGGCGCGCTGCTCACGCACAAGCTGCTGTCGGAAAACCCCGAGCAATACCGCGACGCCGCGGTTGCCGGCATCCGGCAGCTGCTCGGGCTGCCGCCCGGTGCAAGGATCACCCCGCAGCAGGTGGAGTGCGTGCGCATGGGCACGACGGTGGCGACCAATGCGCTGCTCGAGCGCAAGGGCGAACCGTTGGTGCTGGTGACCACGCGTGGGTTTCGCGATGCGCTGCGCATCGCGTACCAAAACCGCCCGCGGTTGTTCGACCGGCGCATCGTGCTGCCCGAGCTGCTCTACAGCCGGGTGATCGAGGCGCAGGAGCGCGTTGCCGCCGATGGCACGGTGCTGCAACCGCTGGACTGTGCTGCGCTGCGCGCCGCGCTGCAACAGGCGTTCGACGCCGGGCTGCGCGCGGTGGCGGTCGTGTTCCTGCACGGCTGGCGCGCGACTTTGCACGAGGCGCAGGCGGCGGACATCGCGCGCACGATTGGTTTCACCCAGATCAGCACCTCGCACGAAGTCAGCCCACTGATCAAGTTCGTCTCGCGCGGCGACACCACGGTGGTCGATGCCTACCTCTCGCCCATCCTGCGGCGCTATGTCGAGCAGGTGGCTGCCGAAATGCCGGGAGTGCCGCTGCTGTTCATGCAGTCCAGCGGCGGGCTGACCGAGGCGGGCGGATTTCGCGGCAAGGACGCCGTGCTCTCCGGTCCGGCTGGCGGCATCGTCGGCATGGCGCGCACCGCGCAGGCCGCAGGCCATGCCCGGGTCATCGGCTTCGACATGGGCGGCACCTCGACCGATGTGTCGCATTTCGACGGCCGCCTCGAGCGCGTGTTCGACACCGAGGTGGCCGGGGTGCGGCTGCGCGCGCCGATGCTGCACATCCACACCGTCGCCGCAGGCGGCAGCTCGATCCTGCATTTCGACGGCGCGCGGCTGCGCGTCGGCCCGGATTCGGCCGGCGCCAATCCCGGCCCGGCGTGTTACCGCCGCGGCGGGCCGCTGACCATCACCGATGCGAATGTGCTGCTCGGGCGCATCCGGCCCGAGCACTTTCCCGCGGTGTTCGGCCCGCATGCCGATCAGCCGCTCGACCTGGAGACGGTGCGCGAGCGGTTTGCGCAGCTGGCTGCGCGCATCGCCATTGATACCGGGCAGCCGCAAACCCCGGAAGGGGTGGCCGAAGGCTATCTGGCGATTGCGGTGCAGGCCATGGCCGGTGCGATCAAGCGCATTTCGCTGGCGCGCGGGCACGACGTGACGCGCTACACCCTGCAATGTTTCGGCGGTGCAGGGGCACAACATGCCTGCGCCGTGGCCGAGGCGCTGGGCATGGAGCGCGTGTTCATCCACCGCTACGCCGGAGTGCTGTCGGCCTATGGCATGGGTCTGGCCGAGCAGACCGCGATGCAGCAGCGCAGTGTGGAAGCGCCGCTGGACGATGCGCTGCTGCCCCGCCTGCAGGCCTTGCGCGATGCGCTGGCCGCGCAAGTCACGCAGGAACTGCTGGCGCAGGAGGTGCCCGCAGGCGCCATTCGCCTGCAGGTCAAGGTGCTGCTGCGGTATGACGGCAGCGATGCAGCACTTCCCGTGGCGCTTGCCGATGCACCGTCCATGCGCGCCGCGTTCGAGCAGACCTATCTGCAGCGTTACGCGCACCACATGCCCGAGCGTGGCCTGGTGGTGGATGCCCTTCTGGTGGAGGCCGCGGGCGGCGGCGAGCCGGTCCTGTCGGAGCCACAGCGCACGCCCATCGCGGGGGAGATGCCGCGATGGGCCGTGCTGCCTGTCTTCATCGACGGGCGCTGGCAAGAGGCGGCGCTGGTGCAACGGGCCGACTGCCTGCCTGGCCAGCAGATCGACGGCCCGGCCATTCTCACCGAGACCAATACCACCCTGTTCATTGCGCCCGGCTGGCGCGCAGGCATCACCGCAGCCGGGCATGTGGAGCTGCAGCGGCTGGCCGCCCAGGCCCGCGCGCGCGACGACACCACCACGGTCGATCCGGTGCGGCTGGAACTGTTCAACAACCTGTTCATGCACATTGCCGAACAGATGGGGGTGCAGCTGCAGAACACCGCGGTGTCGGTCAACATCAAGGAGCGGCTGGATTTTTCCTGCGCGCTGTTCGACAGCGAGGGGCAGTTGATCGCCAACGCGCCGCATGTGCCGGTGCATCTGGGGTCGATGGGCGAAAGCATCCAGACCGTGATCCGCCAGAACCGCGCCGCGATGCGGCCCGGCGACGTGTTCCTGCTCAACGACCCCTACCACGGCGGCACGCACCTGCCCGACATCACCGTGGTGACCCCGGTGTTCGACCAGGCCGGTGCGCAGGTGCTGTTCTATGTCGGCTCACGCGGCCATCATGCCGACATCGGCGGCATCACCCCGGGTTCGATGCCGCCGTTTTCGCGCCGCATCGACGAGGAAGGCGTGGTGATCGACAACTTCAAGCTGGTCGACGCCGGTCGGCTGCGTGAGGCCGAACTGCTCGCGCTGCTGCAATGCGGCCCCTGGCCCGCCCGCAATCCGCAGCAGAACCTGGCCGACCTGAAGGCGCAGATCGCAGCCAACCAGATTGGCGTTCAGGAACTGCAACGCCTGGTGATGGATCATGGCCTCGGCGTTGTCCAGGCCTATATGCGCCATGTGCAGGACAACGCCGAAGCCGCGGTACGCCGGGTGATCGGCGCGCTGCACGATGGTCGGTTCAGCCTGGAACTCGACACCGGCGCACGCATCTGCGTGGCCATCCGTGTGGACCCTGCCGCGCGCAGCGCCGTCATCGACTTCACCGGCACCTCGCCGCAGCAGCCGGACAACCTCAATGCGCCCAGGGCCGTGACCGTCGCTGCGGTGCTGTATGTGTTCCGCTGCCTGGTGGATGACGACATTCCGCTCAACGCCGGGTGTCTGAAGCCGCTGCAGCTCATCATTCCCGAGGGCTCGATGCTGGCGCCGCGCCCGCCCGCTGCCGTGGTGGCCGGCAATGTGGAGGTCAGCATGTGCGTGACCAATGCGCTGTTCGGCGCGCTGGGGGTGCAGGCCGCCAGCCAGTGCACCATGAACAATTTCACCTTCGGCAACGCGCAGCATCAGTACTACGAAACCATCGCCGGTGGCTCGGGCGCGGGCGGCGTGTTCGATGCCCAGGGCCAGCAAATCGGCGGCTTCGACGGGACCTCGGTGGTGCAGACCCACATGACCAACTCGCGCCTGACCGACCCCGAGGTGCTGGAATGGCGCTACCCGGTGCGGTTGGACAGCTTTGCAATCCGCACCGGATCGGGCGGGGCGGGGCGCTGGCGCGGTGGTGACGGCGGTGTGCGCCGCATCCGCTTTCTCGCGCCGATGACCGCGGCCATCCTGTCCAACGGACGGCGCGTGGGCGCGGTTGGGCTGCATGGCGGTGCCTCCGGCGCGGTGGGCATCAACCGTGTGGAGCGCGCCGACGGCAGGTGCGAAACCCTGCCCGCATCAGCCAGCGTGGAACTGCGGGCGGGCGATGTGTTTGTCATCGAAACGCCGGGTGGCGGCGGGTATGGTTGAGGCATGGAAACACCCGCACTGGTCACACTCACCCTCAACCCCTGCGTGGACGTCAGCTACGACATCACCCAGCTGATCGAGGATCAGAAAGTCCACGCCAACGCCAACCGGCTCGATCCGGGTGGCAACGGCATCAATGTGGCGCGCGCGCTCAAGCGCCTGCAGATGCCCGCGGTGGCCTGCACGGTGCTGGGCGGGGAGATCGGCGATCTGTTCACACGGCTGGTGACCGGGCAGATCGAGCAGCTTCATGCCGTGCGCATTGCCGGCGAGACCCGCATCAACGTCACCCTGCAGCAGCAGCAGCCGCGGGCGCAGTTCGAGGTCAGCGGCATCGGTCCAACGCTCGACGCCAGCACGCTGCAGCACATCACCGACACCGTGCTGCGGCTGACCGGCGACGGGTTTGCCGTGCTCACCGGCTCGCGCATGCCCGGCGTGCCGACCGACTTCTACGCGCAACTGATCCGCAGGCTGCAGGTCCAGGGTGCGCGCACCGTGATCGATGCGCAGGGGGACATGCTGGCGCAGGCGGTTGCCGCACGGCCCTTTCTGATCAAGCCCAATCGCGTTGAACTCGAACAACTGCTGCAGCAAACCTTGCCCGACAGGCAGGCCGTCATCGCGGCGGCGCAATCTGTCTGCGCGCGCGGGGTGCGCTGGGTCTGCGTGTCCCTGGGCGGCGAGGGGGCCGTGCTGGTGAGTGCCACCGAGGTCTACGTGGGCGAGGCCCCTGTCGTGCCTGTGGTCTCCACCGTGGGTGCTGGTGATTCGATGGTCGCCGGCCTGCTCAGTGGCTTTTCGCGTGGAGAGGCACCGGCCAATGCGCTGCGCCTCGCCTTGGCCTGCGGCAGCGGCACTGCGGCCCAGCCGGGCACCGAACTGTTCGACCCGGCCGCGCTGCCGGAACTGCTGGCACGGGCGCAGGTTGCGGTGGTCGCCGCGCCGGCTGCAACGCGGTTCAGCGCTTGATCGCCCGCCACCCAATGTCGCGGCGGTACTGCATGCCGTCGAACTGAATCGTGCTGATTGCCTCGTAGGCGCGCTGCTGTGCGATGCGCGGGGAGTCGCCCAGCGCGGTGACCGCCAGGACCCGACCGCCGGAGGTGCGCAGCACGCCTTGTTCATCGAGCGTGGTGCCGGCGTGAAAGGTGATGCAGTCGGGCGCTTCGGGCGGAATGCCGGTGATGACATCCCCCTTGCGCGGGCTGTCGGGGTAGCCGTGGGCGGCGAGCACCACGCCGAGGGCCGTGCGGCGGTCCCACTCCAGTTCCACCTGGTCAAGCTGGCCGGCAATCGCCTTTTCGAACACCACGGAAAGATCGCTCTTGAGCCGGGCCATGATGGGCTGGGTTTCGGGGTCACCCATGCGGCAGTTGAATTCAAGCGTCTTGGCGCGTCCCTGGGCGTCGATCATCAGCCCGGCGTAGAGAAATCCGGTGAAGGGAATGCCGTCGGCCGCCATGCCCTTGACCGTGGGCTGGATGATCTCGCGCATTACCCGCGCATGGACCTCCGGCGTGACCACGGGCGCCGGGGAATAGGCGCCCATGCCGCCGGTATTGGGGCCGTTGTCGCCGTCGAGCAGGCGCTTGTGATCCTGGCTGGAGGCCAGCGCGAGGACGTGCTGGCCGTCCACCATGACGATGAAGCTGGCTTCCTCGCCCTGCAGGAACTCTTCGATGACCACGCGTGCGCGGCCTGCGTTGTGCTGCACCCCGTAGCGGTTGGCCTGCAGCATGTCGTCGATCGCGGCATGGGCTTCGTCGGCGGTTTGCGCTACGACCACGCCCTTGCCCGCAGCCAGTCCATCGGCCTTGACCACGATGGGCGCGCCGTGCTGATCGACATAGGCATGCGCCTGCGCCGCATCCTCAAACGTGGCGTAGGCCGCGGTGGGAATGTGATGCCGCGCCATGAAGTTCTTGGAGAAGGCCTTGGAGCTTTCCAGTTGCGCGGCGGCGCGGGTGGGGCCGAAGATCTTCAGCCCGCGGGCGCGAAACCCGTCGACGATGCCCGCCGCCAGCGGTGCCTCGGGACCAACCACGGTATAGGCGATCTTTTCGCGCACGCAGAACGCAGCCAGCTCTTCCGCATTGGCCACCTGCAGGTTCTCCAGCCGGGTGTCGAGTGCGGTGCCGCCGTTGCCCGGCGCGACATAGACCGACTGCACCCGGGGCGACTGCGCCAGCTTCCAGGCGATGGCGTGCTCGCGTCCGCCAGAGCCGATGACGAGGAGTTTCATGGTGTGTGCGCCGGTTCAGCCGAACACGGCGTTGTGATGGACCTCTTGCACATCGTCGAGGTCTTCCAGCGCGTCGATGAGTTTCTGCATTTTTTCGGCGTCGTCCCCGGCAAGTTCCACCGTGTTGTCGGCGCGCATGGTGATGGCGGCCAGTTCCGCCTGCAGGCCAGCGGCGTCGAGCGCGGCCCGCACAGCCTCGAACTGCGAAGGTGGAGTGAGCACCTCGATGGCGCCGTCGTCGTCGGTGATCACGTCGTCCGCGCCGGCCTCGAGTGCGACTTCCATCACCTTGTCCTCGGACGTGCCGGGGGCGAACACCAGTTGCCCGCAATGCCGGAACTGGAACGCCACCGAGCCTTCGGTGCCCAGATTGCCGCCATGCTTGGACAGCGCGTGGCGCACTTCGGCCACGGTGCGCACGCGGTTGTCGGTGAGACAGTCGATGATGAGTGCCGCCCCGCCCACGCCATAGCCTTCGTAGCGGATTTCCTCATAGTGCACGCCCTCGAGCGCGCCGGTGGCCTTGTCGATGTTTTTCTTCACCGTATCGGCCGGCATGTTGGCTGCCTTGGCCTTGTCAACGGCCAGGCGCAGGCGCGGATTGGCGCCGGGATCGCCACCGCCCAGCCGGGCAGCAGCGGAGATTTCACGGATGATCTTGGTCCAGACCTTGCCGCGTTTTTCGTCCTGACGGCCTTTGCGGTGCTGGATGTTGGCCCATTTGGAATGTCCGGCCATGGTGGTGCGATGCTCCTGGGTGGCGCCCTGACCGCCGCGTCGCGGCCGGGCATTTGGATAGACTGCCCATTCTACTTTCGCGCCATGCGCCCGAATCTCCTCACACCAAGGCTGCCGCCATGTCCGACCCCATTCTCATCGCCCAGCATGGCCAGGTGCAGTGCCATTTGCTGCCGCGCCTGTCCAACCGCCACGGTCTCATCACCGGCGCCACCGGCACCGGCAAGACAGTGAGTCTGCAGGTGCTTGCCGAGGCGTTTTCGCGCATCGGCACCCCGGTGTTCATGGCCGACGTGAAGGGCGACCTGACCGGCCTGTCCCAGCCGGGCAGCCTGAGTCCCAAGCTGGCCGAACGACTCAAGAGCCTCGGTTTGCCCGAGCCGGTGTTCGGCGGCTGCCCTGTCACGCTGTGGGACGTGTTCGGCGAGCAGGGCCACCCGGTGCGCGCCACCATCTCCGACATGGGCCCGCTGCTGCTCGCGCGCCTGCTGCAGCTCAACGAGACGCAGGCCGGCGTGCTCAACCTGGTTTTCAAGATTGCCGACGACAACGGCCTGCTGCTGCTCGACCTCAAAGACCTGCGCGCCATGCTGCAGGAGGTTGGCGACAACGCCGCATCGTTCACCACCGAGTACGGCAACATCAGCGCCGCCAGCATCGGCGCGATCCAGCGCGGGCTGCTGCAACTTGAAAGCCAGGGCGCCGACAGGTTCTTTGGCGAGCCCATGCTCGATATCGCTGACCTGATGCAGACCGACGGCAGCGGCCGCGGCATGGTCAACATCCTCGCCGCCGACAGGCTCTACCAGGCACCGCGCCTGTACGCGACCTTTTTGCTTTGGCTGCTGTCCGAGCTGTTCGAGCGCCTGCCCGAGATCGGCGACCCGGAAAAGCCGAAGCTGGTGTTCTTTTTCGACGAGGCGCATCTGCTGTTCAACGACGCGCCCAAGCCGCTGCTGGAAAAGATCGAGCAGGTCGTTCGCCTCATCCGTTCCAAGGGCGTGGGCGTGTTCTTCGTCACGCAGAACCCGCTGGACATCCCCGACACCGTGCTCGGGCAACTGGGCAACCGCATCCAGCACGCGCTGCGCGCCTTCACCCCGCGCGACCAGAAAGCGGTCAAAACCGCTGCCGACACCATGCGCCCGAACCCTGGGCTGGACGTGGCACAGGCGATCACCGAACTGGCCGTGGGCGAGGCGCTGGTGTCGCTGCTCGACGACAAGGGCCGCCCCACGCCAACCGAGCGGGTGTGGATGCTGGCGCCCGGCAGCCGCATCGGCCCGATCACGCCGGAGGAACGCAAGGCACTGATGCAGGGCTCGCTGGTCGCCGGGGTGTATGAAAAGACGGTGGATCGCGAATCGGCCTACGAATTGCTCAAGGGCCGGGTAGAGGCCGCGCCGGAGCCTGCTGCGCCCGCACCTAGGGCGGATGCTCCGGCAGGTTCAGGCGGCGGGCTGCTCGACTCGCTCGGCCAGGGACTTGGCGGACTGGCGCGCGGCTCGGGCCGCAAGGACTCTCTGCTCGAAACGCTGGCCAAGTCGGCAGCCCGCACCATCGGCAGCACGGTGGGCCGCGAAATCATTCGCGGCGTGCTGGGCGGTCTGCTGGGTGGCAGCAAGCGGCGCTGAGCCGCTGCTGCGGGGTTGTCTCAGCGATCGTCCCAGTCACGGCGGTCGCGGTGGCCCCAGCCGTGGTCATGCCGCCAATGGTCGCGATCCCAGCGGCGCCCCGGAGGCCCGTAGTAGTAAGGCGGTGCCACAGCCACCGGGGTGTAGACCTGACCATAGCCGTAGTACACCGGGCGAGGCGGCGGAGGCGGTGGGGGCGGAGCGAAGTAGACCGGCGGCACGGGCGGCGGGGCATAGACCACGGGCGGTGCCTGATACACCGGGTAGGCATTCGAGAAATTGGTCACGACCCCCGGAACCCCGATGCCAACCGACCAGTACACCCGGTCCGCATGCGCCGCCGGAGCGGCAATCAGCGCGGCGCTTCCTGCAAGGGCCAGAACAATGTGACGGAACATGATGGAAACCTCCTGAACATCCTGTCGTTGGTGCTGGGATAACGGCAGGAATTTCAGCTTGCCGACAGCCGATGCGAATTTTTTCCTCCGGCGCATGTCCCGCCGCGTTCCATGCAGACGAGTCGGCGGTGCCTGCACTGCAACACAGCGTCGTCTTGCCCTTTCCAGACCTGTTCAAATAGCAGGGCTATGGAACCTGCTGACAAACCCTCCAACTTCCTGCGTCAGATCATCGAGCGCGATCTGGCGCAAGGCACTTATGCGAACCGGCGCTTTGCCGGCCATCCGGCGGATGCCGCCGGACATGCCGCTGGGCAGACTGACCCGGCCCGCATCCGCACCCGATTTCCTCCGGAGCCCAACGGCTATCTGCACATCGGCCATGCCAAGAGCATCTGCCTGAACTTCGGTCTGGCGCAGGACTTTGGTGGCATCTGCCATCTGCGCTTCGACGACACCAACCCCGAGAAGGAAGACCAGGAATATGTCGATGCCATTCTGGATGCGGTGCGCTGGCTCGGCTTCGACTGGAACGTCGGCGGTGTCTCGCACCTGTTCTATGCCAGCGACGATTTCGACTTCATGTACCGCTGCGCCTGCGCGCTGATCGAGGACGGTCTGGCCTATGTGGACGAGCAGAGCGCCGAGGACATGCGCCGCAACCGCGGCACGCTGACCGAGCCCGGTGTGGACAGCCCCTGGCGCAACCGCGCACCTCAGGACAATCTGCGCCGCTTCGAGGAAATGCGCGCCGGTCTGCACCCCGAGGGCAGCATGGTGCTGCGGGCGAAAATCGACATGGCCGCGCCCAACATCAACCTGCGCGACCCGGCGATCTATCGCATCCGTTTTGCCGAGCATCACCGCACCGGCAGCACCTGGTGCATCTACCCGATGTACACCTTCGCGCACCCGATCGAGGACGCGATGGAGTGCATCACCCACAGCATCTGCACGCTGGAGTTCGAGGATCAGCGGCCCTTCTACGACTGGCTGCTCGACCACCTCGTGCGTCTGGGGCTGGTCGCAAGCCCCAGGCCGCATCAGTACGAGTTCGCCCGGCTGAACCTCACCTATGTGGTGACCAGCAAGCGCAAGCTGGCGCAGCTGGTTGCCGAACGCCATGTGGACGGCTGGGACGATCCGCGCATGCCGACCCTGGTCGGGCTGCGCCGTCGCGGTTACACGCCCGAGAGCCTGCGGCTGTTTGCCGAGCGCATCGGCGTGAGCAAGGCCGAGTCGTGGATCGACTACGGCGTGCTCGAACAGGCGCTGCGCGACGATCTCGACGCCCGTGCGCCGCGGGCGATGGCCGTGCTCGATCCGCTGCGGCTCGAACTCACCAACTGGGCCGAGGTGTTCGGCGCAGCCGACCATGCCGAGCCGTGCAGCGCGCCGGTGCATCCCGCGCACCCGGAGATGGGGCGGCGCAGCTTCGACCTCACTGCGCAGGTGTGGATCGAGCGCGAGGACTTCATGGAAGTGCCGCCCAAGGGATACCACCGCCTCACCCCTGGCGGCATGGCGCGGCTCAAATACGGCTATGTCGTGCGCTGCACCGGTTGCGAAAAAGACGCGTCGGGGCGGGTGACCAAGGTGCTCGCCGAGCTGTTGCCCGACACCAAGAGTGGCACGCCCGGGGCCGATGCGGTCAAGGTCAAGGGGGTGATCACCTGGGTGAGCGCCAGCCGCGGCGTGGCCGCACAGGTGCGGCTGTTCGACCGCCTGTTCACCGAGGCGCATCCCGACGCCGGCGGGCGCGACTTCCTTGCCGCGCTCAACCCGCACAGCAAGCAAACAGTACACGCCTATGTGGAACCCGCGCTTGCCGCCGCGTCGGCGGGCGCCTCGTTCCAGTTCGAGCGACATGGCTATTTCGTCGCCGACCGCCTCGATCATTGCACCGCCCAGCCCGTGTTCAACCGCACCACCACGCTGAAGGACAGCTGGGGCAAGTGATGGACATGTCCACCGATACTCTGAGTTTCGGCGCTCCGTTGCCTGCGGGCAGCAGTGCGCTGGAGCGACTGCAGCAGCAAGGCTTTTGCGTGCTCGGTGCTCCCGAGCTGGCCGCACTGTGCGGATTCGCGCTGGCCGATTGTTCCGCGGCGTTTGCGCTGTGGGACGACCTGCCACCCGACGACTACCTGAAAGACGGCGGTCACTATCGTTTCCGCCGCCACGGCAGTTTCATCCAGAGCCTGCAACCGGCAGCGGGCCAGGCGGCGCTGCAGGCCGTTCCCCACCGCGCCCATTGGCAGCCCACCGCCTATAACGCTCTGCACGGCGGCATGTTGCGCTGGTTTGCGCCGCTGTCAGGCGAACTGCAGCAGGCGGCGTTCTGGCAGCCGCTGCTGCTCGGGCTGGGACGGCTGTTCGCGCAGGTGCGCAGCGTGCCGCAGTGGTTCATCGAGGCACATCAGTTCCGCATCGACACCCGCGAGGGCGTCGGTCGCCCCACGCCCGAAGGCGCGCACCGCGATGGCGTGGATTTTGTCGCGGTGGTGCTGATCGCGCGGCACGGCATTCGCGGCGGCGAGACCCGGGTGTTCGAGCTGGCAGGCCAGCGGGGCGTGCGTTTCACCCTGTCCGAGCCGTGCAGCGTGCTGCTGATGGACGATACCCGCGTGATTCACGAAAGCACGCCGGTGCTGCCCGAGGGCGAGGCCAGCGGCGGCTGGCGCGATACCCTGGTGCTGACCTACCGCGCTGGGGGCTTTCTCGATCCAAAGCCAGCGGTCTGATCGCTCGGTGAGGCTCCAGTCGTGCGGCATGTTGTCGCCACGGCACGATGTGCCTCGGTGGCTTGATTTCAATCAAAGCGCGAGTTTGGATCACGTTTTAAGGCAGACTGGAAATACAAGTTGTTACATAATCTGCGTCTCGGTGTCCGGCAGCACGTCAGGACGCGATTTTCTGGAGAGATTCCCATGCGTCATTTGTCCCCCCTGATGGCCGCGCTGGCGCTTGCCGCCCTGCCGGTTTCCGCCCTGGCGCAATCGGCCGCCTCCCCGGAGCAGATGCAGGCCACACGCGCCGTGAGCGGCGAACTGCTCAAGACCCTGAGCGGCAAGCTGCAGGAAAGCATGAAGGCGAACGGCCCGGCGGGCTCGATTTCCGTGTGCAAGACCATCGCGCCGGAAATTGCCCTGGGCCTGGCCGACAAGACCGGCTGGAAGATCACGCGTGTCGGCACCCGCGTGCGCAATGTCGACATGGGCACGCCCAATGTCTGGCAGCACAAGGCGCTGGGCCACCTCAACGCCGATCTGAAGTCGGGCGCCAAGCCCGAAACCCTGGAATGGAGCGAGGTGGTCACCGAAAACGGCAAGCCCACACTGCATTACGCCAAGGCCATCGTGCTGCAGACGCAGTGCCTGGCCTGCCACGGCACATCGGAACAACTCGCGCCGGGCGTGGCCGACAAGCTCAAGACCGACTATCCGCACGACCAGGCCACTGGCTACGCGCCAGGGCAGCTGCGCGGCGCCGTGGTCATCAGCCGACCGCTGTAAAGCCGCCCTCGGTCTTCGCCTTCAGCCCGTTCGGCACAGGCAACGCCTACCAGCGCAGGTAGGCGTTCTTGTTTCCGGTCTGCACCGTGACGCTGCGCTGCTGCTGCCGGTGCGTGCCCTCGATGGTGTAACTGCCGGCTGGCGCCTGCACATAGCACAGCGGACCGTCTGCGGTGAATTCCGCCACGGTCTTGCCCTGATGACGGATGCGGATGGGCACGTCCGCGAGATAGGCGCCGCGCGGGCCTTCCACCATCCAGAAGCCCAAGTTGAAGTGCGGCGCCTGCGCCTGCAGCGCCTTGAGATCGCCTTCTCCCACGCCGCCGCAGGCATAGGACAGCGTCCCGACATGATGAACTTGCGCGGCCTGGCTCAGCGACGGGCTGAGCAGGCAGGTGGCCAACGCGCCGACCAGAGCGCCCCGGCGCAGGGCTTGATGCGTGATGGACATGATGGGTTCCTTTCAGGATGCACAGAAATGCACCCTGCAATAGATCGCACCCGGTGCACCGGGTTCGCCGCTGTGTGGCGGATCTTCAGCCTCGCTTCATCCTTCCGCGCAAAAGAAACCCCGCCAGGGCGGCGGGTGCGCTGCACAGCCGCGCGGGGTCAGGCCGCAGAAGGTTTTGGCGGCGTGGCACTGGGCTGGTGCAGATTGGGCAGAAACACGGCCAGCAGGCCGATGAGCGGCAGGAAGGAGCACAACCTGTACACCGCGTCGATGCCCCACATATCGGCCAGTTGCCCCAGAACGGCAGCCCCAATGCCGCCCAGGCCGAAGGCCAGACCGAAGAACAATCCCGCCACCGTGCCCACCTTGCCCGGGATGAGCTCCTGCGCATACACCACCATCGACGGAAACGCCGAGGCCAGCATGAAGCCGATGATGGCGCTGAGCACGGCCGACACCTCCAGACTGGCGTAGGGCAGCATCAGGGTGAACGGCGCCACCCCGAGGATGGACACCCAGATCACCGCCTTGCGGCCGATGCGGTCACCGATGGGTCCGCCGAGCAGCGTGCCCGCAGCCACCGCGGCCAGGAACACGAACAGGTGATACTGACCCACCTCGGTACTGACGTGGAACTTGTGCATCAGATAGAAGATGAGATAACTGTTGATGCTCGCCAGGTAGAAGAACTTGGAGAAGATCAGCGCCAGCAGCACGGCCAGGGTACGGCGCACCAGGTGGGGCGGCACCGGAGACTGCTTGCTCGCGGCGGCTTTTTTCGGCAGCCGGTGCTGATGGCTGTACCACCGCCCCACGCCGGTGAGCACGATGATGGCGAGCAGGGCGGCCAGCGAGAACCAGGCAATGCTCTTCTGGCCGTGCGGCAGCACGATCCACGCCGCCAGCAGCGGCCCGGTCGCCGTGCCGGCGTTGCCGCCCACCTGGAAGATGGACTGTGCCAGCCCATGCCGTCCACCCGAGGCCATGCGCGCCACCCGCGAGGATTCCGGGTGGAAGATGGATGAACCGGTGCCCACCATCGCCGCAGCCATCAGCAGAATGGGAAAGCTCGGCGCAATCGACAGCATGAGCAGCCCGGTGAGGGTGAAGCCCATGCCCACGGCCAGCGAGTAGGGTTTGGGATGCCTGTCGGTGAAGGCGCCGACCAGTGGCTGCAGCAGCGAGGCGGTGAACTGATAGGTCAGGGTGATCAGGCCGATTTGCGCGAAATTCAGGTGGAAGTCCGTCTTGAACAAGGGGTAGATCGCCAGCATCAACGACTGGATCATGTCGTTGAGAAAGTGCGAAAAACTGATCGCGCCGAGGATGCGAAACTTGGTCTGCTCGGCAGGCGCGTTGCCCGGCGCGGCGAGCGCGGCAGTGGTCGGGGTTGAACTCACGATAGGGATCTTTGAGGGGGTGCAAGAGGGCGCACGGCTGCATACATTGCGCCAGCGCAAGAATAGTGCGCCACCCGATTCTTTGCACAGGCATGGATTCTTTGCCGAGCGGGTGCGCAGACGGGTGCGCGGGCTTACCATTTGCTGCATGGCACAAAACGCACATGCAATCGCCGCGGAGCGGCCGCAAAGTCTGGGTGAAGAGATTGCCAACAGTCTGAGCCACGGCTTGGGCCTGCTGCTGGCCATTGCGGCGCTTCCGGTGCTCATCGCGCACGCGGCGGCGCATCAGCCCGTGGCCAGCGTCGTGGGGGCAACGATTTTCGGGGTCAGCGCCGTGCTGCTCTATCTGGCTTCCACGCTCTACCACGCCCTGCCGCAGCCCCGTCTCAAGGCGCTGTTCCAGCGCATCGACCACGCGGCCATCTATCTGCTGATTGCCGGAACCTACACGCCGTTCACCCTCGGGGTGCTGCGGGGCGGCTGGGGATGGACGCTGTTCGGCGTGGTCTGGGGGCTGGCGGCGGCTGGGCTGCTGCTCAAGGCGCTGGCCGGGGTGCGGTTTCCGCATGTGTCCACGGCGCTGTATCTGGGCATGGGCTGGGTGGTGCTGATCGCCATCGTGCCGCTGGCCGAGCGCATGGCGCCGATGGGGCTGTTCTGGCTGGTGGCCGGTGGGGTGGCCTACACCCTTGGCGTGGTGTTTTTTGTCTTCGATTCGCGTTGGCGCTACGCCCATTTTGTCTGGCATCTGTTCGTGCTTGCGGGCACGGTCTGTCACTTTTTCGCGGTGCTCTATTACGCTGCCTGAAGACCAGTCGGATCAAAAACGAACGATCGTTCTTTTTTGTGGCGGCCGTGCTTAAAATGGTGCCAGTAACAGCCAGACCGTGGAGACCGCGATGACCCCGCATCAACTCTTGGAACAATTCGGCCCGCGTGAGGCCATGGATTACGACGTGGTGATCGTCGGCGCCGGGCCAGGCGGCCTGGGCACGGCCATCCACCTCAAGCAACTGGCGCAGAAAGAGGGGCGCGACATTTCGGTGTGCGTGCTGGAAAAAGGCTCGGAGCCGGGGGCGCACATCCTGTCCGGGGCGATCATGGACCCCGGCGCGCTGACCGAACTGTTTCCGGACTGGAAGACGATGGGCGCGCCGCTGAACCAGCCCGTCACCGCCGACCAGTTTCTGTTCCTCAACGATTCAGGCGCCAGGCCCGCGCCCGCCGCCTTCCTGCCCGACTGTTTCAAGAATCACGGCAACTATGTGATCAGCCTGGGCAATGTGGTGCGCTGGATGGCGCAGCAGGCCGAAGGCTTGGGCGTGGAAATCTTCCCCGGCTTTGCCGCGGCCGAGGTGCTGTACGACGCGCAGGGCCGGGTGTGCGGCGTGGCCACCGGCAACCAGGGGTTGGGCAAGGACGGCGAGCCGACCGACCATTTCGCGCTGGGCATGGAACTGCGCGCGAAGTACACCGTGTTCGCCGAAGGCTCGCGCGGGCAGCTCGGCAAGGAACTCATTGCCCACTACCAGCTCGACGCCGGGCGCGATCCGCAGAGCTATGCCATCGGCATCAAGGAATTGTGGGAAGTCGCCGCAGACAAGCATCAGCCCGGCCTGGTGCTGCACACCGCAGGCTGGCCGCTCGACCCGAGCACCTATGGCGGCGGGTTTCTCTACCACCTCGAAGACCGCAAGGTGGCGATCGGCTTTGTCGTCGGGCTGGACTACAGCAACCCGTGGCTCAGCCCGTTCGAGGAATTCCAGCGGCTCAAGACCCACCCGGCGATCCGCGGCCTGTTCGACGGCGCCAAGCGTCTGGGCTATGGCGCGCGCACCATCACCGCCGGCGGCCTGCTGTCGTTGCCCAAGCTGGTGTTTCCCGGTGGCTGTCTGGTGGGTTGCGAGGCCGGGTTTCTCAATGCCTCGCGCATCAAGGGCAGCCACGCGGCGATCAAGACCGGCATGCTGGCGGCGCAAGCCCTCG
>JAGDVQ010000118.1 GCA_023255715.1 Thiomonas sp.
GAGGGCAGATCCACGCTCAGAACGGGGGCGTGTGTCTGAGCGTTGAGGGCTTTGATCACCGACGCTGTTGTTTCGCGGATCGGGCCTTTGAGACCCATGCCCAGCAGCGCGTCGAGATACAGATCGGCCTCCGGCAGGGCGCCACCGTGCACGTATGCAGCGCACGCCAAGCGTTTGGTCCGAGCCGCGCCCCAGGCCCAGGCGGCATCCGGGGGAAGGCGGCTGGCCCAATCGTCCAGGGTGGTCGCACCGCAGGCCAGAACCAGCACATCGCGGGCCGCTTCTTGCAGATGCATGGCGGCAACGAGACCGTCGCCGCCGTTGTTGCCCGCCCCAGCGAGGACAACGATGCGCCGCGCATGGGGAAAGCGCGCCTGCACCAAGCGAGCCACGGCCAACCCCGCGCGCTGCATCAGGGTATGGGCAGGCAGGGCGTTCGCCGCGGCCCGTTCAAGGGAGCGCAGGGCCTGGGTGCCGTAAACAGGTTCGGATTGCAGCGCGGTCAGACGTTTGAGCATATCCTCGTCCTCAAATCAAGCCGATCATGCCCAGCACGGCTCCGGCGAGCAGGATCCACAGCGGATTGAGCCGCGTGCGGACCACCAGAACCACGCTGAGCAGGATGAGCACCACACGTTGCCAGTTGGTCGCCTCCTGTCTGGCGAGCAGCCAGCCGGAAGACAGCAGCAGCCCGACGGTGATGGGCGCCATGCCGTCGTGCATGGCACGCACCCAGTGACGCTCGCTGTGGAGGCGGCTGTAGCGAAAGTAGGCCAAGGTGATCAGTGAAGACGGCAGAATCAGCCCAATAGACGCCAGAAGTGCGCCTGGCAAGCCCAGGATCTGCCATCCCAGCAGCGCCGCGAACAGAATCATGTTGGGCCCGGGCGATGCCTGTCCGAGCGCCAGCGCCGAGGTGAACTGGGCATCGGTGATCCAGTGCTGTGTCACCACGAGGTAGCGGTGCATGTCGGGCAGCAGGCCGATGGCCCCGCCCACCGAGAGCAGGGACCACAGCAGGAAATGCCCGAAAAATGGCATGGCAACAGCAAGCGTGTGCATCAACCCCTCCGGATGCGCAACCAGGCCAGCGCCACTGCCAGCGGCCCCAGGGCCAGCAAGACCCACAGCAGATTCAAGCGCAGCAGGCCCACTCCGGCAAACGACAGGGCGACCCAGCCCCAGTTGGGCCAGTGGTGTTGTACTGCGGGGAAGAGCTTGATCGCCATGGCAATCACCAGACCGGCGACCACGGCGGACATGCCCTGCAGCGCATGGGCCACCAGGGGCGTGTGTGCGTAGCTGGCATACGCGACGGCGACGATGAGAATCAGCACCAGCGGCGCTGCCAGCATGCCGGCCAGCGCCACCACGGCGCCGCGCCAGCCGAAGAAGTGCTGCCCCACCATCAAGGCGAGATTGATCAGGTTGGGGCCTGGCAAGACCTGGCCAAGGCTCAGCATTTCAACGAACTGCTCGGTGCGCAGCCAGCGTTTGTCTTCCACCAGAATGCGCTGCGCAAATGGCAGCACGCCGCCCACACCCAGCAGGGTGAGGTGGTTGAACACCCAGAACAGCTCCGCCATGTGGCGCGGAGCCTGCGTGGGTTCGGCAACTGGGGGAACTCGGAGCGACGATTTGCGCATGGGGGAAGGGGGCTGCATGGGCCGGTTCATCAGGGAAGTGGCCAGTCGTTTTCCACAATACGAAATTAAATTGGCGTGATGTGAAATCATCCTGCTGCGATGCGACTGTCCAGGCTTTCATTGAACAAAATTTCATTTCGTATTGCAAAAATAAGAATCCAAGTCATTGATTTGCATGGAGATAAATTTATCTCTTATATAAGACATAAGACTATGCTGCGCTGCAAAAGTCAACTATGCTGACGCATCGATTTTTCATTCACCTCTGGAGAAGCAGATGGCAAACCGCGAACAGCAAGTGGCACAGTTGGAACAGGATTGGGCGCAAAATCCGCGCTGGAAGGGCATCAAGCGCGGCTATGGGGCGGACGAAGTCGTGCGGCTGCGCGGCTCGTTCATGGTTGAGCATACGCTGGCGCGCCGCGGTGCGGATCGGCTGTGGAAGCAGATGCACGACATGCCCTTCGTCAACGCACTGGGTGCGCTCACCGGCAATCAGGCCATGCAGCAGGTCAAGGCGGGTCTGCAAGCCATCTACCTGTCGGGCTGGCAGGTCGCGGGGGATGCGAATCTCGCCGGTGAAATGTATCCCGACCAGTCTCTGTATCCGGCCAATTCGGTGCCCAGCGTGGTCAAGCGCATCAACAACACCCTCACGCGCGCCGACCAGATTCAATGGATGGAAGGCAAGAACCCGGGGGACGAGGGCTACATCGACTACTTCGCCCCCATCGTGGCCGACGCCGAGGCCGGTTTTGGCGGGGTGCTCAACGCATTCGAGCTGATGAAGGCCATGATCGAGGCAGGCGCCGCCGGTGTGCACTTCGAGGACCAGCTCGCCTCGGTGAAGAAATGCGGCCACATGGGCGGCAAGGTGCTGGTACCCACCCGCGAAGCCGTGTCCAAGCTCATCGCGGCGCGCCTGGCTGCGGATGTGCTCGGGGTTCCCACCGTGCTGGTGGCCCGGACCGATGCCGAGGCCGCCGATCTCATCACCTCCGATGTGGATGACAACGACAAGCCCTACTGCACCGGCGAGCGCACAGTTGAAGGCTTCTACCGGACCAAGCCGGGTCTGCAGCAGGCCATCTCGCGCGGTCTGGCCTACGCGCCGTATGCCGACCTGGTGTGGTGCGAAACCGGCAAGCCCGACCTCGCCTACGCCAAGGCCTTTGCCGAGGCCATCCATGCCAAGTTCCCCGGCAAGATGCTGGCCTACAACTGCTCGCCGTCGTTCAACTGGAAGAAGAACCTCGACGACGCCACCATCGCCAAGTTCCAGAAGGAACTGGGCGCCATGGGTTACAAGTTCCAGTTCATCACCCTGGCCGGCTTCCACGCGCTGAACTACTCGATGTTCAACCTGGCCTACGGCTATGCCCGCAACCAGATGAGCGCATTCGTGGAATTGCAGGAGGCCGAATTCGCTGCGGCGCCCAAGGGCTTCACTGCGGTCAAGCATCAGCGCGAAGTCGGCACCGGTTACTTCGACGCGGTGACCACGACCATCGAGAGCGAGGCCTCCACCGCCGCCCTCAAGGGCTCGACCGAGGACGAACAGTTCTTCGACCGCAAGGTCGCTTGATATTCGACAGGAGAAGAGCGGGCCCGCCCGCCGAGGAGACACAGCCACCCAGCCAACACGGGTGGCTGTTTTTTTGGCGATTTATTTCACCCTGCCACAGTCGCCACCCAGGCGCTTTCCGGTGACCTGCATCGTGGTCGCGGTGGTCGTGCCCGAGGGCAGGACAGTGTTGATCTGCCAATGGGAATCGAAGGTTTCCGGGCCGGTGGCGAAGGTCCCGGTCTGCGTGACCTTGGCGTCCGGCATATTGCAGTGGAAGGTCCACTGGGTCTGCCCATCCGCAAGGATTTCATGGCTGCTGGTGCACTGCTTGCCTTCCGCTGGAACGACCACGGTTTCTGGTTTCTGTCCCGGTTTGACGCAGATGTTCATGTCTCGCTGCACCGGCACAGTCAGGCTGGGGTCGACATGGGTTTCTCCCTGGATGTGCATGCTCCAGAGGCCCGGCCGCATCGGAGCGTCAGCCGCGTGGGCAGCCACGCTCAACGCTGACGCCAGCACAAGTCCTGCAAACGGTGTTCGACGCATGTTCAAATCCTTTCAGGCGCGTGGCCGGATGATCAAACCAGAGGAACCCGGTCGGTTCGAGCCAGATCGCGGTGCCGAGTTTCACCCAGCCCGACAACGGCGAGCAGACTGACAAGGGCAGCCAGCGAAATGTAGCCGCCCACCCAGCGCAGGCCGCCGTGCGCCACCAGCACCTGCGCCACATAGGGTGCAAGCGATGCGCCGAGAATGCCGCCGAGGTTGTAGGCCGCGCCCGAGCCGGTGTAGCGCACCGAGGTAGGGAAGATTTCAGGCAGCATGGCGCCCAGCGGCGCATAGGTCATGCCCATGAGGAAGAGGGCGCCGCACAGGAAGATGCCGACCCCCGTGGTCGTTGCGGACCCCAACAGCGGTGCCAGGGTGAAGCCCCAGGCGATGGCAGCCGCCGCCGAGGCAATGAGCACGGCGCGGCGGCCGAGCAAGTCACTTGCCCAGGCCGAGACCACGGTGGCTGCGGCCATGCAGACAATGGCCAGCATCAGCCAGCCCTGCAAGCTGGGCTTGGGCAAATGCAGGGTGCCAACGCCGTAGCTCAGAACAAACACCGCGCTGATGTAGAACAAGGCATAGCAGACCACGATGGACAGAGAGCCCAGGACCAGCGGCTTGAAGTGATGGCCGAACAACTCGGTCAACGGCACCCGCGCCCGCTTGTTCTCCGCGGCCTTGAACAGAGGCGTCTCGGTCAGTTTGATGCGGGCATACAGACCAATGAGCACCAGCACCGCGCTGACCAGAAACGGAATGCGCCAGCCCCAGGCCATGAACTGTTCATGGCTGAGCAACAGCCCCAGCAGCAGGAACAGGCCGTTGGCGACGAGAAAGCCGATGGAGGGCCCCAGTTGCGGAAACATGCCGAACAGCCCGCGACGGTGGCTAGGCGCATTCTCGGTAGCCAGCAGCGCCGCGCCGCCCCATTCCCCACCCAGTCCCAAACCCTGTCCGATGCGCAGGATGACCAGCAGCCAGGGGGCGAGCTCGCCGATGCGGGCATAGCCCGGCAGCAGGCCGATGAGGGTGGTGCAGATCCCCATGGTCAGCAGCGTGGCGACCAGGGTGGACTTGCGTCCGAAGCGATCGCCGAAATGACCGAACAGAAACGACCCGACCGGCCGCGCGACGAACGCGATGCCGAAAGTGGCGAACGCATTGAGTGTCTGTGCCGTGGGCGATGCGCTTGGAAAAAACACCGGCCCGATGACCAGCGCAGCAGCGATCGCGTATACGTAGAAATCGTAGAACTCGATCGCGGTGCCGATGAAACTCGCAAGGGCGACATGCGAGGTTTTGTTGGCCGGGGAATGTGCGGTGTGCATCCTGTCTCCTGATTGTCTTTTCGAGCAGCCCCGGGGTCGGCTAGCCGACCCGCCCCCTGGGAGGGTCAGGGAAACATGGGGCGGTCCAGCGTTTCCCTGGAAGAATCTACCGGATGGCATGCATCCGCCGTGTTTCAACATGCAAGTGCCGTCACAACCTCTTTTCCCTGCCAGGCTGTGGCCGGGACAAGCGCCAGATGGCGACGCCACAGCTGAGGATGATGGTCATCGCCCCGACTGCCCAGGCCGCGTTGATCCAATCAAGCCATTGCCGGGAGATGTCCATCCCGCTGCGCATCAGCCCTGTGCGTGACGGCAGCACAGCAGTCCCCGTCGCCCAGCCCGCACAGGCGATGGACAGCCCTTCGGTTGCCAGCCCCGCCACGCCGAGCAGCAGCAGGATCCAGGTGAATCGGGTGTTGAGGCGATAGCCCAGGAGCAGCAGCAGGGCGAACAGGGTGGCGGGCAAACCAGCCCAGACGGCCACGCCCTGGAACAAGGTTGCGCAGAACACCATTACCCGGCTGTCTTTGCGGCGTAGCGGACGAAGTGATAGGACCAGCCTTCGGGGGCAGTGTGTGTCTGGCGCGCGGTTTCGACAAAGCGGCTGCGATCCCATGCGGGAAAGCAGGTGTCGCCGTCGAAGTCGTGGTCGATCTCGGTAAGTTCCAGCCCGTCTGCGAGCGGCAGTGCCTGGGCATAGAGCTGCGCACCGCCGATGACAAAGGCCAGCGCATCCCCGGCAACGTGTTGCAAGGCCGCGTCCAGCGAGTCGGCGTGCTCGGCGCCGTCGGCATGCCAGCCTGGCTGCCGACTGATGACAATGTTGCGCCGCCCCGGCAGCGGGCGGCCCAGAGAGTCCCAGGTGCGGCGGCCCATCAGGATGGGATGGCCGAGAGTGAGCTGCTTGAAATGCTGCAGATCGGCGGGCAGGTGCCAGGGCATGCCGCCGTCCTTGCCGATCACGCCATTGCGCGCCACGGCTGCAATGAGGATCAGCCGGGTCATACCGCGACCGGCGCCTTGATCGCCGGATGATGCTGGTAGTTGTTCAGCACAAAGTCGTCGAAGGTGTAGTCGAACAGACTCGCCGGCCTGCGCGCGAATTCCAGCGTGGGATAGGGGTAGGGCGCACGGCTGAGCTGCTCCTGGACCTGGGCGAAGTGGTTTCTGTAGAGGTGACAATCGCCACCGGTCCAGACGAAGTCACCGGGCAGCAGGTCGGTCTGCTGCGCGATCATCAGGGTCAGCAGGGCGTAGCTGGCGATGTTGAACGGCACGCCCAGGAAGATGTCGGCGCTGCGCTGGTAGAGCTGGCAGCTCAGTCGCCCCGGCTCGCCAGGCTGGCGCGGCGGGCCGACGTAGAACTGGAAAAACGCATGGCAGGGCGGCAGTGCCATCTCAGCAATCTGCCCCACATTCCACGCGCTGACGATGATGCGGCGCGAATCGGGCTGGGTGCGCAGTTGCCGCAGCACCTCGCTGATCTGGTCGATCGTACGGTGTGGATCGTCGGGAGTCGGCGCCGGCCAGGATCGCCATTGCACGCCGTAGATCGGCCCGAGTTCGCCGTCCTCGCGCGCCCACTCGTCCCAGATGGTCACGCCGTGCTGCTGCAGCCAGCGCACATTCGACTCGCCGCGCAGAAACCACAGCAGCTCAAAGGCGATGCTCTTGAAATGCACCCGCTTGGTGGTGATCAGCGGAAATCCGGCCGACAGATCGAAGCGCATCTGATGGCCGAACACGCTGCGCGTGCCGGTGCCGGTGCGGTCGGTCTTGTCCTGACCGTGGGTGAAGACATGACGCATCAGGTCTTCGTAGGGAGTGGGAATGGTCGTCATGCACAAATCCAGGCGCGGGTCAGCCCGCAATGCTATCGGGTTGCCGTGCGCGGCAGGTGCGTGGGCATCACTGCATGAACTGCAATGCGGCCAAGCTGGCGTAGAGCCCGCCACGTTGCATCAGTTCGGCGTGGGTGCCGATATCGATGATGCGGCCCTGATCCATCACCACGATGCGGTCGGCGCGTTGCACCGTGGCCAGGCGGTGGGCAATGACCAGGGTGGTGCGATTGCGCATGGCGTGTTCGAGGGCGGTCTGCACATCGCGTTCGCTGGCGGCGTCGAGTGCGCTGGTGGCCTCGTCGAGCAGCAGCAGCGGGGCGTTTTTCAGGATGGCGCGGGCGATGCTGATGCGCTGGCGCTGCCCGCCCGACAGCCGCACGCCGCGTTCGCCCAGATACGTGTCGTAGCCTTGCGGCAAGTCGAGAATGAAATCCTCGGCCTGCGCCGCGCGCGCAGCCGCGCGCACCTCGGCGTCGCTGGCGTCGGGGCGGCCGTAGCGGATGTTGTCGGCTGCGCTGGCAGAAAAAATGACGGCGTCCTGCGGCACCAGGCCGATGCGCTGACGCAGCGCGGTGAAATCGGCCTGCTGCACGTCCACCCCGTCGATGCGGATGCTGCCTTGCTGCGCATCGTAGAAGCGCAGGAGCAGTTGCAGCACCGTGGTCTTGCCCGCCCCGCTCGGTCCAACCAGGGCGACCGTCTCGCCAGGCTCGATGCGCAGCGAAAAGTCGTCGAGCGCCGGTCTGTCGGGCCGCGACGGGTAGAAAAATCGCACATGATCGAGCACGACTGCGGAGCCGCCGCGCACCGCTGGCAGGGCCACCGGATGCTCTGGGTTGCGCACTGGCGACTGCTCATGTAATAGTTCCATCAGCCGCTCGGTGGCTCCGGCCGCACGCAGCAGGTCGCCGAACACCTCGGCCAGCGCCGCGGCGGAACCGGCGACTAGGCCGATGTAGAGCACCGTCTGCCCCAGTGTGCCCGCGCTCATGCGGCCTTCCATCACCGAGACCGTGCCCAGATACAGGCCGTAGAGCAGGGCACCGAACATGGCGACGATGATGAAGGCGGTGAGCAGCGCGCGCACCTTGTTGCGGCTGACCGCGGTGCGGAAGGCTGTTTCGGCGGAATCGCGAAAGCGCTGCGCTTCGTCGGCCTCCCGCGCATAGCTCTGCACCACCGGCATGGCGGCGAGCACCTCGGTGGCGATCGCGCTGGCGTCGGCAATGCGGTCCTGGCTGGCGCGCGACAGACCGCGCACCCGCCGTCCGATGAGCACCGCCGGAACAACCACGACTGCAATCACGACCATCACGCCCAGCATCAGGCCGGGGTTGGTGATGATGAGCATGGTCATGCCACCCAGCAGCACGACCACGTTGCGCAGGCCCATGGAGAAACTCGTGCCGACCACGGTCTGTACCAGCGTGGTGTCGGTAGTCAGCCGCGAAATCACCTCGCCCGTCTGCGTGTGCTCGAAGAATTGCGGGCTTTGCCGCAGCACATGGGCATAGACCGCGCTGCGCACATCCGCAGTGACGCGCTCGCCCAGCCAGCTCACCATGTAAAAGCGCGCTGCGGAAAACACCCCGAGCGCCACTGCCAGGCCGAACAGCCCGGCGAAATGCCAGCCCAGCGCGGCGCGGCTGGCCTGGGCGTGCAGCATGCCGGCGTCGATCAACCAGCGCAGCGCCATCGGGAAGGCCAGCGTGCTGCCGGCAGCCAGCAGCAGGAACAGCAGTGCGGCCGCAATGCGTCCGCGATACGGACGCAGAAACGGCAGCAGCCCGCTCAGCGAGCGCACGGAACGGCTGCGCGGACGTTTGTCGGTGAGGGGAAGAGCGCGGGACGAGGCGTATTCGGCGGACATGCAGTCATTACAGCATGCCGCCTTTGCACCGTGCTGGATGGATGTCAAACCGTGTGCGTCAAGCGGCAGGTTGCGTCGCCGCGTCATCGAGGCCGTGTTCTGCGCCCTGTGCGTCATGGTCGATCTGCAGCACGTCCACCGGCTGTTCCACGCCGGTGCGGCTGTAGCCGATGAAATGCGCCCCGGCTTCGATGTCGAGCGATTGCGCCGTGACATCACCCTCCAGCCTGCCCCGGCCGTGAATGCGCAGTTGCTCGCTGGCATGCACCTTGGCCTTGATGCAGCCATGCACCAGCACGCTGCGGGCGCTGACGCTTTCGCCTTCCACCGAGCCGGTGGAGGAGACTTCGAGGTCGCCATCCACCTGTACGGTGCCGAAAATTGCGCCGTCCACGCGCAGGTTGCCCGCGGTGCGCAAATCGCCACGCACCTCGCTGCCTGCACCGATGTAGGTCAGCGCGGAGGGGCTGCTGGGCATTGCGGCAGCGGCCGTGGTCGTGTTGGCGTCCTTGGCCCAGACGTCGGTGGTCTTCGGAGTTTTCGGCTTGAACATGGGCAAGTCCTATCGTGTGGCAAGGAGGTAGGTGGCGGGGTCGAGCGTCTTGTCCCCGAAGAACACGGTGTAATGCAGATGCGGGCCGGTGGAGCGGCCGGAGTTGCCGGACAGGGCGATGACTTGCCCGCGTTGAATCGGGTCGCCCGGCTTGACCAGGATTTTGCTCAGATGGCCGAACAGGCTGCGATAGCCAAAGGGGTGGTCGATGACCACGCAGTTGCCGTAGCCCGTTTTCCACCCTGCGCTTTCGACCACACCGTTGGCGGTGGCGTGGATGGGGGTGCCGACGTTCACGCCGAAATCGACGCCATTGTGAAACTCCAGCCCGCGGCCCAGCGGATTGGGACGCAGACCGTAATCGGAGGTGATGTCGGCGGAGCCCGGAACCGGCTCGCCCATCGGCCGCGCGGCTTCCATTGCGGCCAGGTGTTGCGCCTGCGGCAGCAGCAGATTCAGTCGGGCGGCGATCATGTCGACCTCGTCGTGCAGCATGGCCGGGGCATTGGCCAGATTCAGCGGCGCGGCGATGCCGCCCTGATTCCTGTTCCTTGCCTCCACCGGAAATTCCTGTGCGCGCTGCTGCACGAACCCGCGCAGGGTGGTTGCCAGACTGTCCACTTTGGTTTTCAGCGCAAGCAGATTGCTCGCCATGGCGCCGTTTTCGGCCTGGAGTCGGGCGTTGGCAGATTGGGTGGCCGCAGCTTGGGCTGCAAGCCGTTCGGCGCGCTGCCGGGCGTCTGCGCCGGACATCTGCGCCCATGCCATGTAGAGCGTGATCGCCAGCCAGAGCGCCAGCGCCGCGCCGGCCCACAGCGCCACGCGCCGCAGCGCGTCGAGATCGATGCGCAGGCTGTGCGCAGGGTGACCCGGCCGGGTGATGAGGATTTCCAGATGCCGCGAATGCGCCGCCGCACGCGCGCTTTCCGGCTTGCCGAACAGGGCAGAGAGCAGGGCGGGGCGCTTGGGCAGTCGCATCATCGGAAGTCCGCGGTCAAGAGATTGAGAATTTTATCCATCGGGGGACGTCAATCCCCGCAAATGCAGGTGTTGTGCAGCAGACCAGAATGCCCCATCCGGGCGCGGCCGAGGGGGGCGATTGCGGTCCCACAACGCGGTGCGCAAGGCCAAATCCCGCAGCACGCGGTCATCAAAACCTGACTGTATATTGCCCGGATGACAGCACATTCCCCCAACACAACGCCGAATTCCTCTGCGGGTAGCGGCGCCATCCGCATCCACGGCGCCCGACAGAACAACCTCAAGAACCTCGACCTGGACATTCCGCTGGGGCAGATCGTCGTGGTCACTGGGGTTTCGGGATCGGGCAAGAGCTCGCTGGTGTTCGACACGGTCTACGCCGAAGGCCAGCGGCGCTATGTCGAGACGTTTTCGCCGTACGCGCGACAGTTTCTCGATCGCATGGATCGGCCGCAGGTCGACCGCATCGAGGGCATTCCTCCGGCAATCGCCATCGACCAGACCAACCCGGTGCGCACCTCGCGCTCGACCGTGGGCACCATGACCGAACTGGCCGATCACCTCAAACTGCTGTTCGCCCGTGCGGCGCAGCTGGTTTGCCGTGGGTGCGGCGCGCCGGTCCGGCGGGATTCGGCGCAGAGCATCTCGGAGGACATCCAGCACCGCGCGCGGGAGCGAAGCGGCCTGCGATGTGCGGTGGTGTTTCCGGTCGCCATACCCCAGGGCATGACTGCCGAGCACATCACCCAGCAACTTGCCGCGCAGGGCTATACCCGCATCCTGGGCGAGCGGCAGACGGCGCAGGGCCTGGTGCTCGACGTGGTGCAGGACCGCCTGCGCCTGCCCGCGGACGACACCGCCCGGCTGAACGAAGCGGTGGAAGCCGCGCTGCGCTTCGGTCAGGGCCGCATGGAGGTGCGCGAACTCACCGATGATTCGGCCGCGCCCGGTGCGCACTGGAAGTATTCCGCCGATCTGCATTGCCCAGACTGCGACATCCATTACCGCGATCCGAGCCCCGGCCTGTTCAGCTTCAACTCGCCGGTCGGCGCCTGCGAGACCTGCCGCGGCTTTGGCCGGGTGATCGGCGTCGATCTCGACCTGGTGATTCCCGACCCGCGCAAGACCCTGCGCGCCGGCGCGGTCAAGCCCTGGCAGACGCAGAGCTTTGCCGAATGCCAGACCGATCTGGCGCGCCATGCGCCGCAGGCCGGGGTGCGGCTGGACGTGCCGTGGGCCGAGCTGACCGAGCGCGAACGCAACTGGGTGCTCGACGGCGACCCGGACTGGCGCGGCGACTGGCAAAAGCAGTTCTACGGCGTGCGCCGCTATTTCGACTGGCTGGAAAGCCGCGCGTACAAAATGCATGTGCGCGTGCTGCTGTCCAAATACCGCAGCTACACCGTCTGCCCGGCGTGTGCCGGGGCGCGGCTGAAAACCGAGGCGCTGCTGTGGCGCGTGGGCACGCGCGCGCAGGCGGAGGCGGCGCTGGCGGACGGCTACCAGCGGTTTCGCCCGGTGGGGGTGAACTGGAGCGAACACACTCTGGCGGCGCTTCCCGGGCTGAGCCTGCACGACCTCAACAGCCTGCCGATTTCCCGGCTGCGCCAGTGGTTTTCCGCGTTGCAGCTGCCCGACGACATGACCGCGTCGGCCAGCGCCATGCTGCTCGACAACATCCGGTCTCGTCTGGAATTCCTGTGCGACGTGGGGCTGGGCTACCTCACGCTGGACCGCCAGTCGCGCACCCTGTCCGGCGGCGAGGTGCAGCGCATCAACCTGACCACCGCGCTCGGCACCGCGTTGACCCAGACCCTGTTCGTGCTCGACGAACCGTCGATCGGGCTGCACCCGCGCGATCTGGACCGCCTGAGCGGAGTGCTGCAGCGGCTCAAGGACGCGGGCAACGCACTGCTGCTGGTCGAGCATGATCCGCAGCTGATGCGCGCCGCCGACTGGATGGTCGAAATCGGCCCCGGCCCGGGCGAGCGCGGCGGGCAACTGGTGTTCCAGGGCACGGTCGTGCAGGCGCTGCAGGCGGACACGCTCACCGCGCGCTACCTGCGCGGCGACAAGCGGGTGAGCGACGCGCTGCCACGCCGCCGCACCCCGCGCCGCGATCAGGCCGGCGGGCTGCTCGCGCCGCGGCTCACCCTCGAAGGCGCACGCGAGCACAACCTCAAATCGCTCACGGTCGAGATTCCACTGGGCGCGATGACCGCGCTCACCGGGGTGTCGGGCTGCGGCAAGTCCACCTTGATCGGCGACGTGCTCTACCCCGCGCTGGCGCGCGCGCTGGGCAAGACCGCGCCCGCGCCCGGTGCGTTCGACCGGCTGCTCGGC